>CP064979.1:3199439-3519383 GCA_016699575.1 Flavobacteriales bacterium | reverse complement strand
GTGGTGGCGAATGGTATTGCCCACAAGGCCATTCGGCCATGATCTCGCACACCCTGCGCAAGTCCGGCCTTTTCGGTTCGCTTGCCGCCACACTAACGTGCAGTGCCCAGTGGACAGCTGCGGGCCTGCAAGTAGAAACCGACGAGGTCACTAACATCTGCCTGGACACGGTTGGCGATGCTCTTTATTACTGCGGTGAGTCATCTCAGAACGGAGACAACGATTTCAGTGACCAGGTGGTGAGCGTGTACAAGAATGGTCAATGGGACACACTTGGCACCTTCAATAACAGACCCAACTCGGTGGTTAATTGGCACGACACTCTGGTTGTCGGTGGCTGGTTTACCGAGGTCGGCGGATTGCCGTACAAGTCGATTGCGGCGTATCACGGTGGCCAATGGCACCCTTACGGCAGCCTAGGAACTTGGAGTTCCGGGGTGTACCGGCTATGTGTCTTGAACGATGAGTTGTACATGATCGGCGCCATGGATTCCGTAGATGGCCAAGCAGTGCAAGGGATCGCCAAACGGCAGGGCAATGCATGGGTGCCGGTCGGTAACCTGGACGCCAGTTCGCCACCGATTTGGCAGGACTTGGCACTCTGGCGCGACACGCTTTACGGGGCCGGTGCCATCAACATCAACGGCACTCCGTACAAGGACTTGGTTTACCTCGACGGCAATGAATGGAAACCTGTGAGCACCGGGATACTCGGAGGGTTCGGCGCGGGCCGTTCATTGGCCGTATTCCAGGACCAGCTGTACGTGAGCGGTTCCATCCCGATAGCCGCTGGCAATGCCGGGCACGGCATTATGCGTTGGGATGGCACTGCATTCCATCCGGTGGGCACCGGGTTCCAAGGCGATGGCAATAACTATCAATACCTCGTTGGCGCCTCGGATCTGGAGGTACACAATGGGCGGCTGTGGGCCGCTGGGACCTTCAAATACGCGGGCAATGTCCCGGCCCCCTTCGTGGCTTCATGGGATGGCCAGCAATGGTGCGGCCTACCGGCTGGCCCGAACTTGTACGTAACGTCGTTGGCGTTCTATCACGACACATTGTTCATTGCCCCCAAGGTGCTGGTGAACGGCGTTGATGTGAACAGCGCTGCCTACTATGCCGACACCAACTACACGGCGGTGTGCAGTGGTTTTGTCGGCTTGGAAGAAGCACCCGCCGAGATGAACGCCCGGATCGTTCCGAATCCGACCGGTGGCAGCTCGTTCGTTTCTGTGCAGGGTGCAGGTAAACTGGCTGGATCAGCATACACGATAGTGGATGCGACTGGTCGCGTATGCGCAACCGGGTCAGTGCCGCCATCCTTCCTGATCGATGTCGGGTCACTAAAGCGAGGTATCTACTCGGTCAGCGTCGGCGGTTCGAGTCGTCGCCCGAAGAGTCTTCGCCTAGCAGTGGACGACTGATAGAGGTCCAGGTTCAAGCACCAACGTCCACCATCCACCCGAAGGGATCTGCGCCGCGGCCGCGGCGGATGTCGTCGAGCTGTTTGCCCAAGCGATTGCTCATGCTGTTGTCATCAAGCTTCGGCAGCATATACTCCTCGTCGCCGTACGCGATGCTGGCGATGTGGGCGATCGTCGCTGCGGTGCCTGCGCCGAACGCCTCCTTCAAGGTGCCTTTGCGGATCGCAACGGTGACTTCGTCAACGCTCACACGGCGCACCTGCATGTCTATACCCTCTCGTTTGGCCAGTTGGATGATGCTGTCGCGTGTGATGCCTTCCAGGATCGTACCGCTGGTGGCGGGAGTCAGCAACGTGTCGCCGATGCGGAAGAACACGTTCATCGTGCCGCTCTCCTCGAAGTACTTGTGCGTCTCACCGTCGGTCCAGAGCAACTGGTGGAAACCCTTGTCGGCCGCCAGTTTCGCAGGGTACAACGAAGCCGCGTAGTTGCCGCTGCACTTCGCCGCGCCCGTTCCGCCTTGGAACGCACGGCTGTATTCCGTTTCGATCTTCACGCGCACAGCATCCTTGTAATAGCCGCGAACAGGGCAGGTGAAAATAATGAAGCGGTACGAGTCGCTCGGGCGCACGCCCACGTACTCATCGCTCGCGTACATGAACGGACGCAGGTACAGCGCACCCTCCGGATCGCGCGGCACCCACTTGTGGTCCATGCGCACCAATTCGAGCATGCCTTCCATGAAGATGTCCTCGGGGATGGCCGGCATGCACATGCGGTGCGCACTGAAGTTCATGCGCTTGATGTTGTCCGCCGGACGGAAGATGGCCACCTTACCGTTCTCCTGGCGGTACGCCTTCTGCCCTTCGAATATGCTCTGGCCGTAGTGGAGCGAAATGAGGGCCGGGCTCATCTCCATCTTGCCGTAAGGCTGGATGGAAGGCTGATGCCACTGACCGTCGCGGTAGTCCATCACGAACATGTGATCACTGAAGACACGACCGAATACCACGGTCTCGAGGTCGATGCCGGAAAGGCGGCTTTGCGCCACGGGATGCTTTGCGATCTTCACGGTTGTGCTGGCACTGCTCATGTTCTCTGTGCGTTTGCGTACTTCGGTCCGGCCCGAAGGTAGGCGCGACGCACGTTCTACGCAGCCCGGGCACAAAGGATAACAACCGCTGAACATGCGTGACATCCATCAGGTCCTGCAAGAACACTGGGGCTATTCCGCGTTCCGGCCAGTGCAGGAGGATGTGATACGGAGCGCGCTTGCTGGTCGGGACACCTTGGCGCTGCTTCCCACGGGCGGAGGAAAATCCATCTGCTACCAAGTTCCAGCGCTGGCCATGGGCGGCCTTTGCGTGGTGGTATCGCCGCTCATCGCATTGATGAAGGACCAAGTGGACCGCTTGCGCAAACAGGGCATTCCGGCGAAGGCGTTGATCAGTGGTATGGGCTATGCGGAGATGGAGAACACGCTCGAGGCATGCGTGCACGGCAAGTGTTCGTTCCTGTATGTGAGCCCTGAACGCCTCCGAACTGATCTCTTCCGCGCGCGGGCACCGCGACTTCCGGTGAAGCTCATTGCGGTGGACGAAGCGCACTGCATCAGCCAGTGGGGCTATGACTTCCGGCCCACGTACATGGCCATCCCGGAGTTCCGCGCGCTTTACCCGGCCGTTCCCGTGCTCGCGCTCACGGCAACAGCCACTCAGCAGGTCGCGGACGATATCATGCAACGGCTGGCGTTCGTCGATGGCCGTTGCATCCGTGCCCCGTTCGCGCGCCCGGAACTGGCGTTGTGGGTGGCGTACGGAGAAGACAAGATCGGCAAGCTGTTGCGCATTGCCGAGCGCGTACCGGGCAGCGGCATCGTTTACCTGCGCGATCGCAAGGGCACCGTGCGTTTGTCGCAACTGCTGCGTGAGAACGGCGTGAGCGCGTCGGCCTACCACGCTGGCATGCGCATGGAAGATCGCGATGCCGTGCAACAGGCATGGAGCAAGGGCGAAGTGCGCTTCGTGGCGGCCACCAACGCGTTCGGCATGGGCATCGACAAGGGCGATGTGCGCGCCGTGGTGCACATGGAACTGCCGCCCGACATCGAAAGCTGGTACCAGGAAGCCGGACGGGCCGGTCGCGATGGACAGCCGAGCCATGCCTTCCTGTTACTTGGGCCAGGCGACCGCGAGCGCGCCGCGCAGAAGCTGGAGAGCTCTTTCCCCACGCTTGCACAAGTGCGGCTCGTGTACCAAGCCTTCGCCGATATGCACCGCATTGCGCTGGGCGCCGGGCAATTCGAAACCTACGAGCTCGACCTGCGCGGCCTGGCCGAGCGAAGTGCACAGACACCCGCCGCGGTGATGAACGCCATGAAAGCGCTCGAACTGAACGGCGACCTTTCCTTGAGCGATGGTGTGCACTCGCCCTCGCGTGTGTTCATGCGCGCTTCATCGAACACCGTGTACGATTTGCGCCTGCGCGATGCACGACTGGGACCATTGCTCGAAGGATTGCTACGGCTCTACGGCGGCCTCTTCGAGGAAGCCTCCATCGTCGAGGAACTGCGACTGGCAAAACACCTGGAATGGAGCGCTTCCACGGTGAAGGAGCGCCTGCTGGAACTGCAGAAGCTGGGCATTCTGCACTACCAATCGGCCAGCGAAGCACCTTCGGCAACGCTGCTTGTGCCTCGTCGCGATGCCCAACGATTGATGCTCGACCCCGCAGCCCTCGCCGAACGTAAGCAGCGCGCCACCGACCGGTTGACCGCGATGATCGCGCTGGCTTCGCCCAAGACGAGGTGCAGGGAGCGCGCGGCATTGGAGTATTTCGGGGAGCAGGCCAGAGCCGATTGCGGGCGGTGCGACCGTTGCAAGGCACGAGCGCATCAGGATGCCGCGACAGCTTCCACCCCGCTGAACGCCACCGACGATGACCTTCACCAAGCGCGCTGGTTGGCCGATGAGCAAGGTGCTTGAGCGGGACTTCTTCCTGCAAACGGATGTGGTACGGATCGCGCGTGATCTGATCGGCAAGGTGCTCGTTACCGGAAGAGGCCGAACGCTCACCAGCGGGATCATCACCGAAACGGAAGCGTATGCTGGTGCAACCGACCGCGCCTCGCATGCCTACGCTGGGCGGCGCACCGCCCGCAACGAGAACATGTACGCACCTGGCGGCATCGCATACGTGTACAAGTGCTACGGCATCCACGACCTCTTCAACGTGGTAACGAACCATCGCGATGTACCGCACGCCGTGCTCGTTCGCGCACTGCAACCCCTGCATGGCGAAGCACTGATGCGTAGCCGAAGAGGTCCGAAAGCAAAGGGCATGTCGTTCGGCGAGTTGAGCGGTGGCCCGGGAAAGTTGACGACCGCATTGGGCATCACGCTACAACATAACGGCATGGACCTGCTCTCCGGCACCGTGCGGCTCGAAGACCATGGGATTGTCGTGCCCACATCGGACATCCTGGTCGGTCCTCGCATCGGTGTTGACTACGCTGGTGATGATGCGCTGCTGCCCTACCGTTTCCGTGTGCATCCGGAGCATTCCTTCGCTCCCCGATGAGCACGTCCCGCAAAGTGGTCTTCATGGGAACGCCCGAATTCGCGGTGCGTTCGTTGGATGCGTTGGTAAAGGCCAACGTCGATGTCGTTGGCGTTGTCACCGCCCCGGACAAACCGGCGGGCCGGGGACGTCAATTGCAAGGAAGCGCGGTGAAGGCACGGGCGCTGGAACTTGGTCTTCCGCTGTTCCAGCCGGTCAAGCTGCGCGACCCTGACTTCCACCGGCAGCTGGCCGGGCTCGGTGCCGACCTGTTCGTGGTGGTGGCATTCCGCATGTTGCCGGAAGCGGTTTGGAACATGCCACGCTTGGGCACCATCAACCTGCACGCATCCTTGCTGCCGCAATACCGTGGCGCCGCGCCGATCAACTGGGTGGTCATCAATGGCGAAACGACCACGGGCGCCACCACCTTCTTCATCCGTCACGAGATCGATACCGGCGATGTGCTGATGCGCGAGACGTTGTCCATCGGCCCGAACGAGACCGCAGGTGAACTGCACGACCGTCTGGCCGCGATGGGTGGCCAACTGCTTGCACGGACCGTTCAACACGTGCTGGACGGAACGATCCAACGCCAACCACAACAGGCCGATGCCAATGTCGTGCTCAGGTCCGCACCCAAGCTTGCACCGGAGAACTGCCGAATTGATTGGCGACACCATACTACCCGTGTGCACGACCACATCCGCGGACTGAGCCCCTATCCGGGCGCGTGGACGGAATGGCACCAAGGTGACCGCAAGATGCACTTCAAGGTGCTGCGCACATCCCTCGCGTCGTCCGGACCATCATCCTCCGTTGTACCTGGAACCGTGCAATTGGATCGCGAAGGAATGCTGGTGGCTTGTGGTGATGGCTGGTTGCGATTGATCGAAGTGCAGTTGGAAGGCAAGCGCCGGATGTCCGCTGCCGATCTCGCGCGCGGCATCGCTGTCGATCAATCCATCACCTTGCGATGAACACCGGAACATTCCTCACGGCACTGACGTTCGTCATGACTTCCACAGCCATGCGCGCGCAGGCCGTTCTCTCATCCAGTGCTCTGGAATGCCCGCCCGGCGAGGGTTCCGTGCGCAGCAGGACGTTGAGCAACGACAGTCTTTCCACCTCCTTCCTGCTGTGCATCCAAGGTGGTGTGAGGCCCCACTTGCACGCACACCACACGGAGCATGTGCATGTGCTGGAGGGCAGCGGAACCATGCTCTTGGGCGACAGCATCTTCGCCATCGCGCCTGGTTCGTTCATCGCCATACCACGCGGAACACCGCATGCAGTAAAGGTTTCCGGCGATGGGCCGCTGCGTGTCATCAGCGTGCAAGCCCCCTTCTTCGATGGTTCGGACCGCGTGCCGGTGGATGCGGGCACCCTTTGGACGCAACCCTGAAAAGCCTGGCGAGGCCGTTCCTGGAACCCGCACTGGCAGCGGATTACAGGAGGAGTTATCAACAAACCCCCTGTTTTTTCAACATTCTCCGGCGGGAGCCCCGGAAACCCTTGACGGGCGCGGCTCTCCGGCTACATTTGACCCCGGACCGCAACAAACCACCGGTCCGCCCAAAACCCAAGTCAGATGAACAAAGCAGAACTGATCGAAAGCGTGGCCGCCGAGGCGAAGATCTCGAAGGCTGATGCGAAGCGCGCCCTCGACGCCTTCGTGAACAACACCCACAAGGCCCTGAAGAAAGGTGACCGCGTGGCTCTCGTAGGCTTCGGCACTTTCTCGGTGACGCAGCGCAAGGCCCGCAAAGGCCGCAACCCGCAAACGGGCAAGGAGATCAAGATCGCTGCCAAGAAGGTGGTGAAGTTCAAGGCCGGTGCTGAACTCAGCAAGAAGCTGAAGTAAGCTGCCCGTCCTGCGGACACTGGAGAGGCTCCTCGCAAGAGGGGCCTTTCTTTTTGCACACCTTCGGCCACCGATGACCGACGAAGAACTCTACGCGCAGCTCGGCGCGTTCATCACTGACAACAAGCGCGCACTGTTCGATCGCATCGCGCCCATGCGTACGCGACATGTCACGGTGGTGCTGGAGGACATCTACCAGAGCCACAATGCCAGCGCCGTGGTGCGCACCTGCGATCTGCTCGGTGTGCAGGACCTGCACATCATCGAGAACCGCAACAAGTACACCTTGAACCCTGACGTGACCCTGGGCAGCAGCAAGTGGGTGGACCTGCAACGCTGGCGCGAGGGCACCAACAACACCATGGATTGCGTGAAGCGGCTGCGCGAACAGGGCTACCGCATCGCCGCCACCTCACCGCACGGCAACAGTGTGGATCTGAAGGACCTCGACATCAGCACACCGATCGCGTTCTGTTTCGGCACCGAACTGCAAGGCCTCAGCGACCAGCTCCTGGCTGCGGCGGACACCCGCGTGCGCATCCCCATGCACGGCTTCACGGAGAGCTACAACATCAGCGTCAGTGCGGCCATCGTGCTGTTCAACGTAACGGAACGGTTGCGCGCGAGCAACGTGCCGTGGCAACTCAGCACTGCCGACCTGCTGAAGTTGAAGATCGAATGGGCGCGCAAGACGCGGCATCATGCGTCGCTCATCGAAGAGCGGTTGCGCGAACGTTCCAATAAGCGTGAGAGCGGAGCAGCGTGAGCGATCCGTGCCACACCATGAACAGTGCACGGTGGAAAGGGAGAGGTGCGATCGAACGTGATCCGCCCGATGCACGGGTACTTTTGTTCAAACCCCTAAACACCCTTACAATGGGCAAAGGAGATAAGAAGACGAAGAAAGGAAAGCGCACCATCGGCAGCCGCGGCAAGAGCCGCCCGAGCAAGCGCGCACGCGTGGCCAACGCCAAGAAGGCCGGCGCGAAGAAGGTGGTAAAGAAGGCCGCCAAGAAAGCCGCACCGAAGAAGAAGGCGGCAGCCAAGAAGAAGAAGTGAGCAGTTGCTGCTACAGAGCGAAGGCCCCACATCGGGGCCTTCCGCTTTTGGCACCTTAGAGCCTGTTCAGGATCTCCCCTTTTGAGGCGAGCGATGAGGATTTGGCGGCCAGACGAGGCGCGGAACCGGAGCATAGCCGGTGCTACGTGACGGTTTCCGCAACGAAGTATGGTCGCCAAAGACCATTGCGGAGGCGAATGCGGAGATCCTGAACAGGCTCTATGGCTGCAGCCGCGACCGGTCCCAACCATCGTGGGTGCGGCGCTCGAAGACGATACGATCGTGCATGCGATCGGCACCACCCTGCCAGAACTCGATGCGCAACGGCCGCACACGGGTGCCGCCCCAATGGAACGGACGCGGAACATCAGCATCCGTGAAGCGTTCTTCCCAGCGGGCATAGCGTTCCATCAATCGTTCCCTCGAAGCGACCGGCATGCTCTGATCACTGGCCCAGGCACTGATCCTGCTCTCGCGCGGGCGTTGTTCCCAATACGCATCGCTCATGGCGGCTTCCACGCGTTCACCCCGGCCTTCGATCCGTACCTGCCGTTCGAGCTGAGGCCAGAAGAAGGTGAGTGCAGCCCGCGTATCGGACTCCAGGTCCGAGGCTTTGCGGCTGTTGTAGTTGGAGAAGAACACGAAGCCCTCGGCATCGAACGACCGCAGCAGCACCATCCTGCACGACAAATGATCCGCCCCCGAGGTGGCCAATGCCATCGCGTTGTACTCGGGCACGTTCTGCGACTTTGCTTGTTGCAGCCATCGGCCGAAAAGCGCGATGGGGTCGTCGCCCGCCTCCTTCTCGCTCAGTGCATCCTTACCGTAGTTGTTCCGCAGGTCCACCTGCATGCCATTCACGGGGTCCATCCGGGATCGCTTTCGGCCGAAGGTATCCGCGCAACCGGACCGTCACATGACCGTTATCCCTTTCGGGGCACCTTTCCGCTTCGCATAACTTGTCCCGGACCATGGCCAAGGATCCGCTCGAACTGGACCCGTTGAACCAGCTTGACCCCAAGCGCGGACGGCTGCTCGTGAGCGGGCCTTATCTGCCGGACCCTTACTTCCGCCGCACCGTGGTGCTCCTGTGCGACCACGACAGCGAAGGATCCTTCGGCTTCGTGCTCAACCGGTACATCGACCTGCAGATCAGCGATCTGGTGGAGGGCTTCCCGCCCATCAAGACACGTGTGGCCATCGGTGGTCCGGTGCAAAGCGGCAACCTCTACTACCTGCACACGTTCGGTGCGCGGCTCGAGGGAAGTCAGGAAGTGGTGGCCGGTGTTTCGGTGGGCGGCGACTTCGAGCAGCTGCAAGGGATCCTCACGGCCGACCCGCGCCTGGCCAAACACGTGCGCTTCTTCGTGGGCTACAGCGGCTGGGGCAAGGACCAACTGAGCAACGAGATGCAGCAGCGCTCCTGGCTGGTGGGCGAAAGCACCAAGCCGCGCATCATGGGCACCAAGCGCGATGACCTATGGGCGGAAACGCTGCGTTCAATGGGTGGTGAATACGCCGCGCTCGCGGGATTCCCCGAGGACCCGACGCTCAACTAGCGGCGCCCAGCGACTTGTTCAGAAGGTCCACCAAGTGGAGCGCAGTGCGGTGCGCATACCGCTTCGTGCGGTAGGCCCCGGCCCATTGGATGCCGCGCACGGCGTTGGTGAAGAAGAGCTCGTCGGCCGCGAGCAGGTTCTGCGGGTTCAGCGAGCACTCGTACACCTTCATGCCCGTGCTCAGCGCCAGGTTTATGACCTGCATGCGCATCACACCGCCCAAGCAGCCGTCGCTCAGCGAAGGCGTGTACAGCACACCGTTGCTCACGATGAAGAGGTTGCCGCTGCTGCTCTCGATGATGTTGCCGCGGTCGTTCTGCAAGAGGCACTCATCCAAGTTGCGCTCGCGGCTCCACAGGCCTGCCATGATGTAGTACTGGCAGTTGAGCGTCTTGTGCACGCTGAGCATGTTCACCGGCTTACGCATTTCCGGCCATATGTCCACCGTGAGGCCCTCATGGTTCAGTCGGTAGTTCTCATGCGTGAGCGGATGCAGTTCGATCGTGTAGCCGCACTTGTTCTGTTCCGGGCGGAAATACCCCGTGCCCTCGCGGAAGAGCGTCAATCGGCAGCGGCCACTGAGGATGCCGGTGCGCTGCACCAGCAGTTCAATGCGTTCGGCCAGCGATCGTTGGTCCAAGTGCTTGGGCGCATCGATGTGCAGCGCCTTCAAGCCCTCCTGGCTGCGGGTCCAATGCGCATCGAGGAAGCACGGCTTGCCATTGATCACACGGATGCTCTCGAACACGCCATCGCCGTAGTGGAACGCACGGTTGTCCATCAGCACGGCGGGCTTGTCGCCCTCCACCAGCTCCCCGTTCACGATCGCCCAAGGCCTCATACAGCAAGTAGTTCGGCGCGCTGGAGCACGGGCAACAGCGCGGTGTTCGCTTCCACCAAAAGTCCCTTGGCACCGGCGGCCTCAGCGGCCTGCACATCGCGGTCGCGGTCACCGATGAACAGGGTGGCCGAGGGATCGGCCCCCAACAAGGCCATGGCTCGCTGCACGAGCAAATGGCCCGGCTTGCGGCACAGGCACTTGCCGTTCGTCGGGTGGTGCGGGCAATGCAGGATCAACGGCGTGGGCGCCCCGGCTTCGGCGAGGCGGTCGTGAAGATAGCCGTGCAGCTTTTCCACCTCGGCTTCGCCGTAAAGACCCAGGCCGATGCCGCTCTGGTTGGTAATGATGGCCACCGGTATTCCACGGGCATGCAAACGCCGCAGGGCCTCCACCACATCGGGCAGGATCTCGAAGTCCTCCAGTCGCCAGGTATGCTCGCCGCGCTCGCGGTTCACCACGCCATCGCGGTCAAGGAGAACGGCGCCCTTGCTCATGCGCCTACGATGCGTTGCACCAAGGTGGTGAGCAGGCGCGGCTCGACGGCGGCCATGAAGAGCACACCGAACAACGCCCCGGTGAAATGCGCGTCGTGCGCGATGCGGCCATGGGCCTTCTTGTCCTGGACGTACTCGTACACCAGGTAGCCGATGCCCATCAACCAGCCGGGCAACGGCAGAATGGCGAAGAGATAAAGCTCGTCCAACGGGTCGATGACGATGCTGGCGAAGAGCACCGCGGCCACGGCACCGCTGGCCCCCACCGCCCGGTACTCGGGGTTGTTGCGGTGGCGCAGGAAACCCGGCACGGCGGCCACGATGGCGGCGCCCAAGTACAACAGCAGGAAGACAGTGAGTTCCATGCCGGTGAAAGCGGACAACTGATGCTCCACCTTCCGGCCGAACATCCACAGCACGAACATGTTCACGAAGAGGTGCGGCCCGTTGGCGTGCACGAAAGCATGGCTGATGAAGCGGTACCACTCCTTGCGGTGCTCCACTTGGAACGGCTCGAACAGGAGCTTTTCCATCATGGGCCGGTCCTGCATAGCGCGCATGGACACAATTACAGTGATGCCGATGATGATGTAGGTGATCATGCGTGGTGGCCCCGCCCGAGGGGGAGCGCCGCAAGTTGCGCACGGAGCGCGTCAATCCGAATGATCGCGCAGGATGCGCCACTCCTCCCCGCGCCGCTGCCACAGCAGGCTGAAGCGGCCGCTGAGCGTATCGGCCGTGCGTTCCAGGCGCCATGTGCCGGTGCACCAGGCGTGGTCCTCGCCTGCGGGCAGCACTTCAATGGTGCCGAAGGTGAGGTTGCCCATTGCGGCGGCATCGGGGTAGCTGCGCTTGTAGCGGGCGGTCACCGGATCGCGGCCGCAGTTCTGACTGGTCTTGCCCAAGAAGCAGACCTCATCCCAATAGCCGTCCATAAAGCCTTCGATATCGGCTGCATCCCAAGCCTTCTCCTGGGCGGACATGACGGAGGCGATGGCGGTGCGGTCGTTGGATGTGAAGGGGGTGGTGCAGGCAGAGAGCAGCAACAGAAAGGCGAACGATCGATAGTGCATTTCGCTGGGCAAAGTAGCACCAACCGTTCGTCAAAATACCCTGAACTGGGTATTGCGGAGGCCCTGAAGGTTGGTTCACTTCGTCATGCCTAAATACCACACCCATGCGTCACGTTCTTTTCCTCATGGCATCCCTGATCAGTGCAACAGTTAGTGCCCAGTACGTCGACCTCTACAACGACCCCTACAACCCCGCGATCGGTTGGCGGCTGAACGACAACTGGATCGTGGACACGAACGGCGACCCACGACCCGATGTAGCGGCCAAGGGCGAAGGCAGCCCCATCATTGTTTGGCCGGGGTTCGGCAGCCGATTAAGCTTCACCATTGGAACGCAGGACACGCTGCACCGGGTGGACATCATACCGGCAGGTGAAGAAGCCTCACTGGAGATCGACCCGGTATTCGAGGACGAGCGCCCCGGTGTGGCCAACTACTACTACCCGCATACGGCACCCGACGGGGCCACCAATGTGACCAGCTACAGCATGGTGAAGTACGAGGGCATCTACGAATACATCAACTGCTACCTGTACAGTGGGAGCAGCGGACCGAAGCTTGCCTACGAGATACTGCCCGGCGGCGACCCGGATGCCATTGTGCTGCGATTCCAAGGCCAGGACAGCTTGGAGATAGACAGCGTTACCGAAAAGGTTACGGCCTATATCAATGGAGCTTACCTGGAGTTCCAGAAGGCCGTGGCCTACCAGTACGATGGCAGCACGGTATATCCGTTGGGCTGGGCGCCGGGATGGGAGGAGGATGTTGATGGGGATAAGCTCTTCTTCGTCTGGGATTCGTATGATCCACAGTTGCCCTTGGTCTTCCTGATCGGCATGCCACCACCGCCCGGTGCTGGTCCGGTCGCCGATCTCGATTGGAGCACCACTGTTGGATTGGGTATGGGCACCACGCTCGGTGGTGGCGGGAACGAGTTCATCAGTGCGGCCACCTCCGCTGATGACGGCGACCTTTTGGTGGCGGGCAACACCACCGACGATGCCTTCCCGGCGAATACTGGCTCAACACCGCACGCTGGTTCCCATGATTTTGTCTTCGGCCGTTTCGAGTACGCACCCGGCGACCCGGACAACGATGCTCGCGTTTGGTGGATGACGTACTTCGGTGGAACGGGCAACGAAAAGCCGACGGTTATCCATCGCTCGAGCAACAATGAGATTTATGTTGCGGGTTGGACTGGCAGTGAAGATATCATCATGTTTCCACCTGTTGACCCAGCGGACGGCACCTACTGGCAGAGCACATTGAAGGGCGCAACTGATGGCTTGATCATAAAGGTGAACCCTGACGACGGAGCTTTGCTGCGCAGCACCTACTTCGGCGGTGATGAAGATGAGATGGTAACTGCCGTGACCGAAGATGCTGCCAACAACATCTACTTAGCCGGTGCCACTACCAGTAGCGATGGCGACTACAACGATTGCAACAGCGTGCTGACCGGATTCCCCATGTGCGATCTGGGGGATTATCAGCAAACGACGAACGGTGGTGGCACGGATGGGTTTATCATGAAGCTGGACGAGAATTTCAACTTGAAATGGAGCACGCTCTGGGGCGGCGCTGGCAACGACCTCATCTACGATGCCGCGTTCGACAACGATGCCATCGGGAACCTGGCGAACCAGCATGTCATCTTCGTCGGCGGCACCACCGGACCAATTCCCACAGGCCCCACGGGCACCTACTTCATTCAAGGTGTGCTGGGTGACAGCACGGGATTCTACATCGCCTTCAATCCCGACGGGGTGATCCGCAGAGGAAGTACCATCCATGGCTTGCGCGCCTTGCATGCCGTGGCCGTGAACGATCCGCTGGACCAAGCCACCGTGATGGGATACACCACTGAAGAGCCCTTGGTGACGTTGGATTGCCTGCCAAGTGCGGGTGAACTGAACATCTGCGACCCGGCCAACGGCGAATTCATTGACGATGAGGTGGAACTGTGGGACCAGTACTACGCTGACATCCACATCCCTTCAAGCACCATGGAATGGAGCACCACCTACGGGAATGAAGCCAACGATGCGGCAACCTTCATGGAACTCGATGAATACATGGCATGGCAAAACCACCCCTTCCCCATCAATCGCTTCGGTGATCTGGAGATGACCGGCAACGGCACGGTTTACGGGCTCGGCATCATGGAACAAGGACTGGCCAACAACCCGCACGACTTCCCTACCGAATACGCATGGGGCTTCTTCAACAAGGATTTCGACACCAACACCGGTAACGACCAAACCGATGTGACCTTGCTGGGATTCGATGCCGACAGGCACTTGATCTGGGCCAGCGTGTACGGCAGCCGCTACGACCATATCGGGGGACCGAACGACAACAACTCCGACCTAGTGTACCGCTTTGAAGGCTGCGACTGGGGCCACGACCTGGTGTTGCTGGACAATGAAGCGCTCTATTGGGTAGGCACAACCGGAGGCACCGATCTGGACCGCGCATGCCCCGGCGCAACGCTATCGTGGTGCGAGGATCAATTGCCCTATGCGCACGGTGGCGACATCTACCATGGCTTCGTGGCACGCATGAACCTCACTGGCCTGAGCATTGGGGTGGATGACGAACCTGTAGCGACTGTAAGCGGCTTGGTCTGCTTCCCCACAACCAGTAACGACCGGGTGACGTTCTTGCATAATGGAGAAGTGCTCCAGGGCCACGATTTGGTGGTCTATGATGCGTTGGGAAAAGTTGTGCGCAGCGAGAAACTGGATGCCCACGGTTCGCTGAGCGTAGCGTCTCTTGCGCAAGGTTCCTACAGTGCAACTGTTTTTGATGCCAAGGCACTTTACCTTGGTTCGGTGCGTTTTGTCAAACAACAATGAGACGCTCCTTTCTGAGCATTGTCGGATTGCTGGTCTTGCTAGGTAGCAGCGCTCAATCGCTCTTTACGCCGATCGCGAACGGAGTAGGCACAGCTGCTGTTGCGACCAGATGCTTGGTGGTAGACGCAGCAGATCCAATTAACCTCTACCTCGGTGGTAGCTTTGGGGGGAATGAAGAAGGAACGCTTTTCTCGCCAGGTGTGCTCCAGTGGGATGGAACAGCCTTCTCAGCGATGGGTTGTGGTTTAACGGCTGGCCCTTGGAACTGTTCTTCTGCAATTGCGAGTGGTGGCCCTGTGTTGACGATGGCTATCTGGAACGGTGAACTCTACGCTGGGGGTACTTTTACTCACAGCGGAAACTCGACCACCCAAAGAATCGCGCGGTGGGACGGGACCAATTGGCAGCCTCTGCTCGGCGGCGTGGATGGCCCGGTCTACCACTTGCGGGCGTATCCGGATGGGCTCTACGTAGCGGGCTGGTTCAACTATGCCGACACGGTACAGGCGGAAAGTCTGGCTCGTTGGGATGGAACTCAATTCCATGAAGTCCATGACCTACCGCCCTTGTACACCGGGGCTGGTGTCAACGCCATCAACGATGTAGCCATCTACAACGGACAAGTGTTCATTGGTGGCAACTTCGGTGGAGGCAACGGCTTCAACGACATCGCCTATTACGATGGCAACGCGTGGGTGCCCATGGGCAACGGGTTCAGGGGGGCATTGTCCACGGTGAACGTGATGGAGGTGCACGATGGCAAGCTGTACATCGCTGGTTCGTTCAACAACTTCAACGGCAGCGGCCACCCGGATAACCCCGGCAATGGCATTGTTACCTGGGATGGCAGCCAGTGGGACGATCTCCTTGGCGGCACGGCGGGCGCGTACAACCCTTCCATCTACGGTATGGAGTGGATCAATGACACCCTGCACGTGGTGGGCCGCTTTGACAGGATCGGTGGTATACACACCGGTCGCATTGCCAAGTGGGACGGTTACCGCTGGTGCGGCCTCATACCGGAGGACTATTTCTACCCGGACATCAGTTGCATCGGCCAATGGCACGACACGCTTTACGTGGGCGGCTCCTTCACCTCGGCAGGGCCCGATAGCATCAACCGCATTGCCAAATGGATCGGCGGCGACTACGTGGATACATGTGGGTGGGCTGTTGGGGTGGAAGAGGTCGGTATTGTTCCGGCAGAAGCCCGCTTGCACCCCAACCCCCTCACCACCACCGCCCTCCTGCACCTCCCCAGCGACTTGTCGCGCTCGATGGAATTGGTCTGGCACGATGCCTTGGGTCGCTTAGTGCGCACCGATGTGCCGCAGTGGCAAGGCGGCCCCATCCTCATCGAGCGCGGCGGCTTGCCGCCGGGCCTCTACCTCTTGCGCTACGGGCCCAAGGCTACAGATGCTTTGAAAGTGCTTGTGCATTGAGCTACCGACCAATGCCCAAAACACTCCAAAGACAGTACTGTGGCTTGTTTACTGATCAAAAGCACGCCCCCTTCGGCTCCTCCCAACGAAAAAGGCCACCGTTGAGGTGGCCTTCGTAGCGCGGGGGAGACTTGAACTCCCGACCTTCCCGATGCATCGGGACGCTCTATCCAGTGAGCCGGGAGAAACGAAAAAGGCCACCGTTGAGGTAGCCTTCGTAGCGCGGGGGAGACTTGAACTCCCGACCTTCCCGATGCATCGGGACGCTCTATCCAGTGAGCCGGGAGAAACGAAAAAGGCCACCGTTGGGGTGGCCTTCGTAGCGCGGGGGAGACTTGAACTCCCGACCTCAGGATTATGAATCCTGCGCTCTAACCAGCTGAGCTACCGCGCCTTGTGTGGGGAGGGGTCCCCGAAAAGGCGGGCAAATATAGACGGGCACCCGATCGGCGAACGGTGTGCGCCACCGTTGCACCGAACCTTGTTTTTCTACCTTGTCCGCCACCACCCCAACCCCACGGACATGGCGAAGAAAGCAGCCGCGAAGGCCAAGAAGAGCGCACCGGGAAAGGCCACCAAAGCGGCGCGCCCCAAGCCTGGTAAGGCTGCCAAGGCCAAGAAGCCCGCCGCCAAGCGGGTGGTCAAAAAGGCCGCAAAAAAGTCGAAGCCCGCGCCACGTAAGGTCACCAAGTCGGTGGTGAAGACGTCAGCGTCCGGTGGAAGCGGGAAGAAAGCCGCTTCGAAACCTGCCCCGAAGCGGGCAACTCCCGTCCGCAAGCCTGCCCGTCCGGCAGGCGGGCCCGCACCTAAGCCAGCGCCCAAGCCGGTGAAGGTCGCGCCGAAAGCACCGGCCAAACCCGCGAAGAGTGCTGCCGCGCCTGCCAAACCCGCCGCGCCCCCTGTTCCTGCTGCGCCGAACAAGCCCGTGGTGATCCCCACCAAGGGCAACGCACCGCCCGCACCCAAGCCAGCGCCGCCCGCGCCGAAACCCACGGTGGTCATCAAGAAGAAGCCGCTGAAGGAGCGCTTCTCCATCGAATTCCTCGTGCACAGCACGCCAAGTGCGCTTTACGACATGCTCCTTTCGCCAAGCGGCTTCAGCGAGTGGTACTGCGATGACGTGGACGTGCGCGGCGACGAATACACCTTCAAGTGGGGCGGTGAGGAAGAGAAGGCCCGTCTGATCGGCCAACGCCAGAACGAGGTGACGCGCTGGCAGCGGTTGAGCGAAGAAGACCCCGAGGCGTTCTACGAGTTCCGCATCAAGATCGACCCAATCACCAACGAGCTGGCGCTGATCGTTACCGACCACGCTTGGCCGAACGAACTGGAGAACGCGAAGGCCCTTTGGCACAGCCAGATCGCGAATCTCACGCGGGTGTTGGGTGCATAGCGAGGTTGGCCGGATCTTTGCGCCCTTCGTAGCGGAATGAAGCGGCTGCACCTGATGATGCTCAGGTCCTTTTGGGGACCGCTGCTGATCACCTTTATTCTGGTGCTCTTCATTCTGTGCATGCAGTTCCTGTGGAAGTACGTGGACGACCTCATGGGCAAGGGCCTGGAGTGGACCGTCCTCGCAGAACTGCTGCTTTACGCCGCCGCCAGTTTCGTTCCGCTGGCCATGCCGCTGGCCATCCTGCTCAGCAGCATCATGACCATGGGCGCCTTGGGAGAGAACAGCGAGTTGGTGCCTATGCGCAGCGCAGGACTGGGCCTGTTCCGCATCCTGCGCCCGTTGGTTGTGGCCTCGGTGCTCATGGCCGGTCTATCGTTCTGGTTCAGCAACAACGTGATCCCCGTGGCCAACCTGAAGTTCTACAGCCTGCTGTGGGACGTGACACAGAAGAAACCCGCACTGAACCTGCAGCCCGGCGTGTTCTACAACGGCATCACCGGCGTGAGCATCCGCGTGCGCGAGAAGCATGAGGACGGCTCGTTGAAGGACATCCTCATCCACGACCACCGCGAACAGTTCCAGGGCAACCGCACGGTGATACGCGCCGCCGACGGCCGCATGGAGCGCAGCGCCGATGGCCGTTACCTGGTGCTGAAGCTGGACAGTGGTGTGGTGTACGACGAACGTTCGACCCTCGGCGACACACGCCAACGGGGTCGTAAGGCCAGCGGCAAATACCCGTTGCTACGCGGCACCTTCCAGCACGATGAGCTGCGGCTTGACCTCAGCGCCCTCGACTTCAAACGCGTGGACGAGGACCTGTACAAGGACCAGTACAAGATGCTCACCATCGGCCAGTTGGAGTTCGCCATTGATAGCCTGCACCTAGTGAACGCGCGGCGCGTGCTCTCGCAGGAGCGGTTCCTGCGCAGCGCGTCATGGGCCGTGCGCGACAGTGCCCGTGCGAACGGTGAAGGCGTGTACACCGACCGCAAAGCCTTCCTCGGCAGGATCGGCCGCGAAGGCCAACAAACGTTGATGGACCAAGCCATGAACCTTGCACGCGGACAAGTTGAGTTCCTGGAGCGCTCGATCAGGGAACGCGAGCAGGCGAAAGAGCAACTGGCGCGTTACGGCATCGAGTGGCACCGGAAGCTGATGCTCAGTTGTGCCTGCGTCATCTTCTTCTTCATCGGTGCACCGCTGGGTGCCATCGTGCGCAAGGGAGGTTTGGGGCTACCGGTGGTGATCGCGGTGGTCTTCTTCCTTGTCTTCCACATCATCAGCTACAGCACCGAGCAGATGGTGAAGAACCTCGATCTGGAACCGTGGCCGGGCATGTGGATCAGCACGCTGGTGGTGCTGCCCATCGGGCTGTTCATCACGTGGAAGGCCGCAACCGACAGTCCGCTGCTGGACGCCGATGCCTATCATCGCGCTTGGGACCGGTTCCGCCGGAAACGCACTGTGCCCGATGCGCATCCTCCAGTTGTGCCATAAGCCGCCCTTCCCGCCCATCGATGGCGGCAGCAAGGCCATGCACAACCTCACCCGCGGCCTGCTCGCTGCGGGCCACCAGGTGAAGGTGCTGTGCATCAGCACGCCCAAGCATCCGTTGGAGGTGGATGAACTGCCCAAGGCCTACGTGAAACAGACGGCCATTGAAGGCGTGTTCGTGGACACGAGCATGAACGTGGTGGATGCGTTCACGGACCTCATCACGATGGACAACTACAACATCAGCCGGTTCTTCAGTGCGGACATGGACATCCGCCTGATCCGGTTGCTGAGCGAGCAGCGCTTCGACCTCATCCTGCTCGAGAGCTTGTTCGCCACACCGTACATCGCCACGATACGCCGCTACACGAAGTCGCCCATCGTGCTGCGCAGCCACAACCTGGAGCATGTCATCCAGGAGCGCATCGCCACCGGCGAGAAGAACATCCTGAAGAAGCCCTACCGCCAGTTGCTTGCTCGCCAACTGAAGAAGTACGAGATGGCCGTGCTGGACCAAGTGGACGGCGTGGCGGCCATCAGCCCGAGCGATGCCGCGAAGTTCGCGTCGCACTGCAAGGGCACGCCCATCGCCACCATCCCGTTCGGCGTGGATCCGGCCGAGTATGAAGTTGAAGCCCCCGGCGGCACGCCCATCTTCTTCCACTTGGGCAGCATGGATTGGCTGCCGAACGAGGAGGGCATCCGCTGGCTGCTGGAGCACGTATGGCCGAAAGTCATCAAGAAACAACCGAAGGCCCGTCTGCACCTGGCAGGCAACAAGATGCCCAAGGACCTGATGGATGCTGCGATCGAGGGCGTTACCATCAGTGGCCGCGTGCGCAACAGCAACTCGTGGATGGGCGCCCGCCATGTGATGGTGGTGCCGCTCTTCAGTGCCGGCGGCATGCGCGTGAAGATCATTGAGGGCATGGCCATGGCGAAGTGCGTGATCAGCACGCCCATCGGAGCGGAAGGCATCGACCACACCGACGGCGAGAACATCGTGCTGGCGCGGACGGCAACCGAATTCGCCGAGGCCATGGTGGAGGCGTTGGAAGACCCGGAGCGCACACAGCGGATCGGCCGCAAGGCGCGCAAACTGGTGGAGGAACGCTACAGCGATGGCCGCATCGTGCGCGACCTGTCCGCCTTCTTCAAGAGCATCGGCAAAGGATGAAGTTGTTCGTGCTGCTGAGCCGTGTGCCCTATCCGTTGGAGAAGGGCGACAAGCTGCGCGCCTACCACTTGGTGAAACGCCTGGCCCAGAAGCACGACATCTTCCTGTGCTGCCTCAGCGACCAGGCCGTTGCGCCCGACGCGGTGGAGCACTTGCGCGGCTTCTGCCAGCACATCGAAGTGGTGCACCTCCCCCGCTGGCGCATCGTATTGAAGCTCGCCAACGCGGTCTTCTCGCGTCTGCCGTTCCAGGTGAGCTACTTCCACCAGCGCCACGCACAACGCCAGGTGGATGCCGCCATCGAGCGCTTCAGGCCCGATCACATCTTCTGCCAGCTGGTGCGCACCACGGAATACGTGCGCGAACGCTGGGACCTGCCCAAGACGATCGATTACATGGACACGCTGAGCAAGGGCATGGAGCGCCGCACCGAGACCTCCTCGTTCTGGTTCAAACCGTTGTTGCGCGCTGAAACACGGCGTCTGATCGCTTACGAGAACCTGATGTTCGACCTGTTCGACCACCGCGTTATCATCAGCGCACAGGACAGGGACTACATCTATCATCCGGCGCGCACAAGCATGGCCGTGATACCCAACGGCGTTGACACCGACCATTTCAAGCACATTGCCCAAGGGGCGCACTACGACCTGCTGTTCACCGGCAACATGAACTACCCGCCGAACATCGACAGCGTGCTCTTCCTGGCCAACAAAGTGCTGCCGTTGGTGCGCAAAGAACGTCCGGGCACGAACCTGCTGATCAGCGGCGTGGACCCGAGCCCGCGCGTGCGCGAACTGGCGCAGCGCGATCCGCTCATTACCGTCACCGGTTGGGTGAAGGACATCCGCGCGTCCTACGCCGATGCCCGGATCTTCGTGGCACCGATGCAGATCGGAACGGGCTTGCAGAACAAGCTGCTCGAAGCCATGGCCATGGGCATACCGTGCATCACCAGCCCCTTGGCCAACAACGCCGTGGGTGCGGCCCCCAACGAATCCATCCTCATCGGTACCGAGCCGGAAGAACATGCGCGCCACATCCTACGTCTGCTCGACCACCCGGAGGAGCGCGACCGCGTGGCGATGAACGGTTCGCACTTTGTACGTGAACAGTTCGACTGGCAACGCAGTTCCGATGCGTTGGACGCGCTGATCACCATGGGCCGCACTGCGGTTCCTCTTGCCTGAGGCTCACCTTTCCAACACTTCGAACTCCACTCTCCGGTTCTTCGCGCGCCCGGGATCGTCCGTGTTTGGCGCAATGGGCTTGCTCTCACCATAGCCTTTGGCGACAAGTCTCGCGGCATCCACCTTTTTCTTGATAAGGTAGTTGACCGCGCTCTGCGCGCGGGCCTGCGAGAGCTTCAGGTTGTAGTCGTCGCTGCCCTCGGCATCGGTGTGGGCGCTTATCTCGATGCGCATGTGCGGGTAGTCCGTGAGCAGTTCGATCACACGGTCCAGCTCGGCCTCGCTCTCGGGCTTCAGTTCGCTCTTGTCGAAGTCGAAGAAGATGTTCTCCAGCCGGATGATGCGGCCGACCTCCGGTTCAACTTGATGGATGTCCACTTCGGCCGTGCTGGTGTGGTCCGGCACTTTCTGCTTGGGCGGCGGCGGTATGCTCTCATCGGGCTTCTCGCTGAGCGCCATGCCGGCCGGAGCGATGCGGATGTTCACATCGTCGATGAAATAGTAGGCACCACGTTCTCCTTCGGGTTGCCGCTCGTGACCTGTGCGGCCATCGCTGTAGAAATTGCCGATGATGATGTACTGCTCATCGCCCTTCGCCTCGAACACACCGCTCACCTTTTTCCAGCTCGTGCGCTTCACCACCTCACGTTCATTGATGGTGGGCGTGATGTACAGCGGGAGGCAATCACGTGTCTTCACGGGCGTGTTCGTCACCAGCAGCCCGATGTTGTTGCTGGCCTCGTTGCAGAAGCTGGCGCGCATCACCCAGAACTCGGCGATGTAGCGCTTGCCAGCCCCCAGCGGCTGTGGCAGCTCGGTCTGCACGTATTCGTGCCAGAAGGTGGGCGTGTTCCCCCTTCCCCACACTTTGATGCCCACCATGCTGGTGCCGCTGTGCGGTTGGGCCTTGCCTTCGGTGCGTTTGCCCGGATGGCTCCAACAGGTTTTCTCGTTGCCCGTGTCGAAGAGGTCGGGCGTGGTTTCCGTGGGGCTGTCCCACCACGTCATGTTCTTGCTGAACTTCTCCGCTTCCTGTGTCCAGGCGCAGTAGAGGCGCTCATGCTGCTCGAACCCGCCGTCGGGCAGCAGGTTGGGCATGGTGTCGTTGTTCAGGGTGCGCTGGAAGGCGTTCTGCCCGATGGAGACCTGGCCCGTGAGCACAAGGGCTGCGGACAAGGCGGATGAACGGAACATGTGCATAGTGCAAAACTCCGGGCATCGCGCGGCGCTTGGGCGGCGTGACCGGCGCGATCATCAACAGGGCACCGTTGGCCGGGTACCTTCGCCGCCCTTTCGCACCAGGACAAGTCAGGAAGAGCCATGCGCCGCCTTTGGAATGTCATACGGGAATCGTTGAAGGACGCCGAGCGCGACTACACGACCATGGGATTGCGCCGGGCCATCGTGCTGCTGAGCGTGCCCATGATCCTAGAGATGGGCATGGAAGCGCTCTTCGCCATCGTGGACATCTTCTTCGTGAGCCGCGTGGGCGAGAACGCGACCAGCACGGTGGGCATCACCGAGAGCATGCTTGTGATCACCTACTCGCTCGCGTGGGGGTTGGGAATGGGGGCCACGGCGCTGGTTGCCCGCCGCACCGGTGAAAAGGACAAGGAAGGCGCACGGACCGCAGCAGCACAAAGCGTCACCATCGCTTTCGTCATCGGCTTGCTGCTCGCCGTGCCGGGAACGGTCTTCGCACCCGATCTGCTGCGCCTTATGGGGGCCGAACCCGGTGTTGTAGAGGAAGGCTCTGCATACGGTCGGTTGATGATGGCCAGCAACTTGATCATCATGCTCCTCTTTGCCATCAACGCGTGTTTCCGTGGTGTTGGCCGTGCGAACATGGCGCTATGGTCGCTCGGTTTGGCCAATCTCATCAACATCATCCTGGACCCGATGCTCATCATGGGCATCGGTCCCTTTCCGGAGCTCGGCGTTACGGGTGCGGCCGTGGCCACCACCATCGGCAGAACATGCGGTGTCCTGTTCCAGCTCTACCATCTGTTCAAGGCCGACGGCCCGTTCGCCGTGCGCATGCCCGACCTGCGACCCGTATGGTCCCTCATCCGTAGCATCCTGCAGGTCGCTGTCGGCGGTGCTGGGCAGTTCCTCATCCCCAGCCTTAGCTGGATGTTCCTCTACCGCATCATAGCCGAGAGCGGCACTGCGGCCGTTGCCGGGTATACGGTCGCCATCCGCATCATCATATTCGCACTGCTGCCTGCGTGGGGCATGGCCAATGCGGCCGCCATTGGTGGGTCAGAACTTGGGCGCAGGCCATCCGGAACGAGCGCAACGCAGCACGTGGATGTGCGGCCACTACAACATGTTCTATCTCGTGCTGGTGAGCGCCATCTTCTGGTTCGTTCCGGAAGCGGTGCTCTCGTTCTTCGAACTCAGCGATGCAGGTCGTGCAACGGCCACCCTGGCTCTGCGCGTGATCAGTGCCGGATATTTCTTCTACGGTTACGGCATGGTGCTCGCACAAGCCTTCAATGGCGCCGGCGACAGCATGACGCCCACCTGGCTCAACGTCATCGGCTTCTGGATCATCGAGATCCCCTTGGCGTATGCGCTTGCCAAGCCACTGGGCATGGGCGCGCTCGGTGTTTTCCTTTCCATCGCCATCAGCGAGAGCATCCTTGCCATCCTTTGCGCCATTGTCTTCCAGCGCGGCAAGTGGAAATTGGTGAAGGTTTAGGCGCCTTGTTCCAAGTGTCAAAGTATCAAGTGTCAAGGTTCAACGGCGACCAGGCCACGCATTGGCCAAGCGCTTCGATCGCCATCTTGTGTCTTGATACTTGACACTTGAACCTTGACACTTACAGCTAACCCGGCGCTCAGCTCTTCTTCCCGTAGTACTCCAACAACTGGTCGATGACCATCTCCACCTTGCGGCTATCGGCCCAGGTGCCGCGGAAGACGAGGCGGCCGCGTTTGTCGATGACGTAGCACGCGTTGGGCACCTGACCGTACTGCAACAACACCTTGTCATCGATGCTGTCCACCAGTACCGGAAGCTGCGTTGATGCTGCGAGCTCTTTGGCGTAGGCCATCTTCTCGGCGTCGGTTTGCGGCCGGGGATAGTCGCGGTAGTCGCTGTCGCCAGGGTGCAGCTCGCGGCCGTAGATGACGAAGAGCTCCACCTCGGTGCTGTCGTACTGCATGCGCAATTTGTCCCAGCGCGGCAGCTGCATGCGCCCGGGCGGGTTGGTGATGCTCACGAACATGAACGCGCGGATGCGACCGCTATCGGCCGTGAGCGTGTGCTGCTTGCCGTCGGTATCGGCAAGCATGAACGGATGGACCCGGCCATCATTGAGGTTGCCTTCGCTGTAGGCGCGCACATCCTCAACCGCCTGGCGCAGCATCTTGTCCCAGCTCATCTTCCACACGCGCACCTGCTTGCGCATCTTCTTGATCTCCTTCTCGCTGTAATGGTTCAGGTAGAAGTCGAGATCATCGCGGAAGGTGAGCCCTTCGCTGGTCTTGTGCGGCACGGGATTCCAGATGCCGGCTTGGGCGAAGAGGAATCCAGGAACAGCGGATACGATCGCGAAGAGAAGAGCGCGCATTGGGCGAATGTAGTTGGACAGGTCCGCAGGCCCGTGCTCGCCCATTGCTTTGGAAACCTACTTTCGGAGCGATGCGGACAGCATTCCTTTTCCTTTTTCTCACCGCCCCCACCCTGCTCCTCGCGCAAGCCGAAGGGCTGCCCATCGGCGCGCGACCAGCGGGCATGGGCAACGCGGCCGTCACCCTCACCGATGTGTGGAGCACGCACCACAACCAGGCCGGGTTGGCCGGTTTGGAGCACACCACGGTCGGCGTGTTCTTCCAACGCCACTTCCTCAGTGAGGAGCTGAACCACCAAGGCCTGGCCGCGGCCATCAAGCTGGGCAAAGGCACCATTGGCATCAGCGGCAACCTGTACGGCTTCGACCTCTACAGCGAGACGAAGGCGGGTCTGGCCTACGCGATGAACTTCGGCGACGGTCTGCGCGCGGGCGTTCAGCTCGACTACCTCAACATCCGCCTGGGCGAGGGCTACGGAAGTCGGAGCGCGGTGGCGGCCGAGATCGGTGTGCAGGCGCGCTTGGTGGAGAAACTGTGGATCGGTGCGCACGTGTACAACCCGAACCGCGCCAAGGTGGGCGGGTCCTACGACGAACGTATTCCCACCATCATCCGGGCGGGCCTCGGCTGGCTGCCCAGCAACAAGCTCACGATCAACTGCGAACTGGTGAAGGACATCGACAAGCCGGAATCCGTGCGTGCCGGTTTGGAATGGCACCCGAACAAGGTGCTCTTCCTGCGCACCGGTGTGAGTACAGCGCCGGTGCAAGGCCACTTCGGGCTGGGTGTTCGCTTCGGGAAGTTCGATGCTGACCTGGCCGTCGCGTTCCGCAGCCAATTGGGCGCCACACCGCAGATCGGTCTTCTCTATCGGTTCGAGTGATGCGGTTTCCGATCGCGATACTTGGGCGCTTCCGTCATCGCGAGGAGGCTCTGCGACGAAGCGATCCAGCGCTTCCCCTGGCTGGATCGCTTCGGCCCTGTGAAGGGCCTCGCGATGACGCGAGGGCCAGGGTGTCTGCAATTGTTCCGATCATCAGTTGTTTCCTCTTCGTCCTTGGCACCACGAACGTGCTTGCCCAAGGAGAAGACAAGATCCCGCGCGACCTCATCGAGCAACGCATCGAGGCGGCGGCTGAGCAGCTAGGCGAGGACAACGACCTGGACCTCACCGTGCTCTTCGACATCCTGGCGGGCTATTACCAGGACCCCATCGACCTCAACCGCACCGATGCGCAGGAACTCAGCAACCTGCAACTGCTCAACGATGCGCAGATCGGGGCACTGCTTGCGCACTTGGAAGACAACGGACGACTGCTCAGCATCTACGAACTGCAGGCCGTGGACGGATGGGACGTGCGCACCATCCAGCTCGTGCTGCCCTTCGTTCGCGTGAGCGGCAACGAACAACGCACCACGGCCAGCTTCAAGGAGATCATGAAGAACGGTTCGCACGAAGTGATCGTGCGCAGCGTGCTGAACGTGGAGGAACGCAAGGGCTTCATGGACCGCAACAACTTCATCGGCCAGGAGTACAGCGACCCGGACGGTGAGGCCTTGCCCGACTTCAGTGATGCCCAAGTAGTGGATTCGCTCCGCCGCAACAACAGGGTGTACCTCGGCAGCCCGGTGAAGCTCTACGCTCGCTACCGTTTCCGCTACCGGCAGAACATCAGTTTCGGTATCACGGCGGAGAAGGACGAAGGCGAGGAGTTATTCCAAGGCTCGCAGCAGAACGGCTTCGACTTCTACAGCGCCCACCTCTTCGTGCGCAACATCGGTCCGGTGAAAGCCCTCGCGCTCGGTGACTACCAAGCCCAGTTCGGACAGGGGCTCACGTACTGGAGCGGCTTGGCGTTCGGCAGCAAGAGCGCCTACACCATGAACGTGAAGCGCAACGCCGGAGGTCTCCTCCCCTACGCCAGCGTGAACGAGAACCTCTTCCTGCGCGGCATCGGCGCCACCATCGGGGTCGGCAAGAAGTTCGACATCACTGCCTTTTACAGCCAGCGCAAGCTCGACGCGAACGTGGACAGCATAGCCGGTGGCGACAACTCTGCCGGGGACGTCGGCATCATTTTCAGTTCGTTCCAGGAAGACGGTTTCCACCGCACCAACAACGAATTGGAGAAGAAGGATGCACTGGACGCGCGCACGATCGGCGGGCATCTGCAGTTCCGCCACAAGGCTTTGAGCATCGGTGCAACGCTCGCCACTGTCTCCTTCGGAACCGAACTGGTGCGCAACACGCGGCCATACAACCAGTTCGAGTTCCAGGGTTCGCAGAACACGACCATGGGCATCGATGCCAACTGGTTGTGGCGCAACGTGAGCGTCTTCGGCGAGGTGGCGCGCAGCAGCAGTGGCGGGGTGGCGTTCAACGTCGGTTCATTGCTCGCACTGGACCGCACCGTGTCGCTGGCCTTGGTGTACCGCAACTACCAGCGCGACTTCCACGGTTTGGTGAGCACTGGTTTTGCCGAAGGCACGAATCCATGGAACGAAGAAGGTTTCTATGCCGGCATTGAAGTGCGCCCCACGCGCCAGTGGGTGCTGAACGCGTACTTCGACAGGTTCCGGTTCCCGTGGCTGCGCTTCCTGGTGAACTCGCCCAGCGATGGCTACGACGCGCTGGTGCAGCTCACTTGGAAACCGAGCAAGAAGGTGGAGCTCTACGCACGCTACCGCCACCAGGACCGCGCACGCAACACCAGCGAGGACGTGGAGGGCATCGACTTCATCGTGAACGCCGTGCAGGAGAACTACCGCTTCAACGCCAGCTACAGGGTCAGTGAGAGCATCAGCCTGCGCACGCGTGCCGAGGCCATCAACTTCACGCGCGGCGACGACCCCTTGAAACACGGACTGTTGGTATACCAGGACCTGGTGCACCGCCCGCTGCGCAGCACCTTCGAGTACACGTTGCGCGTCGCGTTGTTCGACACGGACAACTACGACTCACGCGTGTACGCTTATGAGAACGACATCATCGGATTGTTCTCCATACCACCGTACTTCGGGCGCGGCATGCGCTGGTACGCCATGGTGCGTGCCAACCCCATGAAGCGCGTGGACGTATGGGTGCGCTACGGTGCCTGGCTTTACAACAACCAGGACGTGTACAGCAGCGGCTTGCAGGAGATCAATGGCAGCGTGCGCAGCGAAGTGAAGATGCAGGTGCGGGTGATGTTCTGAACCTTCCGTGCTCGGTCATAGCGACCTCACGCTGCCCTCAGGGCAAATGGCCTCACCCCTGCCCCTCTCCAGTGGAGAGGGGTCCGAGCGTACACGATTGGCTTGGTGCGTTCATCATGGAGCGGTGCGAGCCAGTCGATGCTCCATAGGCTCTTTGCTTGCACGCATTTCACCCTCTCCTTTGGAGAGGGCAGGGAGAGGTGAAAAAGAAAAGAGGCCGATGTTGCTCGACCTCTTTCCCTGCCGTTGCCGGCACCATCCGATCAGTGCCCACGCACCGATCCTCGAACGCGCTCAGTTGCGCGGTTCTTCCAGGATCTGATTGGCCAGGTCCAGGATGCGTGTATCGTCCAACGCCACAATGCCGCCGTCAGGTCCACCCTCCAGATGCACGCCCATGCTGCGCCCTTCCTTGTGGCTGTACCCACCGAAGTAGTTCCACACGGTCTCCACGTTCATGTCCAGCTCGCTCGCGATGCGATGGATGCTGCCGTCCGGTAAGCGGTCCTTGATGCGGCGCAGTTCGTTGAAGGTGATGTTCATGGGTTTGGGGTTTTGGTCCGCCGGGGGAGCCTCCGGCGTTAGGCACTCCGAATGTAAAGCCGCCTTTGCCGGATCGTTCACTTGTTGAAGGTTTTTTCCGGCAGGCCTTGCACGCACCAGGGATACCTTGCCCCCATGCCCACCACGCACCGCTTGGCCGCCGCCATCCTGGTGCTTTGGCATGGGGCGCTCCTTGCCCAGCAGTTCAATGTGAAGGTCTTCGGGGCCGAGCACGGGCTGCCCAGTGCCACGGTGGATGCCCTGGCCGAGGATAGCCTCGGCCACCTGTGGGTGCAGACCTTGGGCGGGCTTTGCCGTAGCGACGGCAAGGACTTCGAGCTGTGGACACGAAAGCATGGCGCCCCACCACCGGAAACACGCGCCGCCCTCGACCCGCGCGACAGCACCTACCGTATCGTGTGCAACAACCCCGGCGCCGACCCCACTGCCCAATGCGGACTCGTGGACCAACGCGGAAACACATGGACAGGCAGGACTGACGGGGCGTATCGCAACGGCCCTGATGGACCGCTGCACCTCCACGCAGGCAACGGCCTCGGCCATAGCGATGTGCTGTGCATGCTCCAGGACCGTAGTGGTGCCATCTGGATGGGCACCGCGTTCGGTGGCCTGGCCCGCTTCACCCACGACGCTTGCATCAACTTCACCGAGCGGGACGGCCTTGGCGCGCGGACCGTGAGCGCCATTTTGCGCACCCCTGATGGCGCATTGTGGATCGGGACCAGTGGTGGCGGGCTCACCCGCTGGGACCAATCAGGCTTGCGCTGGTTCGGGGAGCACGACGGCCTGCGCGATGCCTACATCACGTGCCTTGCCCTTTCCCCCGATTCGACACTGCTTGTAGGTACTGCGGGCCATGGCTTGTTGGAATGGACCGGGGCATCCTTACGGTCGCCGACCTGGGCTGGAACGCTCGGTCCGGCACACATCAATACCGTTCGGTCTATGGACAGCACCCTGTGGGTCGCTACCGAGTCTGGCGTTTTCCGTTCAGAGCGCGGCTCACCGCTGAGCAGGTTCGGCGACCATGCCGAAGCAGCCATTGATGTGTTGCCCGATGGCCATCGGACGTGGATCGCAACCGAGGACGGACTGGCCTACTTGATGGACGGAAACCCCGTTGCGTACCGCGATCGTGACGTTGACCTTCCCGCGAACGTGCAAGTAACCGCTCTTGTGCGCGACGGCTCGGGGAACATCTGGGCGGGCACCGATGGGCAAGGGCTGTGGCGCTTCAACGGAGCGAAGAGCACGCGCTTCACCACGGCCCACGGACTGAGCAGCGACCGGGTGGTGCAAGTGCTGCTCGATGCGGACGAGAACGTGTGGGCGGGCACCGCGCGCGGCTTCGACCGGCTTGAACTGGACGTGCTGCAAGAACGCCTGCTCAACGTGGACCACTTCGGCACGGCCGATGGCTTCATCGGCCAGGAAGCCTTCCGCAACGCGTGCTTCCTCGACATCGATGGGACACTCTGGTTCGGCACGGTGAACGGCGCAACGCGGTTCGATCCTGAGCGGGCGACAACGATCGCAACGGCACCGCACACGCGTATCACACAAGTGCTGCTGGACCATGAGGTGCCCGACTGGTCGCCGTGGAGCAGTGGCCTGGATGCGCAAGGCCTGCCGAAAGACCTTCAGCTGCCCCACAACCGCAATCATCTCACGTTCGCTTTCGTCGGTCTTTCACTGGCCGAGCCTGAAGCCGTGCGCTACCAGTACTACTTGGAAGGGCATGACCCGGGCTGGAGCGATGTAACGGCCGAACGGCGCGTGGTATACAGCAATCTCGCGCCAGGCAGTTACACCTTCAAGGTGATCGCGCGCAACGGCAGCGGTGTCTGGAACGAACAGCCGATCGCGTTCACGTTCACCATTGCTCCGCCGTCATGGCGCACGGCAGGCTTCCTTTCCATTTCGGGCGGTTCTCTCGGCATCCTGCTCTATGGGTTCGTGCAGCTGCGCACTCGCCGCCTGCGCCGTGCGGCAGCGCAGCTCGAGGCCATGGTGGACGAGCGCACGCGGGAATTGGCGCAGGAGAAAAAGCGCAGCGATGATCTATTGCTCAACATCCTGCCTGCCAGCACGGCCGCCGAACTGAAGGAGCACGGCAACGCCGCCGCACACCACTACGAGCATTGCACCGTGCTTTTCAGCGACTTCAAGGGGTTCACCAGCTTCAGCGAAGGGATGCCGAGCGCCAAGCTCGTAGCGGAACTGGACCGTTTCTTCCGCGCGTTCGACCGGCTATGCGATGCGCACCGCATGGAGAAGATCAAGACCATCGGCGACGCCTACATGTGCGTGGCCGGCGTTCCGAACGACGACCCTGAGCATGCGCTCAATGCCGCTCGTATGGCGCTGGCGATGCTCGAAGAGGTGAAGCGCATCAACGCAGAACGAGCCAACGAAGGACAGGAAGCCTGGCCTATCCGCATTGGCCTTCACAGTGGGCCGCTCACCGCCGGCGTGGTGGGCGAGAAGAAGTTCGCCTACGATATCTGGGGCGGCACAGTGAACCTGGCCAGCCGCATGGAAAGCACCGGTGAGCCGGGAAAAGTGAATTGCAGCGGCGCCACCTACGCGCTTATCATGGACCATATGCGCTGCACCCCGCGCGGCCCGGTGAAGGTCAAGGGCAAGGGCGAGGTGCACATGTACTTCGTGGAAGACTTGCGGCCCGAACCCAACACCGGGGCTGGAAAAACATCCTAGTCCGCAGGCCACCTTCCGTGGAACTTGCGTCATCTTCACAGCACCCCACCCCATGAGGACACTCGCGCTTCCTGCACTTTGGTTATCGGTCCATGCCTTTGCGCAGCCACTGACCGTCGGTTTCAACACGCACTACGAGACCTGCTCCAACAGCAACGGATCAGTGCAAGCCGTCGTGGGCGGTGGCACACCACCCTACACCTACCTCTGGAGCAACAGTGCTACCACCGATTCCATCTGGGGATTGAACGCGGGTGTGTACACCCTCACGGTTACGGATGACCTGGGCACCGTGCTCTCGCAGGACGCGACCGTCCAGAACGTGAACGACATCGGCGCGTTTTCCGGTCTCAACCATGCAGGTTCCATGTTCACCACCGGCTTCGGGGTGCCCTGTGAGGGCGTGTGCAATGGCGCCGGCGCCGCCACACAGGTCGGTTTCTATGGCACGCCGCCCTACGCGTTCGAGTGGGACGATCCGAACATCGTACAGACCGGCATATCGGTGCAAGGCGACCCCATCTTCTACGGCTTCTGCGGTAATGGCACCTACACTTTCCAGGCGTTCGATGCGAACGGTTGCTCATCGTTCGCAAGCACCGGGTCCATCATCCAAATGGACAGCACCAGTTTCGCGCGGATCGATTCCGTGGATGCCGCAGACTGCCTCTTGGACAATGGAATGGTCCATATCTCAATGCCGGGCTGGTGCGCCTACTTCGATGTGTACCAGAACGGTGTGCTCCTGTTCAGCACGGGCCAGAACATGTTCACCGCCGAGATCGGTGGTCTGGGACCCGGTGTGTACGATATCGGTGTGCGCTACTGCGTGTCCGGTTGCGATCAGTGGTTGTCCGTCACCATTCCAGCAACAGGTCCTGGCTGCGGACAAGTGGACGGCACCGTGTTCAACGATGTGAACGGGAACTGCTTGCAGGATGCTGGGGATGTGGGCATACCGTATCGCATCATGCGCGTGAACCCTGTGAACGAGCTGGTGATCTCCAGCATGGACGGCCGCTTCCTGGAAAGTCTTCCACCCGGCAGCTACACCTTGGAACAACTGGACCCAGGTCTCTATCCCATTTGTCCATTGCCGCAACCCGTGCCCTTTACCTTGAACGGCGACAGCGCAACGATCGACCTGGCCGACACCACGGTTTGGGGCTCCTCGGTGGATCTCTCCATCAGCGCGGGCAGCTTCTTTGCGCGCCCCGGATTTTTGCACAGCACGTTCTCAACGGTATTCAGCAACACTCCAACGAACAGTGGGCCGGTCACGGTAACGTGTGTATTGGATGCACAAACCAGCTTCTCGCAGGCTTCGCCGATACCAACAACGGTCAACGGGAATACCGTGCTGTGGGTAGTGCCCACGGTGGCAGCTTTTGCCCAAACCAATTTCAACGCGCTAACACTGATCCCAGTCGGAACACCGCTCGGCACAAGCATCCTTCACCAATGGTCCGTTTCCACAGCACCGGCGGATCTGGACGCATCAAACGACCAGGCGAGCACGCTCACCGGGGTTACCGGCAGCTACGACCCGAACGACAAGACCGCCTTCACCAGCAGTGGCCTCAGCAGCTCCGAATACTACATCAACCAGGACGAGTACATCGATTACGTCATCCGCTTCCAGAACACCGGTACCGACACTGCGTTCACCGTTGTGGTCGTTGACACACTTCCGCTGGAGCTCGACCAGTCCACTTTCCAGCAGGGCGCAGCCAGCCAACCCTTCAGCGTGGCTTTCAAGCCGGGCCGCGTGGTGGAATGGACCTTCAACAACATCCTGCTGCCGGACAGTAACACCAACGAACCACGGAGCCACGGAGCAGTGGGCTTCCGCATAAGGCCTACGCCACCGGTGATGCCCGGCTTGGTGCTGGCGAACGCGGCCGACATCTTCTTCGACTTCAACGCACCAGTGCGCACCAACACGAGCGAGCTTTTTGTGGCAACCGGTATGGCTATTGCCAGTCGATCCGAGCCGTCTGCGCTTCAGCTGTTCCCCAACCCCACCGAGGACGTGCTCCGTGTGAACGGGGCGCAGGTGGGAAGCACCTTGCGGATCCTCTCAACGGACGGTCGCTTAGTGCACGCGCAGCGTGTTGTTACCACCTCCGAACAAGTTGTGGTCGGCCACCTGCCCCAGGCTCTCTACATCTTGCAGGAACGCGCCGCCAACGGCACAACGCGCCAAGCCCGGTTCGCCGTTCGTTGAGATCTAGCCCTTCCAAACGAAGGCCGCGTCAGGCACCTGCCAGTCGCGGCCTTTTTCGTCCTTCACCGAAACGCGCACGACGAAGGGTGTTCCTTTCGGCAGGTTGACGATCATCTTTTTCATGGCCGGGGTGAGCGTTCCGTTCGCAGCGGTGAGCGCTTCGGTCTTGCCTTCGCAATTGCGTATGCACACGGCCAGGGTGGTGATGCGCGCGCCCGATACGCAGCTTACGAGCTTCACTTCAGCGGCGGTGTCGAGATCCGTCCTGGTCACATCACCGGTGAGCTTGCCGCAGAGCTGTATCCGCGGATCGCCGCCAGGCAGTTCGGTCGTGCAGGCTGCGCGATCGTGGAAGACGATGGCCGCATGGCCCGTTGTGAGCGCGCTGGAGGACAGTAGGGTACAGATCAAGAGAGTCTTCATGGCGTGAGGTTCTGGTACACCCCCACAATGCGCTTCACATCCTGGCGTAACGTTCCTGGCCCAACCGCCAGTCACATCAAAGGAACCCCTGCTGGTTACCTAAGCAACGGGTGGTTGCCCGTTCCGATGTTCTGCAGGATCGGATGGCGGTCATCGCCGGCGCCGGCGCACTTGATCGCGACATCCATGGGCACGTTGGCCACAAGACGCTCTTCGGCTGACTTCAGCGAGGGCCTCCCCCGATGTGTTGATCCAACCAGCCGAACACCGTGTTGTGCCACTGCATGCTGTTGCGCGGCTTCAGCACCCAGTGGTTCTCATCAGGAAAACGCAGAAACTGCGAGGGAACGCCTTTCTCCTGCAGTGCCGTGAACGCCGAGATACCCTGTGTGATGGGGATACGGAAGTCGAGGTCGCCGTGGATGACGAGCATGGGCACGCTCCAATCCTTGACGAACAGCGCAGGATTGAACACGTCCGCCTTCTCCGGATGCTTGAACGAACTGCCACCGTTCTCCCAATCGCTGAACCAGAGCTCCTCCGTGCTATAGCCCATGCTGCGCGAATCGAACACGCCGCAGTGGCTCACCAATGCCTTCCAGGGCTCCTTCCAGCGGCCCGCGATCCAGTTCACCATGTAACCACCGTAGCTCGCGCCGAGAGCTGCAGCCCGGTCTCCGTCAAGGAACGGATAGCTTTTCAACGCGTGCGCCCACCCCTTCTGCAGGTCTTCCAGCGGACGATCGCCCCAGTGCTCGCTGATCGCATCGCAGAACGCCTGGCCGTATCCCGTGCTGCCGTGGAAGTCGATCATCACCACACCGTATCCGGCACCAGCATAGGTCTGCGCATTCCAGCGGTAGCTCCACATGTCGCCGAAACTGCCTTGCGGACCACCGTGGATCAGGAACACCACTGGGTACCTTTTCCCCTCAACGTAGTCCGACGGGTTCACCACATAGCCGTGCACCGTCTCATTGTTCCATCCGGGGAAGGTGAACTGCTCGTACGCACCGAAAACCTTGTCGGCCAGACCGGCGTTCACGGTGGTGAGCTTCATTGCACCCTCGTCCACCACCGCGGCACCAGGTTTCGCGGCAAAGAGCTGGCTTGGACTGTTCATCGCGCTCTTGAGGAACACGAAACCCTTGCCGGTCTCGTGGAACGCATCGATGTGCCCGCTCTTGGACAACTGCACAACACCGGACTTCTTGGGATCGATGCCGATCCGGAAGAGACGATGGGCACCTTGGTCATCAGCGGTCACGTAAAGGCTCTTCCCGTCATTGCTCCATTGCATCTGCTCCACGCTGCGGTCCCAACTGGTGGCAACGGGGCGCACGGTGCCGGTTGCCAGGTCGAGCAATTGCACCTCGAACCTGTCCGCCTCGAAACCCGTGCGCTTCATGGCTTTGTAGGCAAGGGTCTTGCCGTCGGGGGAAAGCCGTGGCGCCGCATCCCATGCTTCGTTGGTCGCCGTGAGGTTCTTCAGCGCCCCGCCAGTGACGGCAACACCGTAGATATCGAAGTTGGTGCTCCATGGCTCAGTGCGTCCTGCCTCGCGCGCACTGAAATAGACTGTCTTCCCATCGGGACTGATGAGGAAGTCGCCGTTGTCGCCAAAGGGCTTGCCGGGCACGTCGCCATCAAAGCCGGGTGTGAGGGCAGTGATGGCACCGTCGCTGAAGCGCACATGGAAGAGGTGGTTGCGCGTGCCATCGGCCCAAGTGTCCCAGTGGCGCACGAATACCCGGTCGTACAAGTTGCCGCTGCCCATGGCGCGTACGCCATTGCGTTCTACCGTGCGCGCAACTTCATCCCCATTGCCGGGGAACACGGCCAGGGACACCACCGCACCGGCGCCGTCGTTCGTCACGCGGTATGCTCCGATGTCCAGCGGAAGTCGTGTGAGCTGTTGCATGGGGTTGCCGGATGCATCAGTGCGATAGAGCTGCGCCACTCCTTCCTTGTTCTTCCCGCACAGGAAATAGATGCTCTTGCCGTCGGCGCTCCATTGAGCATCGAAGGCACCACTGTCGCCCACGGCCAGCCGCGCTGCGGGCGCGTCCGTGTTGGCCAGGTCTTTCAGCCAGAGCGAGCGCACCCCGCGGTTCTTCTCCATGTCGGTGCCTCGCACGGCATACAGCGCGCGGTTCCCGGCGGGGTCCACCTCCAATCCGCTGATGCGGTCCAACAGCAGCATGTCCTGGTAGGTGAAGGGCGTCCGTTGGGCCGAGCACTCAACCGACAACGCGACGATGGAAAGGGTCAGAACGTGTCTGATCGAGGGGCACGGCTTCATGGTGATCGGGGCTTTCAACGCAATGGTAACAGGTTGGCCGTCGTGCACGGAGGGTAAAAAAGACGAGAGGCCGGCCCACTACGGACCGGCCTCCCGAAAACGGCTCTTCAGGGTTACTGGCGCATCAGACGCTTGGTGAACGAGCGTCCATCGACGTTCACCTGCACGAAGTACATGCCTACACCCATGTTGGCATCCAAGCTCATGGCGTGGTTCATCATGCCACCGCCCACTTGCACTTGCTCGAACACGATCCGTTTCCCGACCGCATCGAAAATGGCCACATCGGCGCTGGCCGCTTGGTCGCTCAACCCTTCGATCATGAGGTAGAGGACATTCTCGCGGTTCGGGTTGGGGTACATGTTGAAGGCAGGTTCAGCATCCGTAGTGAACGTCACCGTGTTCAGGTTGTTCACACCGATCGGCTGGTTCACGATGATCCGGCATGCCGCACCATAGGCCAGGAAGTTCCCGTTGACCAACGGCCGCACGCGCACGTTGAGCGGCAAGTCGAACGGCAGCGGGTTGGTCTGCAGGTTGTTCAAACGGCAGGCTGTTGTCGGTTTCAGGATCGTACGGCTGTAGCTGCCATGCGGATCGAAGAACCAGAACTGGTAACCCGTAGCACCGGCCACGCCTTGGGCGTAGATCCAACTGCTCGGCACAAAGTCGGTGCGGTCGCACCAGTTGGGCTTCACGAAGGTGGGGCCAACAGGCACACAGAAATCGCCACCCGTGATCGAAATGGAACTGGAGGAACCAAAAGCACCATCCGCATCAATGATCCGACGGCCCTGATCATCAGAGAGAACGTAACCTCCGTTGGCGACACCGTCACCGAAGGCATCCTCCACAACGAGGTCGTAGCAACCCGCAGGCACGCAGATGTTCGTGGTCACAACGGCTCCCGGTGTTCCATCACTGTAAGGCCCGCCTGCCTCAACAATGTTCGTGGTGCCGGCTTCGTACAAGGTCCAAGTGGTCTGACTGCCGAAGGCGTCCAGGGCAACCGCGAGCACCAGGTCCTCCGTGCAGTTCACGTTCACACCTGCGCAAGTGCAGTTGGCAGTGATCACATCACCTTGAGTATCCGGGTCAAGGTCATCGCAAGGGGTACCCGGCTCAGGGCCGTTCGGGCATACATCGTTGCAGTCGGCAACACCGTCGTTGTCATTGTCAGCATCACTTGCACCGCAACCACAGATACCAGGGGCGGTCTTGTTCGGGTCGTTCGGGCAACCGTCGTTGCAGTCCGCGGTGCCATCACTGTCACTGTCGGTGTCGGCAACGCCGCAGCCGCAGATCCCAGGGGCGATCTTGTTCGGATCGTTCGGGCAACCATCATTGCAATCGACCGTGCCGTCGTTGTCCGTGTCATCATCGCTCACACCGCAACCGCAGATTCCCGGTGCGATCTTGTTGGGATCGTTCGGGCAACCGTCGATGAGGTCGCAAGTACCATCGTTGTCACTGTCGGGCAACGGGGTGTTCACGCAGTTCACACCATTGAAGCTGTCAGCCGTGCACGGATCATTGTCGTCGCAATCCACCGTACCGCCCTCGCAGATGCAGTTAGCATTGAGCACGTCACCGAACGTGTCCGGATCGAGATCGTCGCAAGGTGATCCTTGCTGACCAGCCACGTTGGGGCAGTTGTCGTTGCAATCCGCCACACCGTCATTGTCCGTGTCGGTATCCGCAGCACCGCAACCACATTGGCCGGGAGCTGTTTTGTTCGGATCGTTCGGGCAGCCGTCGTTGCAATCGGCAGTACCGTCACTGTCCGAATCCGCATCGCTCACGCCGCAACCGCAAATGCCAGGAGCCGTTTTGTTCGGGTCGTTCGGGCAGTCGTCGTTGCAATCAGCCGTACCGTCACTGTCGCTGTCGGTGTCAGGAACCCCGCATCCGCACTGGCCAGGTGAGGTCTTGTTGGGATCGTTCGGGCATCCGTCATTGCAGTCAGCAGTACCGTCGCTGTCACTGTCCGTATCGGCCATACCGCAACCGCAAATGCCTGGTGAGGTCTTGTTCGGGTCGTTCGGGCATCCGTCGTTGCAGTCTGCAGTACCGTCGCTGTCCGTGTCGGTGTCAGCCACACCACAGCCGCAAACGCCAGGTGCAACCTTGTTCGGGTCATTGGGGCAACCATCGTTGCAGTCAGCAGTCCCGTCGCCGTCACTATCAGTATCGGCAACACCGCAACCGCACTGACCTGGGTCAGTCTTGTTGGGGTCGTTCGGGCAACCGTCAAGGAGGTCGCAAGTACCATCGCTATCGCTGTCCGGCAACGGGGTGTTCACGCAGACCACACCATTGAAGCTGTCAGCCGTGCACGGATCGTTGTCATCACAATCCACCGTGCTGCCAGCGCAGGTGCAGTTGGCTTGGATCTGGTCATTCGTGGTTTGACCGTCACCATCGTCGCAGCTTGCGCCCGGCTCAAGATTGCCGCAGCCGCATGTGCCAGGTGCGGTCTTGTTCGCGTCATTGGGGCAGAGGTCGTTACAGTCCGGAGTGCCGTCGTTGTCGCTGTCCGCGTCAGAAACACCACAACCGCAAGCGCCCGGGGTGACCTTGTTCGGGTCGTTAGGGCATCCATCGTTGCAGTTGGCCGTACCGTCACCGTCGCTGTCGGCATCGCTCACGCCACAACCACAGATGCCAGGAGAGGTCTTGTTCGGGTCGCTCGGGCATCCATCGTTGCAGTTCGCGGTACCATCACCGTCACTATCGGTGTCCGCCACGCCGCAACCGCACTGGCCGGGAGAGGTTTTGTTCGGGTCGTTGGGGCAGCCATCATTGCAATCGGCAGTGCCATCACTGTCGCTATCCGTATCGGCAACACCACAGCCGCAAACACCAGGAGCGATCTTGTTGGGGTCGTTCGGGCAGAGGTCAACGCAGTTGGCTGTTCCGTCTCCGTCGGTATCCGTATCAGCCGCACCGCAGCCGCACTGGCCGGGAGCCGTTTTGTTCGGGTCGTTGGGGCAGCCGTCATTGCAGTTGGCCGTTCCGTCACCATCACTATCGGCATCGCTCACTCCACAACCGCAGATACCAGGGGCGATCTTGTTCGGATCGTTCGGGCAACCATCATTGCAGTTCGGGGTACCGTCACCATCACTGTCCGTGTCAGCCACACCACAACCGCACACGCCAGGCGAGGTCTTGTTCGGGTCGTTGGGGCAACCATCGTTGCAGTTCGGGGTGCCATCACCATCACCGTCCGCATCACTGACACCGCAACCGCAGATGCCAGGAGCGATCTTGTTCGGGTCGTTCGGGCAAGCGTCGTTGCAGTTCGCGGTGCCGTCGCTGTCGCTATCCGTATCCGCCACTCCGCAGCCGCATTGGCCGGGTGCGATCTTGCCGGGGTCATTGGGGCAGCCATCCGTGGCATCGCAAGTGCCATCACTGTCAGAGTCCTGGAACGTACCAGCGCAACCGCAATTCGGCGCGGTTCCGGTGTACACATCATTGATCGTGCATGCATCGTTGTCGTTGCAAGCCGTACCGGGCACTGCGGGACCGCCTACCACACCATTGCAGTCAACGTTGCAGGAGCCCAATTGGGCCGCCGTAGGCTCAATGATACCGGTCACGTCCTGGCCGTTCAGCGAGACGAAAAAGTTCTTGTTGTTGGCCCCGGTATACCCGTCTGACACGATCTGGAAATTCGTGCATTGGTTGACATTGGTCACCCGCACACGCATGATCAAATTCCAGCCGTCGGCTGTCCAACCTGGCGGGCATTCATCCGCTATGGCCGAAGCACCGAACGCATTGTACGTACGGTAAGTGAAGCCGCCATTGTCGATCTCACCATCAGGTGAGGAAGTGATGGAGAACGCAGCAGCACAGAACTGGGTGCGCGAAGAGTTCAACGTCGGCGTGGTCCCGAGAGTGGCGGTCGAGGCCGCTTCCCAGCGGATCGTGAAGGTCAATCCGCTGACAATCTGATCGAAGGACGCACCGTTCGGGCGCACGTAAACACGCAACGAGTCCCCAGCGGGGTTGGGGACCAGGTCGATGTCCGTGACGGGCTGGGCGGCCACTGTGCCTGCCAGACCGATAGCGGCGAGGCCCACCGCACGAAGGGCATTCTTGAGCCTCTTGAGTTTAGGTTGGAACATGTCGTACAGGGTTATCGAGGGTGATGGTTTGCGGTTTCGGGTGGTCAAGGTAATTGTTCTGTTCTGGTGGCCGTGGGCAAAGTACCACCTACGTTGGAAAGGACAGGGTCCCGGTCGTTATCAGAACCAGTGTACTTAACCACCCCGTCCATGTTATGGTCAGTTGAAACGTATCCTGAGATGGTCGCCGTTGGCACGGTACCACCGATGGCGGCCAAGATCGGGTCACGATCGTTATCGGAGCCTGTGTATTTCAACAAACTATGCTCCCCATCGCGGTGCGCATTGCCCATCCACAGCAACATGGTGCCGTTCACGTTCTTGCACGCCTCGGTGCCCCAGGTGCTGGTTCCTACCAGGCTGAAGTCCACCACCGCAGCAGTGGACGAGAGCGCAACGGGATCAGAGGTCACACAGCCCAAATGGTTCCTATGACGAACCGCAACGTAATAGTTGCCTCCTGCGACCGGCAACTGAAGGACACCACCATCGGGGCCGATCACGCTGCCATTCCGGCGCACAAGACCCGAACGTGTGGCGACAACATTACTGGGGTCGACAGCCGAGCGCAGTTCAACGAACACCCAGTCGACGATAGCTGTTGCCCCTGTGGTGCTCAACAAAGCCGGCGAGAGCACTTCGCCCCCACCACCAACATGGGTGAAACCGAGAGCGGTGAACGGCTCGGAGGAAGGGATCAAACCAGCAGCACGGAGATCATCGCGCATCAAGCCGGAATTCGCATCAAATGGACCTTCCAGCTTCACGATAGGGGCCAAGGCTACTCCGTTGTTCACCGTGGCGGTAACGGCGGTGCGGCCGCTGTTGCACACCAGATCGCCCTCGTCCACTTCCCAGTCGTAGCAATAGTAATAGTACTGCGTGCCAGCGCTCGAGTTCTTCACGCTCACCAAACCCGCAATGTTGTAAGGGTATGCAACACTACCACTGTTCCGGTACATGTTCTGTAATGCACTGGAAACCGTCAGGCGCAAGTTGTTGCCAGCGGGTACGTTGAGGTTGAGCGTCACGCGCGAACCGCCAGATGGAACGTTGACCGTGGTTTGCGTGATCAACGACCCATCCTGACCAAGCACTTGGAACGTCCGGTTGCCAGTGCTGTTGGCGTATACCTGAACGCTCTTGAGCTGGAACGGCTTGAATGCATCGAAGATAAGGTACTGAACGTAGTTGCCGTAGCCCCCGGCACCAGCGTTATCCGTCTTGCCAACGAACCCACTGAGACCTTGTTCTGTTGTCCGGTTTTCGGCGTGGTAAGTCGTTGTGGCGCTTATGACCGGGGTCAAGAAGCTGTTTCCCGTGCCCACCTCATTTCCCCCAATTGCTGAATCGAACCAATGCACATCTGCCCCGGTGGCCTGTAACGTCGCACTGCCCGGACCATTGATCGTGGCTCCAGTGCCCATGGGCGTCTGGGTCTCGATGACATTCACCGCCGCGTTCGGTGAAGCATCGGTTCCGCATTGACCGGTGACGGTGCACGAGAAATTCCCGTCGTCCGAGACCGCAATGCTCTGTGTCGTCGCGCCATTGCTCCACAAATAGCTTGTGCCCAGTGTCGCGGTCAACTGCACTTGACCACCTTGGCAGAAAGTGGTCGGACCGTCGGCTGTCACTTGGGCAAAATCGCCACCCGCCGGTACTTGCAGGCCCAAGGTCACGGGGGCGGCCGTCCAGTTGTTGTTATCGTCCTCTTCAAGGAAGTTGTCATTGGGGTCCACTTCCATGACCACCCAATACTGGCCGTTGCAGGTGCCCGGCGGGATGTTCACCCACATGCCGTCAAGGCTTTCGCTATACACGTCCGTGTAACCAACGGAAATGCCTTGGCTCACTTGGCTGCAGTTGTAGCCGCCTCCACCATGCCCGTAGTTGGGGAACTGGGCGTTGGTGTTCAGGTTCGTCCCCCCCCCGTATTCCTGTGACGTCCGACAATGGCCGTTAGCGCTGGCATTGGAGCAGCTGTAGTAGTCCATCAAACAGAAACCGACCTTGGCACCGGTACCTACGATCGGCCAGTTCAGCGGGTTGGGATCGGCCGTTTGGCTCCGAAGCGTGAACGTCGCCCAATCATCCACGTGGTTGTGGCCGTGGCTCGGGTGATAGGTCATGGTGCCCGCGAAGCGCTCCGTGAAGCTCATCGCATTGCCGTTCTTGTGGTAGACACGCTGAAGGATCAGCTGCTTTGCCGTCTGGTTGTTGGGGCACGTGAACTGCTGGGTGCTGTTGGGATCGTTAATGGAAAAGGTATCCGTACCACACAGGAACCACCTGTTGCCATTGGCATCCACACCCCTAACGTTCAATGCTCCATGTCCAATGTTCGGTGTTGAACCCGTAACGCGCAGGCGTCCAGGGTTGGAGGCATCGTTCTGGGCGTATTCGTTAGGGCCACCGGCATAGTTCTGCAGGGCAGACCAACTGATCGTGATGTCCGGGAGCAGGTCGCAGTTCGTCTGACCACCAACTTCACAAACACAGCTGGTAGCATTGGAGGTCGTGCATTGTGCTGTTGCACTGTTCACGAGAGACGGGGCCAAGCATGCCAGCAAGGCGCGCAATGCGTAGTGTTTCTGCATACGTTGTTGTTCTGGATCCTGAGGGAGGAGGCCAAATGTAGCCGGGCACTAGTGCAGGGTCAAGCGTTTCGACGTACGCCTCAACTGTGCACCACCAAAATGGTAGCAGACCGGTCCGGACCAACGATCGTCAGCGAATAGGGTCCCGGCGAAAGCGGGACCCCGAATTCGAGCCATTGGTCATCCGACAGCAGCTTCCCACCAGCAACCTCGCGCCCGGCGATGTCGCGCAGGACCCAACGGGAACCAAGGCCGGATCCGGGGGCGGACAGATGGAGTTCGGCGCCGAAGGGAACCGGATAGACCTGCACATGGGCATCTGTCACGCGTTCCGCTGAAACACTGTTCCAGCCCGTCAGCCGCACAGCACCGCCATTTCCCGTGCCCGCCCATATCTCGCCAACAGGCGAAACGGTCACGCACAATACTTCATTGTCAGGCCAAGCAGAATTGCCCGTACCGTAGGTCGTGAACGTCGAATTGTCAGGCTCCATGATGGTCAATCCGACGTTCTGTGTCGCAATGATCTTGCGGTCCAGAGCGTCCACCACCACATCGTTCAACGCATCGGTGGGGATATTGCTGAACACGGTGCTGTACTGGAAGAACAGCGCGTCATCGTATCCGGCCGTGTAGCGCATCAAGGCACCGGCCGGGCACGCGGTCCAACGCTCGCCTTGGCTGTCGAGCGCAACGCCCAACGCGGTATTGTCGGGAATAAGGTCATTGAAGGTATTGTACGTACGGACCAACGTATCGGTCAAGTACACGAAACCAGCGTTCAAGGTACCAATGCACACGAGGCCGTCGTTACGAACGGCAATGTCGGCGATGTTCACGCCCGGCAATTCCAGATTGTTGTAGCTCGTATCCGTGTCATTGTAGATCCTCCACTCCACCAGGTCGGTCCACGCCAATCCATTGGTGGTGCAGATCCACGCCTTGCGTTCGTGGTCGAACACGATGTTCCTGATCTGGTCCGAGGGCAAGCCGGATGACCCTGGCATGTATTGGGTCCAGTTATTCCCGTCCTTGATCACCACACCCTGCGTGAACAAACCGACCCATATCCGGCCCAGACTATCACAGGCCAACGCTCGGATGTCGTTCTCCGGAAGCCCTGACCCGCCCGCTTGGAACGTTTCCCAAACGGAGCCGTCGAAGTGGCAAAGTCCCCAATCAGTACCGACCCAAGTACCACCAATACTGTCGTGGCAGATGGCCCTGACGGTGTTGCTCGGCAGAAACCCTCCTTGCAGATCAAAAACCTCGACGGATTGGCCTGCGGCAGAGCAAGGGAACAGTCCGTGGATCACCACCAACGCACCGAACAACCAACGCACTCCCATGCGTCAGGGCAATTGTTCGGTCCTCACGCTCGTAGGCACGGTACCACCTATGTTGACAAGGATCGGATCGCGGTCGTTAGCAACGCCCGTGTACTTGACCGTACCGTCCAGGTTAACGTCGCTCTGGTGATAGCCGCTGATCGTATTAGTGGGCAGCGTGCCTCCAACGGCAACGAGCACGGGATCACGGTCGTTGTCGGTCCCGGTGTACTTCAGTTGGGCATCGCGCTGGACATTGCCCGTCCACAGAAGCATGACACCACCTTCTGCTTTCCGCGCATCAACGCCATATGCAACCGTTGCAGGCAATGAGAGATCGACCACGGTGGTAACATCGTTCATCGCAACAGCCGAAGCGGTCATTGCCCCCAAATGGTTCCGGTGGCGCACTGCAACGTGATAGGTTCCCGCGGGTGCACTGAAGCCCAAGGCACCTCCAGTGGATGATGAAACAATGTCACCATCACGCTGGACGATGGCTTGTTGCGCATACGCGACAACGTTCGGTGTCGCGCCAGGTCGCAGCTCAACGCGCACCCAATCAACGGGAGCATCATTGCCGGTTGCGGCCAGTACGGCAGGGGCGACGCTCTCACCACCACCGCCCGCGGCAGGGAAACCCAGGCCGGAGTACGGTTCGGTCCCCGGTATCAAGCCCGCCAAGCGCAGGTCGTCGTTCATCAGTCCGGTACCGGGGCTGTACGGGCCTTGGAGGAAGGCTTTCACCTGGAGCGGCAGCTGGCTGCTTTGCACGCGGACGTTGTCCAAGTAGAACTGGTTGCCGAACCCGTTCACGGAAACGAAGCGGACGAACACCTTTTCACCATCGAAGGCGCTGATGTCCAGATCGTGCGCTTCCCATTCCGAACAATTGGAAGGGACCCAAACACTGGTGGTGGCGGCGGCCGTGGCCAGATCTGCGCCGGAGGAGTCATACACCACCGTCCATGTGGTTCCGCAATCCGCGCTCACCTCTACCCGGAGGCCATCGGTGTAACCGGGGTATTGCACATAAGCATGGTCGAATTTCAGCCTCGACCCGGCCGAGTTCGTCAGGTCGATGAGCGGCGTACGCAATATGTCCAACTGCCCGCTCCCCCCGTAGCTGTAATGGTTCACTCGCCATGCAACGGTCGGGGTGCACAATGGTCCATTCGTAAGACTGAAGGCTTCCCAAGTGATGCCGCCGTCGTCGTTGGTGAGGGACCAACCAGCTGGCAGGGTCTGACCGCCCTCCACATCCTCACTGTACGGCAACGGTGCATCCACCGACACCGTGATCGTGTTCGCGCGTAGGTCATCCGGTGCATATTGGTCACCGACCAGGCCGGTCCACGCTTCCAGAGCGTGCGGGCCAACACCGCCGATGGCCAGTGATCCGGCGAACGTGTGCACTGCCGTACCGCCCGAACTCAGCACACCAGTGAACGTCTCCGTCACCGTCGCCCCACCGTCCAATCGATAACTAACGGGGAATCCGGTTTGCGCCAAGAGGCCATTATTGCGGAGTTCCACCTGAACGGAGACCGGGGCATCGCACGAGAACCGGGCACCTGTTGCCGGTGCCAGGATGCTGCCAACCCCAATGTTGTTGTTCACGGGCAGGCTGTAGGACTCCGTTTGGTCCGTCCGGCTGGTGCTCGATCCCTGATCGGCCCCAGAACCCAAACCACGCCGGGCGAAGGCGGCCCAGATGGCCGTTGCATTGGCTCCACCATTGTTGGCTGCATCCGCGGCCAGAATGGCATCGCGTGCTTGCACAAAGCCGGGGTTGCAAGGGGTCAATTTCAACCCATCGATCACCAGTTGCAGGGCGATGTTGTTGCCACCGTTGCCGTTGTAGATATCGGGGTCGAAGCCATGGATATTGATCAGCTCCCAGGTCATCTCCCACAACATGGTGCACCACACGAATCCGATACCGTGCGGTTGGCTCAAACCGGTGTTGTTGGTGCTCGCGTAGGTGTAATCGTTCACGCCGAAGTCGGTGCTGTATGGCGCTGGTCGAATGCCAACGCCCGTGGGCGGTTGGTTCAAGGCGTAGGTGCCGATGCCCCGAGCATCAGTGGCGAGGTCACCCGATTCCATGGTGAGCATCAGCCCGAAGTAGTCGCTCCATCCTTCACCCATCTGCTCCGCGTTGCCGAGGCAACTGGTGTTGCCCGGTCCGCCAACCAGCCGATTGCTGATGCCATGGCCGTACTCGTGGGTGATGATCCCGTTATCGAAGTCGCCATCGCGATCCGGGGTCGGCGCGGTCCAGAGGAACATCTGCATGCGCGGATTGCTTCCGTCGGGAGGCGTTCCGAAGTTGGCGTTATTCGTCCCACTTCCATCCTGTGCATCGGCCAGTACCCAGTCGCTTCCCGCTCCACCGTTACCGTAGTTATTGCTCTGGAAATTCCCGCTCACTTCATCGAAGCCGTACTGGTAGAACACATCGTGGATGATGTTGTTCCAATAGAACAGATTGATGATCGCCGCACTTTGATAGGTGCTCGGTGCCTGGGTGAGATCGATCGGGAAGTCAAAGTCCAAATTGGCCCCACCATCGGGTGCGAAACCGGTGCCGTTGTTGCCATTGGCATCCTCTTGTGCGTGCACATTGTTGCCTCTAGTGATCGTGTGCTCAGCGCCAGCAGCGCCATCGGTATCGTGCCAGCCGTAGGGTGATGCATTGGGTGCCAATGCCCAAGGCGCGTTGCGAATACCCCGACTGCCGTAGTTGGGGCTTTCCACCGGCATGGGGTAAACATTGTAGTCGTTCGGTGCCGCCGGGGCCCGCTCTGCTTCTCCGCTCCCACCTGCGACCGTATGGCAACCATCGCCCTCGTGTGCATGGTCGAACAGGCATTGCGCCACCCAGTCGTTCCGATCAAGCTCTGCACCCGTGTTCGCATCGATGCGCACGTTCCACCAGTGGGATGCATCGGGCATGTAGTACGACACATTCCAGACCAGCACGGCCGACCCGTCATAGGGCCAGAGCATCAGTTGCACTGTTGGTGGCTGATCATTGAACGCTGCACCATCGAACGTCCAACGTTTGAGCACTTCATCGGTTGCGGTATGCCTTGGGGCCGTCATCCGCACCCCGTCGCGTTGAAGCACCGTGGTCAACGCCTGTTCAGGGGTCAATCCCGGAGCGGTGGAGCGAAGGAGGATGTTCCCAACGGGTACGATCCGGTGCGAGGAATGGACCAAGGCCCCGTTCGCTTTTTGATGAACCACGACTTCGGAATTCCAGATGTCCAAGCCCAGATGCTGCTGCCGGAACCACGTATGGGCAACTCCGCTCCGTGCATCCGTGTAGTGATCGGCCACGCGCAGTTCCCCAACGGAGGACGGGTGGACACCATTTGCCATCAGCGCTTCACGTGCAGCTTCGATGGGGGTCTTGGCACGGTCCTGCGCATTGGCACCGAGCGGGATCAGGATGGCTGCAGCAAGCAGTGAGCGGATTGTCATGGTCTTCGGGATGTGGGGCAAACTATCCTTATTGTGGTCTGGAGTAAAGCGTCCCGGACAGGCTAGCGCACGATGGCAAAGCGCTGGTTAACCCTCCTCGTCCGGTCGCAGAGCACGTATTCACCGGGAGCCAGCGCCGCAACGTCGATGTCAGCTTGTCCGGAAGGACCGGTGGGCACCTCGATCACGGCACGGCCAGCGGGGTCGATCACCAAGAGCCGGTCATTCGGGGTTGCGCCCACGCAGCTCAACCGGTCGCTGGCAGGCACCGGATACACCTGCATTCGAGGCGCATTGATGATGTTGTCACCAACTTCGACGCTTACCGTGTGGGCGATCTTCAAGAGTTGATGGGTGGTGGCGTTCACCGCCCAAATGGCCCCATCAGGCCCCACTTCAATGCCCATGATGCCGGGACTGTTCGTGGCAACACGGCCGATCTCAGGAATGCCGGGCGCCGAAAGGTCATAAACCACGATCTCGCCGTTGGAATGGTCACTGACCAGCAAACGGTCGTCAACAATGGCCAAGCCAGCAGGTTCAACCAGTCCGGTATTGGCCACCACCTCCCAGGTCTCGCCAGCCATTTGGGTGTACTCCACGTATGGTTCGAATGGACCGAATGCCGGTGCGCCATTGGGCGAACCGGTCGTGATATCGAGCCGCAGCACACGATCACCACCATGGTCCACAACGTAAAGCCAGTTGCTGTTCGGGTCCAGTTCGCAATGGCTCACAATGTGGTCGTTTGGATCGCGTGTGATGGTCATGCCACTGTACCGGCGGATGACCGCGTCGCCGTGCCAACTGAAACCCGGTCCATGGTCCTGCATGAAGTCGTTCATGACCACATCCTGATTGTAGCCGTCCACCACCCAATAGCGGTTCCAACGTTCATGCGCTATTCCCTGGGCATTGGGGTTCACGTGCAGCATGTCCAAGTGGCTGCCCAGCGGTCCGAAAAGGTTCTGGGCATAGGTCGCGGGGTCGCTGCTCCAGAGCGAAATGCCGGTGAACGGAGAACCGCCGTTGTGGTTGGCGTCGAACACACCCGGCGAAGTGGCGAAGTTCCCGTTGTCACCGAAAGCCAGGGCGGTGGACAGGCTCATGAAGTGCCAATTGTTAGGGTCTTCCTGCCACAGGTGCGTTTGAGCCACCGTGCCTGCACCGGTGAACTTCACCGTGCTGCTGCCGCTCGCTTCCGTGTCCTTGTTCAACACCCATAGCTCGTTCCTGGCGAACTCTGGATGAAAGGCCAGATCACGTGGCACGAGGATATCCTGATTGCTATTGGCGATCTCCATGACAACAGGTACCGGAGCGGCGAGGATGTCATCAATGATATTGGGCCTGGGCTGGGAGATCACATGGGCACTGTTCGCAGCATCGTTCACCGTGTTCAGGTCCGAGGCACCATTGACGTTGCTCGCCCATACGCTCAGCGAGTAGGATCCCGTGGCTGCGGGCACCCAAGGCGTTGCATGCTCGAACAAATAGCGTTCGCCCATCTGGAGGTTGAGCCCGGAAATGCTCTGTACGACAGGCGCACCGCCGCCTACACTGTAATTGAGGTCGAAACTGTTCACCACGGTCGTACCAAAGGTCTGCACGGTACCACGCACCGGAACGCTTTGTCCGAGGTTCCTGTACAACGGTGCCTGCAGCTCGACCACGCTGAGGTCCCGGACTACCGCGGTTTGAGCGGCGAACGAAAACGCGCTCCGCGGACCTGCATCCTGGAAGGTTACCACGCTGGAACCGTCAACGATCACTTCGAAGGATGCCTGCGCGTTGCCGCCATCGTCGATGCTGATGATATCGAACACCTCCCCCATTGCCAAGCACCATGGGCCCTCCGTGATGGTGGTGTTGCCCGCATAGCCGCCTGATGTTTGGTTGTTCCAGCCCCCCGTGTTGCAGCCCATGTTGAAATTGCCCCCGGTGAAGATGGTACCGATCCCGCATGGGTTGCCGCCGGGCACGAGCTGCCAGTACGTATCGAAGCCGAAGGCATCCGTGGTTACCGCAATGGTCACTTCGGCTTCGCCAACACCGCATTGGGCAATAGCCTGATCGGCGGAGCCTAAAGCGATGACCGCCAACAGCACATGGGAGTACCTGGTCGTCTTCTTATCCATGCGCCGAATATCGTCGAACCGTGGACACCCGCTCCGGCCATCCTACGGGCCAGCGGGGAAAGCCGACCGAAGTCTCCGTTAAGGCAACTGTTCCAGCCGGGTGGCCGTTGGCACCGTGCCACCCACGTTCACCAGGATCGGATCGCGATCGTTGGTGGTGCCCGTGTACTTCACCACTCCGTCAAGGTTCACATCGGTGATGAAATATCCGCTCACCGTGTTCGTAGGCACCGTGCCGCCGATGGCGACCAGGATCGGATCACGGTCGTTGTTCGTGCCCGTGTACTTCAGCTGGCTGTCGTTCACAGCATCCATGAACGAGTTGCCTGCCCAGAGCAACTGCACGGCGCCGTTGCTCGTGCGCGCATTCGTCCCATAGGTAAGCGTGCCGGCGCTGCGGAAGTCGACAATGGTGGCAGTACCGCTCAATGCCCTCGTGGTGGACGTCATCACGCCGAGGTGGTTCCTGTGGCGTACGGCCACGAAATAGTTGCCGGCCGCAACTCCGAATGTCAGAGCACTAGTACCATCCGTTGCGTTAACGATGTCGCCGTCCCGCTGCAGGAGACCTTGTCGCGTGGCCACGATCGCCGTGGGATCAGCGCTGCTCCGCAATTCCACGCGCACCCAATCCACGATCGAATTATTGCCGGTCACCGCCAAGATACCCGTGGTGGTCGTCTCACCACCTCCGCCAGCTGCCTGAGCGAAGCCCATTGCGGTGAAAGGCTCGGTGAGCGGGAACGTCGGCAGGGTGCGGAGCGCCGCGTTCATCAAACCCGTTCCGCTGTTGTACGGCCCCTCGAGCATCACTTGGGGTGAAAGCGCAACGTTGGGGAAGCTCAATGCAGGGATCAAACACCAGTTGTTCACCGCTCCAACATCATCCGTGGCCACATCTTGCACGCTAAGGGTCCAAGTACCCTGGAACACTTGGCCGTTGAACCCGGCCAGTGATTGCGCCGGGATAACGAACAGATTGTTCATCGGGCAGGTGGAACCAACGTTGCCGTTCGACCCCGTTTGGTCGAATTCAACGATGATGTTGTCGCTGTTGGTACAAAGGCCCGAATTGATGAGGGCGATGGTGGTGCCTGCTGGGCTGGTGAGGGACACGCGGAGATCGGACGTATAGGTGTGCGTGATGTTCACGTGAACATTAAGGTCAGTGATCGTGGCACCACCGTTATTGGGCACCACAATGGTGTTGGTCACGGTAGCATTGTCAACAATGGCGGTCGGGGCCGTGCTGTTGTAGCTCGTGCACCCGGCACCCGGGGAATTGCAGATGCCCACAACACCCGGTAGATTGATGTTGCAATCGGGGAACGCGTTGTGCAAGGCCAATACCGTGACCGCAGAACCGGAGGTATATGGTCCGTAAGGGCCGTATGTACCTGTACCGTTGGCGGTGCCCACGGTCACCGGCAGGGCCGGTCCACCGCCATCGGGATCGATCTGCAGGGTCAGGCTCGTGGCATCGCCCATCGATGACACGTTGATGGAAACGTTGTATTGACTGGTGCTGATGCATGTAGGCGTGGCCACAACGCTAGGGGCGATGCACGGCGGGACCGCGAAGGAAAATTCAAAGATCCGCGTGCTCCATCCACTGGCCGGATTGTGTTGCGCAGTGCCCCAGAAACTGCCCGTGGTCGGATCAACGTCCAACGAATTGTAGTCGCCGTAACGGTTGCTGGAATTGGCTGCAATCCCTGCCACGATCGTGGTCTCTGCATAGGTCATTTGGCCAAGGGGATCGATCGCACTGCGCCCCGTGTACCGGATGCCGGGGAAAACGGTTCCGCTGCTTATGTTGTAGGCCAGGCCTATGTCACCAGCCGCATTGATGTTGATCATGCCCATCCAACGGCTGTTGACGTCCGGAGCGTACGTCCCTTGCTGGTGGATGCCCCAAGGGTTGGCAATGCCACCGTTCCGCCGCAGTTCGTACCACCGCATGCCTGCCTGATCGGCACCCGACACGTCAGTGACATGGTTACAGACAATGGTCTCGTGCGTTCCGAAGTTCCTGTAGGCCGCACGGTTCATGATCACTTCGCGCAACGGATCGAGGTTGGTTGCACTGCTGGGCTGATCGATGCACGAAAACGAAGTGTAACCGCAGAGTTCCGTATCGAAGGAAGTCGTGTTCAAATAGCTCGGCCCTGACAGGACACTGTTGGCGGGCGTCACCCAGTCCAAGGTGAGCGACCAGATCTCCAATCGATCGTTCGTGATGGAAGCCGACCATGCATCGTCGGCCATGCGCATGAGCATCGCAGGTGCTCCGGCAGGCGGTGGCGTACCTGTCTCGAAGGTGATAGGCGTAGTGGCTTGGAAGCTGATGGTGGGATAGTCCGGGGTGGTGAAACGCTGCGATGTCGCTGCCTGGCCCAACAGCATCTTGCTCCGATCAAGGGCGTAGATGGGACATCCCGTGCCCTCGTTCGTCGTGATAACATAGGCAGTTGGCCACACAGCGTACTTCGGATAATCAGGGAAAGCCGGTGCCGTGAAACTGTAGGCGTACCATGTACCGAAAGGATCCGCCGTGGTGCTCAAGCACATCACCATACGGTTGCCGGAACTGCTGAACTCGCTCATGAACCACCGGTCGGCCAGCGCATCCCAAAGCACGATCGGGTCGCCAAGGCCATTGTAGGTGGTGATACCCCCGATGGCGTTGATGAAATTATCCAAGTAGGTCGCAGCGTTGAGTGCTGTTCCGTTCTTGTCATAGATGCGGAACTGGGCGCCGCTGCTGGCGTTGATCATTTGAATGACATGGTTCGGGCCAACGTCCAAGCAAGGGTCGCCCGGGCTCACGCCAGTGTTGCCGATGCCGTTCATGGTGAGGTCCAGCGCCCGCCCCTGCAACCGTTCGCCATCACGCGATTGCCGCGCGGGGTCCTCGCCCATCGGCAGTGCCTTGGGATTCACATGCTGGTGCAGCCGTGCTTCCTTGGTGCCTTTCGGTTCTTGCTTGATGATGACCCCGTTCTCATCGCGGGTCGGTTCGTTGGAGAAAACCCTGTTGGGGTCCCAATCCCTGAGGGCCATTGTTTCCCCAAGGAATTCGAGGCCGAGAACCTGTGCGTTGTGCAGTTCAACATGCTCTTGTGCGAGCACGCTTTGGGCAACGATCAGGGCAACGACAGCGCTGAGATGTTTCATCGTATGGTCAAGTAGGGCGGCAAATGTGATGGAACGTGGGGGTCCATGTCCAGTCCTTCGGCGAAAGGAAAGAAAGCACCGATGAGCAGGCACAACATGCCGAAAGTCAGTACCTGGTCATGGCACTTGCTCGAGGCGCGTAGCAGTTGGCACGCTACCGCCCACGTTGATCAGGATCGGGTCCCGGTCGTTGGCCGCACCAGTGTACTTGACCACTCCACTGAGATTGACGTCCTCCCGGTAGTAACCGGTAACAGTGGCCGTTGGTACGTTACCGCCCACCACTTGCAGGATCGGGTCCCGGTCGTTCGTTGAGCCCGTGTACTTCAATGCACTGCTGGGCACATCACGGATGACGTTACCAGCCCAAAGGACCATTACCCCACCAACGTTCTTGCGGGCATCTGTACCGTAGGTGAGGGTTGCAGGGCTCGTGAAATCAACTGTGACGGGCACAGCTCCCAGTGCCACTGAACCGGCGGTCATGGCACCCAAATGGTTGCGATGTCGGATGACGATCCGGTAGCTGCCGGGTGCCAAGTTCAACAAGACATTGCCCATGCCATCCGTTCCCACCACATCACCATCTCTCTGAAGCAGTGCACTGCGCGTGGCAAGAAGTGAATGTGGCGGGGCCGCCGACCTGGCTTCTACGAGCACCCAGTCCACGATCGCATTGCTGCCCACTGCATCGAAGACGGTCGGTGAAACGGTCTCCCCCCCCCCACCTCCTGCATGAAGGAACCCATAGGACGTGTGCGGTTCTGCCGTGGGGATCACGTTCAATGTCCGCAGGTCGTCGTTCATGAGCGGGCCTGCATACGGCCCCTCGAGCAGGACTTTCACCGCCAGCGCAACGGTGTTCGGCACCGTCAAACAACCTCCACCAACGGCGGTATTTACGTTGTTGGCATCCTCGTTCACCACATCCACAACGTCGGAAATGCAGAGCTGGGCCGCGTTCAGCCCCAAGTAGCTGATCCTGCACAAGGGCACGGCGACACTGTTCTTTGCCAAGGAACTGTCGTTGGTGCACAGACCGATCACCCGGTTGCCGCCCAAGCTGCTGAACATCGTTATGTCCCCGGTGATCTGCGCGGCGAGGTTGGCCACGTTCTGTATGGTGAGGCCGCTGACAGTGAACTCGTACCCCATTACTCGATTGTCGGGGTTCAGCACGTACACATCAACCGTTTGGTTGGCCGTGTTCAGGTTGGCCAGTGAAAGCGTCGTGGTCTGTGCGGTGTTGGTGAACCCACGCGGGAAATCGCACCATGGATGGTAATGGAGCGGGTGCGTTCCGCCCGCGTCGTGGATCCCTTGCTGGTTGTAGCACTCGGCCACGAGCGCAGCATCGGTCACGGTGATGCTGCCATCGGCATTCAGATCGGTGCAGTTGCTGACCGTGGCATCGTCACCGAGGATCTCCTGCACGTACTGGACGGGATCGGCAGCGTTGTACGTACCGTCGGCGTTACGGTCACCGGTCTTCACCGTTCCGTTGCACTGGCCTGTGCAGTCCAGTTCGGCATCGCCGTAGGCCTGTCCTGCGCAATCGGTCCAGGTAGGGCAGTTGGCCACAGTGCTGAAGGTCCGCGCACCACCGAATCCGCCCAGCGTAATGCAAACCTGTGCATAATTGTTGGTGTAGCTCGTTTCATGGCGGCCGAGCGCATCGGGGCGTTGCTGCCAGTTGGTCCGCAACACCAAGGTGTAGGTTCCATCGGGTACGTCCGTAACGTCGACCCAATTGCACGTGGTGCCACTTCCATAAGCGTCGTAACAACCAGCACTGATCCCCATGTTGCTGCAACCGAACTGTCCGGTACCCCCGAAGCATCCCACGTCGATGACGCAGAACCCGTTCTTGAAACCCACGGGGATCTTGTTGTTGTTCTGATCGAACAACAGGTAATCGGCATAGCCGGCGTAGTGCGCGTGCCCATGGCAGTTGTTCACGTCGAACATCTGTGGCTGGGTGTTCACATTGCCGATGTAGTAATCAAGTTCGCCGATATTGTTGATGCGCGTGGTGAAGCGTAAGACATAGCGACCTCCCAACGCCTTCACGCAGCCTTCCTCCGGTGCGCATGCGTCCGTGATGTTCACGAATTGCATGTTCAGGCTGCTCGATAGGGCCGGTTGGTCCATCTGCAGGTCGGGGCCGTCGGGACAGTTGGGATCGCCCATCGGCAAACAGCAATTGTTGCACGCCACCGTGGCGAGCGGCTCGTAGTTGCAGCTGTTGATGTCCATGCAACCCACCACCGGGCCGTTGTAGGTAATGGTGAACGTCACGCTCGAACAACTGCTGTTGTTGGTGCCCACGCGGATATGGTGCAGAACACCCCCGGGCATGTTGGCGTTCACGACGGCCTGCAGACCACAGCCGCCATCGTTGTCATCCCCGAACGTTGCGCCTTCGATACCGGGTTGCGCGTTGATCTGGGTGCAGGCCATATCATACAGCCAAAGCTTCGTGTCACAGGTATTGAGCCCGCAGGTCGTGATGGTGTAGCTGCCGGTTTGCGGCGGAGTGAAGTCAAACCAGTGTTCAACGCTCGGTGCGGTGTGCGTACCTGCGGAGATCGGGACGGCCGTTGTGCACGATGCACCGGGCCCGCAATTGAACGTTGTCTCCTCGAAACTGCCGAACGTACCGTCCTGCACAACGATGGTACCGTCCAGGGAGACGGTGTACTGCCCGTAGCCATAACTGTTGTGGTAGATCCCGTCCCCGGCGGTGTCATTGATCCGGAAGATCAAGCAAGTGTTCGCAGGAACGCACAACGAAGTACCCAAATGGTTGCCGCTTGCGAGCACAGCCTGGGTTGAAGCATTCTTCAAGGTCCATGATGTTTCCTGCGGATAGTTGTCCGCGATGATATCGATGGTCACCCGGCTCTGTCCCGGTGGGCACAGGTATTGGCAGCTGCCGTCGTTCACGCTCACCGCAGCGTTGTAGTTGCTGGCCAAGGGATCAGGGCAGCCGAACACCGGCACCAGCGAACGCACTCCTACGTCATCTATGGCGATGTCGCTCAGTTCACCACTGCCGGTGATGGCGCGGAACCGCAAGCGGACATTGCTCTGCCCGGCCCATGGAGCCAGGTTCAACCAACCTTGCTTCCACGCCGTGCCTTGATCACCACTGATGCTCCATTGGTTGCTGACAATGGTGCCATTGTTGTTGATGTCCACAATGAGCTGGCCCATTTGGCTCCCGTGCATGTGGTACCAGAACGTCAGATACGGATCGACCAGCGTGCTCAGGTCATAGCAGGGGCTCTGTAGAATGGCGGTCTTGTTCGGGGATGCGCTTGCACCGGTGGCCTCTACGTACATGTAGATCCCGTTGGTATTGTAACCGGTGTGGTCGCCAATGGGCCCGGTAGCATTGGTTGGTGTACCGTTGTTGTCAACGTACCAATCGATGTTGTCGGTAGTGAGATTGGTCCAGTTGTTCAATAATGTCCCGGGAGCACCGACCGTGAAACCCGTGAAGGACTCACTACTGGGGTAAGTGGTAACGCATTGGCCGATGAGCGATGATGAGCAGAGCATCGCAAGGGCGGCCAGCCCGGTCGAACGGATCAACATGTGCATGCAGGTTTCGAAGCGGCCGGAAAGTAGCTGGGGCCGGGATGCGGGGCAAGTCCGAAAAATCTCAGGGCAGTTGCTCCACCCTGACGTTCGTCGGAACGGCTCCACCGACGTTGACAAGGATGGGATCGCGGTCGTTGCTGGTGCCGGTGTACTTCACGGTACCGTCCATGTTCACGTCGGTGGGCAAATACCCGCTCACCGTGTTCGTGGGCAACGTACCGCCAACGGCCACCAGCATCGGATCGCGGTCGTTCGTCGTACCGGTGTATTTCAACTGCGCATCGGCAACGGCATTGCCGGTCCAGAGAACGCGCACCGCACCGATGGTCTTCTGAGCGTCGGCACCCACCGTTGGTTGGCTTCCATCCGTGAGGTCGTAGGCCTTTTCCGCAACGCTGACCGGCAATGTGTTCAGGGTCATGGCGCCCAAGTGCGTCCGGTGCCGCACAGCGATGTGGTAATCGCCCACCGCCACGGAGAACTGCACGGGCGATGATCCATCCGCCGCCACGATGTCGCCATCGCGTTGCACCAACCCGAACGTTCGCGCCTTCACCACCGAATGCTGCACAGCATCGCGCAGCTCCACCACCACCCAATCCACCAGCGCGTTGTTGCCGGTGAAGGCCATGGTGCCCAGGGAAACCGCACCTACCGTGGGCGCATTGATGGCAGGTAGGCCAAGAGCCGTGTAGGGCTCCGTGGCGGGCAGGAAACCCCGGGTCCTCAAGCTGTCGTGCATGAGGCCGCTGTTCTGATCGAAGGGGCCCTCGAGCATGGCCTTCACACGCAGGGAAAGACGTGGCCGGACGATGAAGAGGCCCCCGTACAGATCGCTGAGGATGATGCTGCCGCTGGCGAAGTAGGGGTAGTTGCCCCAGCACCCATTGTAGCTGCTGCCATTGTTGGCCGGATACGTGTCGAACGAAGCGACTTCCGTGAGCGAACCGCTCGCAACATTCGTCGCATCCAGTATCCGTAAGCCGCTCGTGTAGTTGCTCTCGAAGACCAGACCGCGGTGCGTGTATAGGTTGTGGTCGGTGCTGAGGAGATTGCTGGTGTATGCCCCCACGTACGCGGGGGCATCGATATCAAGCAGGTCGAAAATGCGCGTGCGGGTCCCGTGCGCATAGAACCCCTCGTCACCCTCGTCGTTCATCAACAAATAGCGCTGGTCCTCGGTGAGCCAGCCCTGGTGCGTGATGCGGGCACCCGTGTAGGTCATGGTGGTGAGCGTGGTCATATCGGTCTTGTCGGTGACGTCCACGATAGTGATCTTGTCCGGGCTGCCACTGTGGAAATTGATGCTGAGTTGCTTGCCCTGGTGATCGGGATCCGGGCCGCTGTACGTGTACACTACGTTCTCGTGTATGTAGCCATCGATGGTGTGCGTGCCCGCCAGCACGGGCGCGGTGGGGTTGCTGACATCGAACACGGTGATGCCCCCGTTGTTGATGCTGGTGGTGCCCACACAGTAAACGTACGGGTGCTGCTTGTCGGCGTAGAGCGTGTGGCTGTTCCCGATGGCATTGCTCCAACCATCCTCCGTGAAGGTGACAGGCGGATTGACCACATTGCGCAACCGTGCAAGGTCGAACACCTGCAGGCCGTGGCCCGCGAGTTCACTACCGATGTAACAGTAGTTGCCGGCCACGTCCACATCGCGCCAGAGGTTGCTTGTGGCCAGATGGCTGGGCAGATTGCCAATGCGCACGGGAGCACTCGGCACACTGATGTCCACGAACGCAGTGCCGTTGTTGATCCCTACGATGGCGTACTCCTTCAACGTGAGGGGATCGGTCCAACCCCACAGATCAGCAGCGTTGGGCGTGCCCGCCGTGCTGCCCAATTGGGCCATGGTCAAATGCGCGAGCAGATCAACCTTGTCGCAAGGAAAGGTGCCCGCCAAGCCGTTCGTGCACGGCGTTTGGGCAACGGCCAGGGCAGGAGCGAAAAGAAAACAGTGGATCACTAAGGAACGCATGCGGGCAAAGTAGAAAATGCCCGCAGCATCATCACTGCACCACCAAGCGATGCACCTGTGTGCCCCCTGCGCTGGTTACCCGCAACAGATAGGTACCGGAACCAAGACCCGTGAGGTCGATGGTCTCCTGCTGACGGCCGACGAGCGCGGGGTAGTTCTTCTGCCAAACCGCGCGGCCAGCGGGATCCACCAAACGCACTTCCACGTCGGTCGCATCGACAGCCCCCAAGGTCAGTTGCGTGCTATTGCTGGCCGGGTTGGGCTGCAGGTTCACGATGGTTCCGGTGGATGAGGCGCCTTCGATCAACAAGGAAGGGTTCCCGTAGATGATGCCCGTCTGGTTCGATCCGTTCAATGAGGCGTAGTAGTCCGCGTTGTTGCTCGCGGTCCAAGGGTCCATCACGATCTGGAAAAGGCTGGTGCCGTTCACGACAGGAATGGTGCAGAGCGTGTACTCAATGCCCGCGAGCCATTGGACACCCTCGTCCTGGAGCGAGGAAAAACCGAACCCTGCATAAGGTTGGTAGCGGAAGCCGTTGTCGTCCACCTCACCCCCGCTTTTATTGATGCTGTGGTAAGGGATCACATCCACCGGCTGCGTCTCGTTGCCCAAGCTCGCGCCACTGGCAGCATCCCAGCGGATGGAGAAGACCGAGGATGCAAAAACCCCATTGAAGTCAAGGTCCGGACGAACGCGCACTTCCAAGGTGCTGTTGCCCATGTCGTAAAGGGCAATGTCCAAAGTGGGGAGCTGGGCCGAAGCTGCGGCGGTCAGCGCGAGAGCGAGCGCTGCGGCGGTATTGCGGGTGTTCATGACCAAAGGATCTTACCGCACGAAAGTACCGTACGATCAAATCGAAGACGACAGTATTGATCCATGGTTGTCAACGATCGCCGGAAGCACCGCGACCTTCGACAGAACCTTACAACAGGCCCTCAACGATACGGTCCACGGTGATGCCCTCAGCTTCAGCGCGGTAGTTGCGCACCAAACGGTGGCGAAGGATGGGTTTGGCCACGGCCTGCACGTTCTCAATGTCGGGGCTGTATTTGCCGTGCACCAGCGCATGGCACTTGGCGCCGATCACCAAGAATTGGCTGGCGCGCGGACCCGCACCCCAACTCACGTTGTCCGTAACGACGCTCGGCGTTCCGTTGACGCCAGGGCGAGTGCGGCCCACCAGCTTCACCGCGTACTCCACCACATTGTCCGGGACAGGCACGCGACGCACGAGGCCTTGGTAGAAGAGGATGTCCTCGGCGCTGAGCACCGGGTTCACTTGCGGCTGCACATCGGTTGTGGTGGCCTTCACCACGGCGAGTTCTTCCTGATAGGTCGGGTAGTCCACCCAAATGTTGAACATGAAACGGTCCAACTGTGCTTCCGGTAGTGGGTAAGTGCCTTCCTGCTCGATCGGGTTCTGCGTGGCGAGCACGAAGAAGGGTTCCGGGAGTTGGTACGTCTGTCCTGCCGCTGTTACGGCCTTCTCCTGCATCGCTTCGAGCAGTGCCGCTTGGGTCTTGGGCGGTGTGCGGTTGATCTCGTCCGCAAGGATGATGTTGGCGAACAAAGGCCCCTTCACGAAACGGAAGTTGCGTTCCTGGTCCAGGATCTCACTGCCGACAATGTCGCTCGGCATCAGATCGGGGGTGAACTGGATGCGGTTGAACGAAAGCCCGAGGGCCTTGCCCACCGTGCTCACCAACAGCGTCTTCGCCAGGCCGGGCACACCCACTAGCAGGCCGTGGCCCTTGCTGAAGATGGCGATGAGCACATCGTTCACCACGGCATCCTGCCCGATGATCACCTTGTTCACTTCGGCCTTCAGCCGCTTGTACTGCTCGCCGAAGCGGGCTACTGCTTCCACATCGTTCATCGCTGCTCTCTCGGTTTGCGGGCTGGTCGGCTCAAGGTTGCGGGGGCACGGTCACCCATGTATTGCGGAAAGGACAGGCCCGGTAGTCATCGTGGATGTGGACGTACGTTTCCTTCAAGCGGTCGTCCAGCCATGTCTTCACAAGGCGTGTGCGTTGCTCACCTTCCGCAGCGTTCTGCAGCATGGCGTAGTCGTCCGTCATGTTCACCACGTGCGGTTCGGTGCGTTTCACCAGGTACACGATGCGCAGCGCCTTGGTCTGGTTGGGCAGAGTGAACACGAGCGGATCGCTCACCTGGCCGGGTTTCAATTTGTCCAGCACTTGGAACAGGTCCGGGCTCAGTTCGTTGATCTTCCAACGGAAGCTGTTGCTGTTGGGGTCGGTCATCATGCCGTTCATGGCGCGGCTCTCCTCGTCCTCGCTGAACAGGCCCGCGAGCGTGGTGAAGCTGCTACCGCCGCGCACGGCTTTGGCCAAGCTATCGAGGATGGCGCGTTGATCGCCGCGTTCCACCTCCCCCACCACCGGTCTGCGCAGGATGTGGCGTGCGTGGTACTGTTGGCCGCGGCGCTCCACCATCTGGATCAAGTGCCAGCCGAATTCCGTCTCGAACACCTGGCTGTACTCGCCGTCCTTCAGGCCCATGGCCGCCAGGTCGAAGGCTTCCACCATCATGCCGGGACTTGCCCAGCCGAGGTCGCCACAATCGCCTGCCGATCCAGGATCGTCGCTATAGATGGTGGCGATGGCGCAGAAGTCCTTTTCGCCTTTGATGAATTGAGCACGCCATTCCTCGAGCTGCCGACGCACCCGGCTCACCTCGGCCGGGCTCGGTTTCGGCACGCGCACGATCTGCGCCCACTCCACTTCGGAGTTGATGAAAGGCAGGTCGTCCTTCGGTATGCTCTCGAAGTACCGGCGCACGTCCTTCGGGGTGATGCGCACCCCTCCGGTGATCCGCTGCTGCATCTCTTGGATGAGCAATTGATCCTTGATCTGATCATGGAAGTCGTCCTTGATCTCGGTGATGGACTTACCGTAGAATTCTTCCAGCTTTTCCTCGCTGCCCAGCTGACCTACGAAGTAGCGGATCCGCCGGTCGAGTTCCGCCTGGATGCGCGCTTCGTCCACCTCCACGCTGTCGATGCGGGCTTGTTCGAGCAGGATCTTCTCGTAGAGGATGTCTTCCAACTGTGCGCACCGCGCGCTGTCATTGATCGGAATACCCTCCTGCCTCAGCTGTTCCAAGCGCGTCACCAATTCGCTGTGCATCACCATTTGCTGCCCGACGGTGGCAATGGTGGCATCGACGAGCTGGCCCGCCGGCTGGGACATGGCACCCAACGGCAGCAACAGCGCCGCCAGGACCTTAGTGAAGGAGTTCCACATCCTTGTTGGCGAGCGCATGGTTGTACAGGTCGTTGCGCATGCCTTCGAGCAGACGCAACTTGCGTTGGTTGATGATGATGGCCCGGATGCCCGGGGCCACCCGTTGCAAAGGTGCCGCTCCGGTGCGCAATCGGTGCTCCAAGAGGTCCACGAAGTACGTGTTCACGCTGTCCTTGGCCACCACTTTGGTCGTGTGCGAGAGAAAGTCCGTTGGGTTCCCCGTTTCGATAGGGACCTCCTTCAACAGTTCGTTGAAGTCGAACCAATCATCGCCGGTATCGGTGATGCCAACACCCCGCTGCGCACGCCATATCTCCAGTTCGCGGAGCTTTTGCTGGTCCTCGCTGCGCCACAGGTCCTCGATGCGCTTCAGCGTCTTCCGATCGTCCTCGCGCACCTTGAACCATCGCACACGGACGATGTCGTCCTTCAGCACGAAGTTCTTTTGGTTCTCGGTGTAGTACCGCTCAACCTCAGCAGCGCTCACCGCGGTATCCAACTTCTGATCGATCAGAGCCTGTTCGTAGGCGTGCAGGATGAGCGAGCGACGATAGGCCTGCAATTCGGCTTCCACATCCTTCTGCACCACGCTCAGGTTCTGCTCAGCGTTGTACATGAGCACGCGATCGCGCAACCAGTTGTCGATGTACTGCGTGGCCAGCGCAACGCTGTCTTCCGGCGTGCTCTCCATGGGGATCACCTGCCGGAGCTCACCGCGCGCAAGGACATCGTCGTAGGCCCTGGCCACCAAGTCCTGCTCGGTCACTGCACCCGCGCCGCAACCGGCAGCGCCGACGAGCAAGAGGCAGAGCGGGGCAAGGGGACGCTGCGTCAAGCGATCAGCGGATGGAGTAGAGAACGTCCTTGTCTGTGACCACCGTGTACTTCTTGCGGAGCATGGCGATCCAATCCTTCTCCAACTGATCCTGGTACGCCGCGGTCACCAAGCCGCGGGCTTCCTCCAATGTCTTGGGCGCGGGAGCCACCACCTGTTTCATGTCGGCGATGACAACGCGACCATCGATGTCGAAGTTGTTTGTGAGGCCTACCATGCTGACACCTTTCAGGAACGGCTTCTCATCCGCGCTCCAGCGACCACTCTCCACATTGAGGTTCAATGCGCTGGTCTTGTTCACGGTCGTAATGAGTTCATCGCCACGCTTGCCCTTCTTCAGGAGCTTGCGCACCTGCTCGGCCACCGCGGCATTGGCACAGGTGTAGATGTCGGCATCGTAACGCACCGGGTGCATGAAGTCCGTGTTGTGCTGGTCGTAGTAGGCCTGCAACCCTGCACTGTCCTTCACGGCTTTGCTCCACACTTGCTGATCCGTGAGCTCGAACAGGAGGATCCCATCACGGTACTCCTTCATCAGCATGCGGAACTCGGGGTACTTCTCTTCGAGGCGCCCGTCCTCATAGCTCATCATGGTTTCGTCCACCCACGCTTCGTACTTGGTGTTCATGTACTGCTGGATGGGTTCGTTCTTTCCCCGCGCCTGCTTCGCTTCCAGGTAGCTGAGGAAGTCGGTTTGCGACCATGTGCGGCCATTGAGGGAGAACAACGGCTGCGTGAGCTTCTTGGTCTTTGCCGGGTCCACCGACCAGCCCTCATGGACATCGCGTACCACAAGGGTGTCATTGGGATCGGGGGTAAGATCCTGGTGCTGTCGGCTGCGGATGTTCACGAGCTTGCCGTTGCGCATGGTGCCGTTGATCTCCCGACGGTACCGCATTCCATTGCGCATAACGGGGCCTTCCACGGTGTTGCGGCGTAGCATGGTGTCGCTGACGCTGGTTCCCTTCAGGAAGATCGTACTGTCCACCACGGTGTACAGCGGCTTCATGTTCTTGGTGACCGGGGTGTACTTGTAGTCCTTGCGCAATTGCTCGATGAATGCCCGCTTGGTGATGTCGGCGCGGCTGTCCTTCTGGATCTTGCCTTTCAGATCGCCTTTCGCCTGATCGAACGTTGGCGGGGCCTGGTACTCCAAGCGCTTCACGATGTGCCAGCCGTAGCGCGTGCGGAAGGGTGCGCTGATCTCACCATCGTTCTTCAGCTTGAAGCTCTCGTTCTCGAATTCCTCGATCATCTTGCCCGTACCGAACATCGGCAGTTCGCCGCCCTTGGCATTGGTGCCGCTGTCCTCGCTGTACCGCAGGGCCAGGTCAGCGAACTTGCCGGGCTCCGCCAAGCACATGGCGTGGATCTCGTGGATGCGCTTGCGTGCATCCGCTTCTTTGATGGAATCGTTGTCCACACCACGCAACATGATGTGCGCCACCTTCACTTGGCCACGCGCAGCGCGCTTGTCCACCACTTTGATCACGTGGTAACCGAACCGGGTGCGCACCGGCTGGCTCACTTGGCCCACTGGGGTGCTGTACGCGGCCGTCTCGAACGGATAAACCATCTGCAGCGCGCTGAAGTAGCCAAGGTCACCACCGTTCTGGGCCGCGCTCGGGTCGTTGCTCCCGGCCTTGGCCACGGCCGCGAAGTCCTCACCGGCCATCACGCGATCGCGCAGGGCCAGGAGTTTCCGGTATGCCTTCAAGGTGTCTTCGGGCGTTGCTTCAGGCGCACAGGTGACCAGGATGTGGCTTGCACGGATCTCCTGCTGGCTCCGCCCGTAGGCCTCCTGCATCAATTGATCGTTCAGGTTGCGGTCCACCAAGTAGGGGCGGGCCAATTGCGTTCGGTATCCGGCCAGTTCATCGCGGAACTTCTTCACCGTGTCCATGCCCAGGCTCTCGGCCTCGCGCACCTTCAACTTGTAGTTGATGAAGAGTTCAAGGTACTCGTTCAATGCCTGCTGGGTGACGGCAGCGTCCTTGTTGTTCTTCTTGTAGATCGCCTCGAACTCGCTGCGCGTGACAGGCTTGCCGTCAACGGTCATCAACACGGGGTCGTCCGTGGCCAAACCTTCGGTCTTGTTGGTCTGTGCGGTTGCGCTCGCCGTCATCGCAACAAGGGCGAAGGCCGGCATCCACTTCATCAGGGTCATCGGTTCGGGTTTTGGGCGGCCTGGGAGCGTTTTCGCGCGGCCATGGCCTTTTGCAAAAGGGTGCCAAAACTAACCGGGCAGGTTTCCCGGCAAAGGACCAATGTGCGGTTAAAAAGATCGAAGCAGCGAGGTGCCGCGCCACCCTGAGGCACAGCTACTTTGGTGCCCAAAGCCCAAGCCGATGAAACACCTTCTCCTCCCATTGACCCTCGCAGTGCTCAGTACCAATGATGCAATCGCCCAATGCGATACGCTGGATTTTGAAGGCTATCCGAGCGACACCCCGTTCGAGAACCAATACCAAGCCTGCGGGGTCGTTTTCAGTAGTAATGGGGTTCCGTCCCCACCAGTCACTTACGATTACACTTCGTTTTCGTGGGGCAGCGTGCTGCACAGCTACGATTGGTTCGGCGAACTCCGGATGGACTTCATCGACCCGGTGAACGGAACGACCCACGTGCCGGTGAGCTATGTGTCGTTCGACAACCCCATCGACACCGAGATCGACTACATCGTGGGCACGGCCTACGATGTGAACGGCACAGTGCTTACCACGTTCAACAGCCAGAGCCCCGACCGTATTGAGATCAGCTTGCCCGGTCCTACGATCGCGTACATCGTGATGGACGATGCCAACGGTTCGGCTTATGTGATCGATGACCTGGTGATCGGCGGCCAAGGCAATTTGGGCCTTGCTCCGTTCAACCATGCAGAGCCATCCGCCCTGTGGCCCACGGACTGTGAAGGCACGATCACCTTGCGCACCATGTTCAACGGGCAAGGAACGGTGTTGAGCGCCGATGGCCGCGCGATCATGGCGTTGGCCATTTCCGCTGGTCAGCAGCAGATCGATCTCACCCTGCTTGCTCCCGGCGCATACGCGCTTGTGCTTGGGAACGGCACCGAGGTGCTCCGGTTCGTGAGGCGGTAGTCCGAACGTCGGCCGAGGCTCGTCTCCGAAGATCCAATTGCTGTCGGTGCCCGGGCAGTGCATCCGCTACGGGCCCATCTTCGCGGCATGTCGTCCGCTCGCGACCATCTGCTGCAGAAACTCTTCGTCCGTAGGAAGCCCGAGGTGGTGATGGATATCGGCGCGTGCAACGGCTACGCCGGGGTGCACTATGGGCATATGTTCCCCGGTGCGGTGGTACATGCGTTCGAGCCGGTGCCCACGAACCACGCGCTTGTGCTGGCCAATGCAACCAAGCATCCGGAAGTGGATCTGCGGGCCCATTGTCTGGCCCTTTCGGACAGGGCCGGAAGAGCAGTGCTGCATCTCTCATCAGCGGAGGGTTCGCGCCGAAGCGATGGGCACAGGAGTTCATCCTTACTTGAGCCGGGGCTCACCACCAAAGTGCACCCCTGGCTGGAGTTCAAGCAACGCATCGAGGTGACCACTGACACGCTGGATGCGTTTTGCGCACGCGAGCGCATCGCTGCGATCGACCTTATCCACATGGACGTGCAGGGCGCGGAGCTGATGGTGCTGCGTGGCGCTCCGGTGATGTTGAAGAAGGTGAAGGCCATCTGGATGGAGGTGGAACGCGTCCAACTGTACAAAGGCCAACCCGTCAAGCGTGAGGTGGAGGCCTTCATGCGAGCCAATGGATTCGTGTTGACCATCAGCAGTGTGGATCACATTGCGGGCGACCAGCTATGGGTGTCGCGGACCTTCCTCGAAGAGCAACCGCACTCCCTTCAGTGGCAAGTCACACTGGGACGGTGGTGGGGTGCAGTGCGGATGAGCGCGATCACAGCCTTGGGAGCACTCCGCTACCGGGTGCAATTGCGGACGCGCCTGCGGACAATGCTCAAAGCGCTGCGGCTTTCAGCCTGATCACAAGTGGCTGTAATTCGGCGCCTCGCGCGTGATGAACACATCGTGCGGGTGGCTCTCCTTCACCCCGGCGCTGGTGATGCGGATGAACTGTGATCCTTTCAGCGCCGAGATGCTCGCTGCTCCGCAGTACCCCATACCTGCACGCAACCCGCCTACGAGCTGGTGCACCACTTCGGCCAGTTTGCCTTTGTACGGGACGCGGCCGCTGATGCCTTCAGGTACCAGCTTCTTGATGTCATCTTCCATATCCTGGAAGTAGCGGTCCTTGCTGCCTTGTTGCATGGCTTCGATGCTGCCCATGCCACGGTACGTTTTGAAGCGGCGGCCTTCGTAGATGATCGTTTCGCCCGGGCTCTCTTCCACCCCGGCGAACATGCTGCCGATCATTACGGTGCTGGAACCTGCTGCCAGGGCTTTCACCACATCGCCGGTGTAGCGGATGCCACCATCAGCGATCACAGGAACACCGGACCCCTCAACGGCCTGCGCACAATCGAACACCGCCGTCAACTGCGGAACTCCAACACCGGCAATGACGCGCGTGGTGCAGATGCTGCCAGGGCCGATGCCCACTTTCACGGCGTCGGCACCGGCTTCAACGAGTGCTTTCGCGGCCGCGCCCGTGGCGATGTTGCCCACCACCACGTCCACGCTTTTGAATGCAGCTTTCACCTGTTTGAGCATATCGATGACGCCCTTGGTATGGCCATGAGCGGTGTCGATCACCAACGCGTCCACACCGGCATCAACAAGTGCTTTGGCGCGGTCGATGCTGTCGGCCGCAATGCCGATGGCGGCGGCGACACGCAACCTGCCATGCTTGTCTTTGGCGGCGTTGGGGCGTTGTTTCAGCTTGATGATGTCCTTGTATGTGATGAGCCCTACGAGCTTGCCGCCGGCATCCACCACGGGCAGCTTCTCGATCTTGTGCTCCTGCAGGATGTCCTCGGCAGCGGCCATGGAAGTATCAGGCTTGGCTGTGATGATGTTCTTGCTGGTCATCACCTCGGCCACCGGACGGTTCATCTGCTTCTCGAAGCGCAGGTCGCGGTTGGTAACGATGCCGGCCAACTTGCCGGATGCATCCACCACTGGGATGCCTCCGATCTTGTTCTCGGCCATCTGCTTCAGGGCATCGGCCACCAGTGCGTTGTCGAGCAAGGTGACGGGGTCCTGGATCATGCCGCTTTCGCTGCGCTTCACGCGGCGCACTTCGGCAGCCTGCTCTGCAACGGGTTGGTTCTTGTGAATGACGCCTATGCCGCCTTGCTGCGCGATGGCGATGGCCAACTCGGCACCCGTGACGGTGTCCATGGCTGCGCTGACAATAGGAACGTTCAGGGTGATGTTGCGCGAGAACAGGGTGCGCACCTCAACTGAACGCGGAAGAACTTCGCTGTAGGCAGGCACGAGCAGCACGTCATCGTACGTGAGGCCCTCGCCGATGAACTTGTGTGCATAGGGGCTGCCGTTGGCAGCCTGGGCAACCTTGGGTTTGCCCGTTGCGGGAGTGGTCAGATCCATGCGCGAAACTAAACATCCCGCCGTGCTCGAAGGCACGTCGGGATGTTTAGTTCCTTCCGCTCCGCGAAAGGGATCCCTGCGGCGCGCTGCTCGCGCAGCCCGCTCGCGGGGATGATAGGATCGGTGATGGCTTCCGGCCACAGGGAAAAGGATCACTCCTCGGCGAAGAGGAATGTTACCGTCCCACGCTCGGTGAACTGCTGCCCACCACCACCGCGGAAGCTGCAGTACCACGCATAGACCCCTTGTGGCACATATCGCCCTTCCACGCGGCCGTCCCACGCTTGGAAACGATCATTGGTGGTCCAGATGGCCTGGCCCCAGCGGTTGAAAATGGTGAACTCGTAACCGCTCAAATCGGTGTAGGCCGTTACAGGGATGAACGTATCGTTGATCCCGCCGGCGATGAACGCATTCGGCACCCAGAACTGCTGCTCCTGCACGGCACACGCTTCGTTGCTGACCGACACTGCGTTCACCCCGCTCGGGTTCCCGGCCTCGATGCTCTCCACGTAATAGCAGAAGCGGCCGTTCGTTTCGAAGAACGAGGTGACATCGTCCTCGTAGTCGGCTTGTGATGGTGGGTTGCTGGCCAGATAAGCGAAAGGACCACCAGCAACGCTCCGGTAAATGTTGAAACCCGAAGGCACCCCGGCCCAGCCCGCATAGCCGTTCCACCGCAACCGGTTCACACCATCAAGATCGGCCCGCACGGTCAGGAATATCGTGTTGCCCTCGTTGCTGATCAGCGTGATGGTGCCGCAGCTGTCCTCCACCACCACCCGGTAACGGTAGCTGCGTTCGCTGGTCATTGCATCGAGGTCGGTGAACGCAAGTGAGGGTCCTACCCCACCGCCCACCGTTCGGATGGTTTCGAACGGCAACCCGTTCTGGCTGCGTTGCAGGTGGTAGTTCTTCACCTCTGCCGTTACATCCACTTCATCCGTCACCAGCACTTCGTTCGGGGCCATAACGGTGGCGTTGCTGAGGTAGTTGAATGCCGGGAGGCCGGGGTAGGTGGTCGTGACGCAAACCTTGTTGCTGAGGGTCGTGCGCGTTCCGCCGGACTCGCTGGCCTTCACCACGTGGCAGTATGTCTTGAAGGGGTCAACGTTCTCGTGCACCGCACTGAATTCGTTCGGGCCGTGGATGCTGAGCAGGAACCATGGGCCTCCGTTCTCTTGCGCGAAAAGCTGGTAGCCAGCCACATCCCAGCCGATGTACGGCGTCCAACCAACCGTGATCTCCGAAACGCAGGCATTGTAGTCGATGCTCGCAAAAACGGTGGTATGCGAAGTCCCGGTAGCGCTCGTGTTCGGACTGGGCGGGTTACCGGTATAGCAGGTATCGAAAGCCGCAACGGTCCAGCTCTCGGTGCCATCGCACGGAGTGCTCGATGGCCAGATGAAGGTGTCGCTCGTTCCGCCCCACACAGTATCGATCACGATGTTGCCCCCACCGGTGACAAGGACCAGGATGTAGCCGTCCGTATCCGCCTCCGGGCTTGGGGTCCAAGTGACCGTGGTAAGGCAAGTGACCGAATCGACCGACACGGTTTCCATCACGGGTACTGACGGCGGTGTGGCATCAGCGAACTCGTCGCCGGCCAGATTGCTGAAACTCACGCAGCCGAGCGCATCCACCAGCCCGATGCGGAAGGTGAGCGAGTCGTCGCAGATGTCGATCACCTCTTCATAATGGTTGATGGTATTGGCCACCGACCCCACCTGGGTCCATGTGCCCTGTGGGTATTCCATCCAAATGCTGTAGTTGGCAGACGCCGAAGCCAGCGGCGGTACATGTGGATGCGTCCAATCCAGCACCGCGCTGCCGAGCGGGGCGCTTTGGGCCACCGTTAAGAAGATGGAGCAAAGGGTATCGCTGGGTATCGAAGTATTCGGAGGTGGTGAAGTGGTGACCGTGGTGAGGTAGTAGCACACCGGCCCGGCATCGGCATTGGCTCCGGCATGGTAGTAGGTTGTGGTGCCGTAAACAGGGATGGTGGTCAACAACGAAAAGCCAAGGCCACCGTCGTAGAAGAGCTGGTACTCCTGGAAGTCGCCACCGGGATCGGCCGGAGCGGTCCATGTGAGCGTTACATCGCCGATCAGGTTCACCGAGGCACAATGCAGAACGGGTGGATCCAAAACCACCGCGCGGGCGGTCGTTAGGATGGAAAGGGCCAAGCCCAGTGCCAGGGAACGCACCTTGGGTGAACGCATCGACGGGTTGATCCTTGCCAGCAAGACGGGCGCAAAGGTCGGCGTGTTGCCGGTTATCCGTGGAAGCGTGACAAACCGGCCATATGGTCCAGACCGGTCCGGTAGTCGGTCATCATGCGCTCAATGACGCCAGCGGCTGAGGGGATATCGTCGATGGCAGCACTTACCTGCCCGATCTCCAATTCGCCCTGGTCCATGTCGCCTTCGAACATGCCGCGCTTCGCACGGGCCCTTCCCAGCACCTGTTTCAGTTCTTCAACCGAAGCACCGCGCGCATAGGCCGCCTGCACATCGCCATAGAAGGCATTCTTTATCAGACGGACCGGGGCCAACTCCTTGAGCGTAAGCACAGTATCACCCTCATCCGTATTGGCCACTTTCTGCTTGAAAGCATCATGGGCACTGCTCTCCTTGGTGCACACGAACCGGCTGCCCAATTGCACGCCATCCGCACCCAAGGCCATGGCCGCCACCATGGCCCGGCCATCGCCTATGCCCCCAGCGGCGATCAGTGGAACATCCACGGCATCGCGCACCATGGGTATCAGCACCAGTGTTGTCGTCTCCTCACGCCCATTGTGCCCCCCGGCCTCGAAGCCTTCGGCCACCAAGGCATCCACGCCTGCTTCCACCGCCTTCTTGGCGAACTTCACGCTGCTGACCACATGCACAACGGCGATCCCGTGCTGCTTGAGTTTCCCCGTCCAAGCACCCGGGCTTCCGGCGCTGGTGAACACCACCCGTACACCCTCTTCAACAATTATGGCCATGTGCTCCTCCACGTTGGGATAGAGCAAGGGCACGTTCACCCCAAATGGCATGTTGGTGGCGGCTTTGCATTTGCGGATCTGCCCGCGCAGCACGTCGGGGTACATACTTCCGCTGCCCAACAAGCCCAGACCGCCAGCATTGGCCACCGCACTGGCCAGCCGCCAGCCGCTGCACCAGATCATTCCCGCCTGTACAATAGGGTATCTCACCCCGAACAGATCACAAACCCGGTTGGCCATTGAAGCTCGAAGCCCGTGTGAGGGCAAGGGCGCCGAAAGTAGCCTTGCCCGATCGGCTAGTCGGGTATCCCATTGGGCTGGTCGATCGTTGAAATCTCCCGTGAGCCCCCGCCTGAAGCACGCGTGGATACTTTCCTATGTTTGCGCGTCTTGTAGCCTGACCGGAACACCCCTGATGAGAAAGCTGTACGTACTGATCGTCTTAGCCCTGCTGTCGGCCTCCGCAAAGGCCCAGTACGCTTGGGATATCGGCTTCCACCTCGGTGGTGCCAACTATCTGGGTGAGATGGGCGGCAAGGAAAAGCCCCGCCGCGATTTCATCTGGGATTTGAAGCTCAGCCAAACGCGCTGGGCCATTGGAGGTTTCGCCCGCCGGAAGATCAATCGCACCATCAGCATCAATGCGGGCCTGATGTACCTGCGCATCCAAGGCGCCGACGACCTGAGCATCTACCAACCCCGCCGCTACCGCAACCTGAATTTCCGCAACGACATTTTCGAGCTTTACGTACGTGGCGAGCTCACGCTTTATCACGACAACGACATCGGTGGGCGCGGGCGCTACAAGAACGACTTCAAGTTGTTCGCCTATGTGGGCGCTGCCGTGTTCTATCATAACCCGAAGGGCCAGTACGTGGGCACGGACAACAACGTGTTGAGCAATGGCGAGTGGGTTTCGTTGCGCCCCTTGCGCACCGAGCTGGTCGACTACAGCCCCATCGGATTCTCGATCCCGGCAGGGCTTGGTTTCCACTTGACCTTCAAACGCCGTCACCGTATCGGTTGGGACTTCGGCTGGCGCACCACGTTCACCGACTACCTGGATGACGCGAGCACCGTGTACCAAGATCCCAACTTGATGCCTGACGGCAATGGTGGGGCAGCTTCTTATATGTACGACCAGAGTGGTCCCGCCTTGGCCGAGGCGTACTCGAATGATCCGAACCTTGCGAGTTGGTGGCCCTACCAGTACGGCTGGGAGGAAGAGCGCAGCGACGGCCGCGACAACATCCGTGGCGATCCCACGCACAACGACAGCTACCTCACCATGACGCTGACGTACAGCTACGTGTTGAAGGGGCAGTCGAATTTCTACCGCCAGCGCTACAGCTGGGTGCGCGGCAAGAAGCGTATCGGCCGTAAGAGCCGGGCGAAGTTCTAGGGCCTCATCCTTGCCCTTCTCCAGTGGAGAAGGGTCAAAAGAGAGAAGGGAGCTTCGGCTCCCTTCTCTCTTTTCAGGCCTGCACGCCGTTGCGCTGCATCCAGTCCTCCAGTACCACAAGCATCCAAACGCGGCCCCAAGTCACACGTGGGTCGTTAGCAAGGAACCGTTGCCAGAGGTCAGTGACGCCAGCGCTATTGAACTGATCGCGGGCTGCGAGTGCGGTCATGCGGTCTGAACAGAAGGTCTTCAGTTCGCCTCGCATCCACTGTGCCCATGGCAGGGTGAAGCCCATCTTGGGACGATCGATGATCTCGCGCGGCAACAGATCGCCCAAGCTCTCGGTGAGGAGTTGCTTGGGCGTGTGCGGGTACTTGAACGCATCGCCAACCCCGAGGACGAACGATACCAAGTCGTGATCGAGGAAAGGTACACGCACTTCCAGCGCATGGGCCATGCTCATCTGGTCGGTGTCGCGCAGCAGCACGTTCTGCATGTAGGTGCACATTTCCAAGAGGCTCACACGGCTGAGCAATGGAAGTTTGTCGCCTCCACCACCTCCCAGGAGAACTTCCGCTTGGAAACGCACCGCGTTAATGGGCGACATATCATTCCGAAGCAACGTGCGCAGCTCAGCATCAGTGAAGGCTAGTCGCGAAAGCGGATAAGTGTTCTTCAACGACCAGTCATCCAACGCCAATAGCTCGGCGGCTTTGGTCGAGGCGGCACTTGGCCGCGCCTTGGCCAGCACCGAACCTGCCAACTTCCTCAGCGTCTTGGGCACGGCCATGAGCCAGGCCTTTCGCTGTAGTTCAGTGCTCCGCTGGAAGACATCGTACCCAGCGAAAACCTCATCACCACCAAGGCCGCTCAGCGCCATGGTGATGCCAGCCTGCTTGGTCACCTTGCTGACCACCCACGTGTTGGGGCCGTCCATGCTCGGGTGGTCCATAGCGGCCAGCGCATCGGGCAGGTAACGGAGCATGTCGGCAGGCTTCAGCTTGATCTCCGTGTGCTGCGTGTTGAAGCGCTTGGCGATGATCTGTGCGTAACGCGCTTCGCTGAATTGGCTTTCGTCGAACGACACATTGAAGGTGTGCACCGGCGCGCTGCTGCACTCGGCCATCAGGCCCACTACGGCACTGCTGTCGATACCGCCGCTGAGGAAAGCCCCAAAGGGCACATCCGCAACGAGGCGCTTCTCCACGGCCTTGGCGAGCAGCGTGCGGGTCTCCTTCGTGACAGCTTCCATGGGCAATACCTGCGCATCCTTACGAGCGGCTTTCACCGGGCCCCACCACTCGGATTCCTCGCGCACACCCTGGTCTCCGTTGAAGCGCAGCAACCGACCAGGCAACAACATGCGCACACAGGACACTATCGTCTTGGGCGCGTGCACCGTTCCGTAGCGCAGGTAATCGGTCAGGGCATCCTGGTCAAGTTCCGAAGGGAGCGCGCGGGAGGCAAGCAACGCCCTGATCTCGCTAGCGAAGCCCAAACCCATGGACCCAGCTTCATGCAGTGCGCTGAACACGGAATAGTAGAGCGGCTTGATGCCCAAGCGATCCCTTACCAGCACGCACTCCTGCTCCTGCTCGTCCCACAAGGCAAAGGCGAACATGCCTTCGAGCTTGGGCAGGCAATCGGCGCCCCAGCGGGCCCACGCATGCAGAAGCACCTCGCCGTCGCCGCCGCTGCGCCAGGCCACATCGCCCAGTTGCTTGCGGAGGACGCGGTAGTTGTAGATCTCGCCATTGAACACGATGGTGTAGCGCCCATCCGGTGTCGTCATCGGCTGGTTGCTGGCGGCGCTCAGATCGATGATGCTCAAGCGCCGGTGGCCAAGCACAACATCGCTCCCCTGCCAAAGGCCCTCCGCATCAGGACCACGGTGCGCAATACGGTCCGTCATGCGGCGCACAATGGCTTGGGGATCGTCGCTCTTGGCGAAGTGCCCCACCGCCTTCAGCCCAACGATCCCCGCAATGCCGCACATCGCGCGGCCTAGCTGAGGATGAAACGGGGGTCCTTGAGGATGCGCTGGAGGCCGTCGCGCAAGGGAAGCGGCTCGCGGCCGAGCAACTGGCGCATGAGACCGATGTCCGGCATGCGGCGCGTCATGTCGCCCTCCTCCAACGGCGGAAGGTGCACGATGCGGCTCTTGCTGCTGGTGAGTTCAATGATGAGCTTGGCCAGGTCGAGGACGGTGATCTCCTTGTCGCTGCCGATGTTCACCACATCGTTCAGCACGAGGTTCTTGCGGAAGGCGTTCACGCAGGCATCGATGTTATCGTCCACCCAGCAGAAGGTGCGCGTCTGCAGGCCGTCGCCGTACACGGTGATGTCCTCCCCTTTCAGCGCCGCGCGCATGAACTTGCTCACCACGAAGTCGCGGCTTTGCTTGGGGCCGTACGTGTTGAAGAAGCGGAACACGGTGTATTCGAGCCCGTACTCCTTCTGGTAGCTGCGCAGGAAGGCCTCGCCGATGTTCTTCACGATGGCGTAGGGCAGCTTGCTGTTGAGGGGCGTGGTCTTCTCGTTCTGCGGGATCTCCACCGGTTCGCCGTACACCTCGCTGCTGCTGCTGAAGAACACGCGCTTCACGCCGGTGTTCTTGCTCAGGTCAAGCACGTTGCGGATGCCGTCGATGTCGCGGAGCACCATCACCGGGTTGTCCGTAGTGCGCTTCACGCCTACCACGGCCGCATAGTGGAAAACGTACTCGAAGCGGTGCGCGAAGAACACGGCGCTGATGTCCTCGTAGCGGTTCGCATCGCACTTGATGAAGCGCACGTTGGGGGCGAGGGGCAGCTTGGCCATATCACCCGTGAGGAGATTGTCCACGATGGTCACCTCGTTGGCCTTGTCCTCAGCCAGTTTCTCGGCCAGGTGACTGGCCACGAAGCCAGACCCACCGGTTACCAGTATGCGCGCCATGTTTTTCGTTAAGGGTTGCGAATCTAACCGGAGCGGCGCCTGCGACGAAGGGCCACGAAACCCGCCCACAGCAACGCAACAGTTCCGGCACCCAACCAGAAGTTGCGGTGCAGCAAGGTGCTCTTGATGTGGTATGGCAGCAGCTTCCATTCGAAACCCTCGGGGTTGGCCAGGTGCTCGCGCCACCACTCGGCCGTATACATGCCGACCGGCTCGAGGTGCTTTCCCGTGAGGCTGATCGCTTCCCAGCGCACGCTGCCGGCCGAGACTTCAGCAAGCAGTACCGCATCGCGCGTCTCGTCGCGGATGGCGCTCATCACATAGTGGATGTTCGGTTCAGGGGTTTCGAACAGTATGCTTGCCGGGGCCGTGCCGCCCATACTGCCTGCCATCCAGTGTACGGGTACGTGCTTGGCCATACGCCGCAGCAACGGCAGTACATCGCTCTCGTAGTTGTTGCCGGTCACTGACTTGGTGTTGCCGGGGAAGAGGAACTTGTAGTGCCCGCTCTCCGCCCAAATGGGCCGATGGCTGGTAATGAACACATGCTTCAGTTTGCCTGCTTCCGCGTCACTGGCGGCTTGTTCGATCATTCGCAATTGCTCACCCTTCACGCTGCTGTCGTCCTCCTCGGTATCGAGGATGATGAACCGGTCGCCGCGCACATCCCACTGCATCCATGTCTTGCCGAAAAGCCCCTGATAGAAACCGCCGTCGAGGTCGTGGTTGCCCACGGCGTTGAAAAGCGGAATGTCCAGATGATCATAGAGCGAAGGCAGGTAACGGGCCTGGTCGCTCTTGGTGTTCTGGAAGATGTCTCCGGTGAGCAGGAAAAAAGCTGAGCCCGTGGCATTGAAGCGATCGATGTTGCCCAGCACCGTGCTGGCCGGGAAGCCGCTCCGGCTGGTGCTTGCGCCGTACCAGTGCCCGCTGACCATGAACCGATAGGACAGAACACTGTCCGCCACCTGCACTGTGTCCTTGGTGATGGGGCTGACCACCGGTTGGGCCATGGAAGCGGCCACACCTGCACAGAAAGCAATTGTGAGCGGGATCCTCATTCTTCCACCTCAGCTTGGGGTTCTGCGTTCGTCAGTGCACCCAGTTCCTTGCCGTTGAGGACAACGCTACTGCCAGCGCCGCACACCGTTGGCGTCCCAGCAGCCGTGAGCTTCACACCATCGAGCACGACGCGCGCAGCACCATCGCGCATGGAGGCTTTGCCGGCGACCACCGCCGCATGGACCGCCTCAATGCTGCCTCCTTTCGCATGCACCGAACTCCCAGCGCGCACTTCGATGCCCTGGCCAACGTGGGCCATGCGCACGTTGTTGAACTTCATGACGGCACCGCTCGTGGCCTTCACGCCGATGCCCTTCGCCCGGGTGAATTCGCACTCCTTCGCATCAAGCACGCCGCCTTCGATGCTCAACGCATCATCGGCAGCATCCTGGAACCGGCATGCCCTGACCTGTCCGCGCACATGGTGCAGTTCGAGTTGATCGCTGCCGCCGGTGAACGAACAACCCGACATGGTCGCGTTGCCGACGGAAACATCGAGAAGTGTATTCGACGTGCCTGAAAACGAACAGTTCGTCAGCGAAACGCTGCTGCGATGGAATGACAGGTCAGCGCTGCGTGTCTGATCCTGCTGAAAGCGGCACAGATGGTCGAAATCAACGAAGGACAAATCGCTGCCTCCGCCAGCACTGATCACATGGATCCCGTTGGACGATGAATCCGCACTGAAAACACGGATGTGGGACTCCTCTGATCCCTTCCAGACCAAGGGCGAATAGCTGATGATGCGCGCGCCGCCCACCATCTCCAAGGACAGCGGCGAGGTGGCGTGCACGACATAGCCCGCAGGTACCACCATGGATACCACCAGCTTCCACGAGCCTGGTTTGAAGTGGATGGTCATTGCGCTGTCGTTCATCACCGCAAAGGGGAACTGCCCCACGTTGGGCTGCTCGTGCGCGAGGATCGCATCCATGGCACCCGGCTCCATTTTGGCCACCGGGAAGACCTCAGTCTCCATCTGCCGCTGCGAACCCAGCACAGCACACATCAAGGAGATCTTGGAGGTGAGTGTGTCCACTGGCTGTGCTGCCGGGAACTCAGCGAGCACAGCATCGCCCAAGCCGCCAGCGCGTCGCGCAGGAACGATGGTCCGTTGTGTGGGCTTCACCGCCGTGCCATCGCCGAGCCTCAGCGCCAGGACTTCCACTGGAAGAGAGTTGATGGATACGAGCTTGACCACGGTTCGGTCGCCCAACTGGCCCTGCAAGTGGGCATGCACCGCTTTCGGCACTTCCAACGAACGCCGTATGATCTCTTGGTTCTTGTAATAGATGCTCCGATCAAGCTCCTTGTAAGGAAACTCGCCATAAAGCGTGGCACTTGCGGTGTCCAACGCCCCAGCAATTGCAGTGAACGTGCTGTCCAGGTACTCATTCCGGCTCATGCGTTCCAAGGCGCGCACGTAAGCGGCGAAGAAGTCGGCGTCGTTGAAGAGCGCGTCGTGGAGTTCTGCGCCAGCGTTGCTCTTGCCGGTGTAGCGTCCCGACCCGGCCAACTTCTTGGTCGGGAACGCGCTGAAGCTCTCGTAGCTTATGGGCTCCAAGCGTTGCGCGGCCGGATCGTAGTAGAACTTCACATCGCTCCAATCCATGCTGTGGTGGCCGCCCACCAGGTCGATGATGGCGTGGCGCGCGGCCATCTTCTCCACGTCGAACACTTGCGCAGCGGTCAGTTCACCGCGGCGGAAACCGTCGATGAGGTACATGGCCAGCTGGAAGTACCGGAGCTGCTGCGGGTCGTTCACCAGCTCATCGCTCTCGAAGGCATCGAGAGCGGCGGCCTGGTAATCGGCATACGCCTCTTCAAAGTCGAGGTCCTGCATGCCGTTGAGGCGGTGCACCCAGTAAAGTCCCGGGTCGAAGCGCACGAGCGGGCCCTTCAAGCGGCCATTGTTCTCCAGCAGTTCGGGCCCGAAGTGCTCTTCGTAGGCATACACACCTAGGTTGTCGCCATTGAGCGACACTTTGCAGAAACCGTAACGCAGTGCCACGATGCCTTCGCCCTTGCTCAACTGGTGGTAGAACCAGTCGCACAGGTAGTTGCGGGTGCCGGGGTGCTGCAGGCTGAAGCGCTTCATACCGAGGAAACCGCCGTCGCCTTTCGCGATCACACGGAAGCTCCATTTTTCGTCCTTCACGTGATCGCTGAGCTTGCCTTTGATGCGCAGTTTGCACTTGGTCTCTTGACCGTCCACTGTGAACTTCCCCTTCACGTAGTCGTTGCCTTCCGGCATGATGACACCTCGCTGCCGGGCGGAATCAACGACGGCCTCCAGCCGCTCCATGCCCTCCGGCTTCACTTCCAAGGCAATGCTCGGGGGGTCCATGGCGAAACTCTTCGGGTAGTTGTTCCACCATTGCGACAGGAAGGTGCCGAGACCCGGATGGCCCACGGCCTTCAACTTCCGATGGCCGAGCCACGCCCCGGCAATGCCCGCAAGGAGCACGACGACGAGGATGATCCATCGCTTTTTCATCGGCGGCGCGAATGTACCCGTGGTGTGCGTGGATCGCAGGGCGCAACCTTGAAGTCCAAGGTGGGGAACACGCCTCAGCGCAGCGGCAGAGCTGCACCCAGATCCTTGATGAGCTGCTGCGTACGCAGTTCGCGGCCCTCGCCAGCCAAGTGATAGCGGGTATCGTAGAAGAGGCTATCGGGGTACACCTGATCGTGCGGCCGACCGAGCACACAAGCACCCGACTTCCGCAAACGCTCCGCCATGTACCCGTCCAGCATCGGGTTGACACTGGAGGCCTTCTGGCAGGGCCAACTGAAACACACACGAGCGCCCGCGGCTTCCGCATCCAGCAAGAACCTTGCGGTCAAGGACCAGAACTGCGGGTGGAACGCGAGTGTATCGCCCCTCATGGGCTTCGCCTCCCGCATCACGGTCCGTTGCCGTTCCAGATGGGTCAGCAGGTCGCCCCGTTCATCGAAGCCACTGGCCAGGTAAACTTCCTCTGGAGCGCCCACCCACGGATCCACGACGTTCTCAACGGCCGTTTGGTACTTGCGAACGGCATAGGTGAGCCCCACTTCCGGCAACGCTTCAGATGGTACAAAAGCCCACGCCGGGGGGTAGCGCTCCAAAGCAGCATACAGCTCATTGGCCCGTTTGTCGGGTTCTTGGAACTGGGAATGCTCGAGCACGAGCAGCACCAGATCGCCTTCGCGCAACGATCCACGCACTTCGTTGAGCATGAACCGGTAGCCCAAGCTGGCATGCAAGCACATGTTCACTACGGGCCGGCCCACCGCTTGTTCCAATGCCGTGCTGTTGATGCCGAACGCCCCATTGGAGCCGCCCACGATGATCAGGCGCGGGGCATCCACAGCGGCCAGGCGCTGATGCTTGCGCTCCATGCCGCCCATGAAATCGATGGTGCTGATCCAAGGGCCTGTTACCGCGAAAACCATGAGCACCGCGGCGACCAACCCCGCGAAGGCCGTCGCCCGCCCAAGAAACACCTTTAAGGAACGGACCTGATCAGAACTGGAAGTAGATGAACTCGGTCTTTGCATCGAGGTCCAGTTTGTAAAGCGTTACCAGCACGATGGCCATGTACACGGCCCACCGCAGCGGGGTGGTGAGCGGCAAATGCTCCAGGGCATGCTGCCTGCGCCGGGCCCACCATTCCACCAATAGCATGGCATACACGAGCAGCATGGCCGGCGAGCGCGCCCAAAGCAACAGGGCACCGGGGTGGATGCGTGCGTTGGCAACCACGCCCACCAAGTGGGCACCTGCCTCGGCAATGCCCGGGCTCCGGAAAAACACCCATCCTACCAGGACCAACAGGAACACGGGCACCATCAACGGTATCTCCTTCCAAGTAGCGTGCGGTGCCCGGGCCTTGGCGCCGCGCAACACCTCGGGCACATAGGCTGCCCCGTGCAGCGCACCCCACGCAATGAACGTCCAGTTGGCGCCGTGCCAGAAGCCGCTCACCGTGAAGGTGGTGAAGAGGTTGAGCAAGTGGCGCGCTTTGGGAACACGGCTGCCGCCCAACGGGATGTATAGGAAGTCCCTGAACCAGGTGCTGAGGCTGATGTGCCAACGCTGCCAGAACTCGCCAATGCTGCGGGAGAAGTACGGATAGTTGAAGTTGCGCATCAGGTCGATGCCGAACAGCCGCGCGCACCCGATGGCGATGTCGCTGTAACCGCTGAAATCGCCATAGATCTGGAAGGCGAAAAAGACCGCACCGAAGAAGAGCGTGGCCCCGGAAGTGGTCTCCGGGTCCATGGCGAAGATGCGGTCCACGTGCACGGCGCATTGGTCGGCCACGGCGACCTTCTTGAAGAACCCCCAAAGCATCTGGCGCATGCCGTCGCGGGCTTTGGCAGCGTCGAACACACGGGCCTTCTGGAACTGGGGCAGCAGATCGATGGCCCGCATGATGGGCCCCGCCACCATGTGGGGAAAGAAGCTCACGAACGCGAGGTAGGCGATGGGATCACGCTCGGGCTTGAAGTTCCGCCGGTATGCTTCTATGGTGTAGCTCAGGCTCTGGAAGGTGTAGAAACTGATGCCGATCGGCAGGATCACGCGCAGGCTCCACAGGTTCGGTTGCATGCCGAAGGCCCTGATGAGGTCGGCCGCGGAATCGATGAAGAAGTTGAAGTACTTGAAGAACCCCAGGATGCCCAGGTTGAAAACGAGGCTCAGGACAAGGGCCCTTTTGCGTTTGCGCTGCTCCTCCTGCTGATCGATGTAAATGCCCAGCCAATAATCGGTGAACGAACTGGCGAAGAGCAGCAGCAGGTAACGCCAGTCCCACCAGCCGTAGAAAACGTAGCTGGCGAGTATGATGAGGATGTTCTGGCCGCGCCGGGAGCCCCTGACCGCCCACCAATGCAAGAGGAAAACGAGCGGCAGGAAAACGAGGAACGCGTAAGAGTTGAACAGCATGCCGCCCGCAAAGTCGGCGAATGTAACGGGCACGACGGCCCGGGCGGGTCAACGCGCCGGCAGCACCAAACCGGGCACGGGGCCGGCATCGGCGGCAAGGTCGGCTTCCGGCTCCTCGACGGCTGCGGGGTCTGCGATCTCCACTTCGCTCATCAGGGTGATGACGATGACCACGAGGATGGTGAACGGATTGAGCGAGCCGTTCAACCAGCTTTCGTAGAGCGCGCTGAACATGATGGAGAACAGCACAGCGAAGGCAATGGGCACGTGCTTGCTGGCTTTCACGAAGATGACGAACAGGCTGCGCATGTAGATGAGCACACCGATGATGCCCACATTGAACCACATGGTGAGGTAACTGTTGTGCACCCCTCCGTGGTGCCCTTGGGAACGCAGGTATTCATAGTTCTGCCGCATCACGTATTCGTCGTTGCCGAAACCACCGCCCATCAGGAAATAACCCTGGATCTTCTCCCACGCGAACGCCCAAGCGAAGTACCGGCCGCTGCCGTCCTCCAGTGTATCCACCCGCATGAACTCCTGCAGACCGAGCGCGATGACGATGTTGGCAAGGTTGGCCGTGAGGTATTGCAAACCGGCCACGAACGACAGGAAGATGATGAAACCGATGAACGGCGAAACGCTGAAGAACCGTGAGAACATCACGAACATCAAGGTTGCCGTGAGGCTCGTGCGTGAACCACAACGAACGAGGTTGAACAGTATGATCCCGTACACGATCCACCGGGTGATACGGTTGGGGAAGAGATCCTTGTTCATGTACTCGCTCACCGCCACGATGAGGAAGGACAGGAAGCAGAAAATGCCCAGCCCGTTGGGATTCCCGAAAATGCCCCGGTAGCGGCCATCGATGACGGTATACCACTGGTTGATGCGCCCCAGCAACGGGCTGACCAACAGGATGAGGCAGAGGAAGAAGATGAGGTTTCGGACGAAATCCCAACCATGGGTCCTGAAGTTCATGAGCACCCAATTGGGCACCACGAGGAAGAGCAGCGCATAGCTCAGCGTTTTCTGGGATGCCACCGGCACCCGATTGCTGAACACCAACGGCAGAATGGAGAACACGAAGAACGGCAGGAAGACCGGGAACACCCCACTGAGCTGACCGAACCGGCCCCGGTCCATGAAGAACATGATGCTCAGGGCAATGATGGCGAAGTTCTTGGCCGTCTTGATGGGGTCCATGGCCACGATATCGGGGTCCATATCGGACATCACCAGCACGGCAATGAAACCGAAGAGGATATCGGCGTAACGATCGCTGGTACGCATCAGGAAGAGCGAAGCCGGCAGCAGCAAGTAGACGAGCGGACCGAGGTAGACGGTGACCACCACCCAGAGCATCACCAGCACGAACAGCTGCAAATGCTTGCGCACGAAGTCGATGATGGCGCTCATTCCACTGCTCGTTCAGCTTCCCACCACGCGAGGACCTGGCGGGGCCTGTCGTGCGCAAAGTTGACCATCGCATCGACGTGGGCCTGCCATGCACCGTGGTCGGCCGGTCGGCGCCACCTGCGCACGTGGCGGTGCATCTCGGCATCAATGCGGTTCGACATGCCGAGAACGGCCGCTTCCATGCGCTCGGAAGAAAGCGGTCCTGCCAACTGGTTGCGCAGGACCGCATCGAACCTTTGCTTCAGCTCCGGAACGGCAATGCACATCTTGAACAACCGCGCCACAGGCCCCTGCTTCCGGCGCAAGTGATCGAACATGTTCAAGTACTTGTCCGGAGCAATTTCCTCGTAGCCGAAGCTCAGGTCGCTGTCGCCCATGATGAAGCGCCAGCGTCCATCGGTCTTCGTGTTGGTCGTGTCCTGCTCATCTGTCCAACGCCAGTACTTCACGTTCTGGTCGGGCCAATCGGTGTTGCCGAAGACGATCTGCGCGCTCATGTATTGGAGGAAACTCTCCACATCGATGATCGCTTCTATGCTGTCCGGAAGCGCCTCCGCAGTCGCGGTCATCCGCTCCATTCTCTTCAGCCAGCTTCTGAAACGCTTGGCCTCCACGCCGTCATCGTCGTTGCGGTAGGGCAAGGCGCGGTCCGCCAGTATGACGATGTGCTTCTTCTTCAGGCCGTGGCGGATGGCCAGTTCATCGTCCTCGATGCGCTCGCGGATGTTGTGGATGCCCCAGTACGCTCCGTTGATGTATACCACACTTTGCTGTGCGCGGCTCACGTCGAAGGCCATGCCCTCGCACAAGCGGTGCTGCAACGCATCGCGGAACATGGTGCGGTCCTGGTCATTCCCACTAGCGCGGAGCACGATCTCATCGTACCTGCGCGCTTCGCTCCCGAACAAATGGATCGGTTTGTCGTCCTTGAACGAGATCCGTAACGCCTTCTGCGGAAAGCCCCGTGTGGTATTTCCGTTGATCCGCACACCTACAGGATCATTGCACTTAAGCATGCCACCAGGTGCATAGATCTCGATGTTGGCGTCCCGCTCCCACTCTTTCCCACGGAACAGGTAGTTGCCGGGGTACTTCCACCAGCGCGGCTCGCGCAGGTACTTCAGCGTCACTTGGTCCTGATCGTGGAGGAAGGCGTTGCCGACCGTGTAAATGCCACTTTCGTCGCCGAAGAGGTCATTGGGATCAACAACCAAGGACACTATCGGCAGAGACCCATGAAGCTCGGTGGGCAAACTCCGCACCCATCTGTTGCCATCTCCACGCTGATGCTCCAATACCGGCTGATCGCCGATGGGGTGCAGCCATCGCGAAGCGGTCCGGACAAGCACCAACTTCTCCGGTTCGCCGTGGTCATACGGTGGTGGGATGCAACTGTGATCGGGCGTTACGCGAACAGCCCAAGCCAAACTGCCAAAGGCTGCCAGCGCCAACACCACCGGCCCTTGCCAGTTGCCCTTCATCGTGCGTTCAGTTGCGCGCGTTCGCCCAACGGAGCATCAAGGCCAGCAAAAGAGCGGGCACTACGGTGATCACAGCCGCACTTGCACCGCAGCCAATACCAATGGCAAGTACCACCACGCGCATGGCCAGTGCCTTCGCTGTGTTCTCCTTCTCCGGAAGTCGAACGAACAGCGCCACGGCAACAAGCGCCACCGACAACGGCAATGAAGCGCGAACCACTGCCACGGCCAAGCTGATGGCAGCTGCCAGCACCGCCATCTGCCTGCGCTCGCCTTCGCTGGCCTTACCCAGCAACCCGGCCAGCCAACCGAGCAAAGCCGCCACGAACACACCGAACAGGATGACGGGGATGTCCTCCGGCGCGAAGTGGCCGAGCTGATCGTAGATGAGGCGTTTGATGTCCATCGGGGGTGCCGAACAAAGGCCGCCGAAAGTAGTCCGGCCGCAGGTTCAGGAGGGGCAACTACTTTCGTCGCGATGCGCAACAACTTGGTCCTTTCCGCACTGGTGGTTTCCAGCGGACTGGCAGCACAGGCCGTGCTGGTCAGCGGGACATCATTGAGCGTTGCTTCAGGAACTGCTCTGCGCGTAGAAGGAACCACCACTTGGCTTCTGGAAAGCGGTTCCTCCTTCATCAATGACGGTAGTGTTGTCTTTGGACCGGTGGCTGTGCTCGACGAGCAGCCGGGTGCTCCGATCACCGGCAGCGGCACGGAGCGCACGCACCGGTACTACCCCGCTCCCTTGGCCAGCGAAGAGCCTGCAGGACTAGGCTTCAGCCTCACAACTACTTCCGCACCGGACAGCCTGCTGATCGTTCGCGGTCACCTGCCCCGTTTGAACAACACGAACAACGAGAGCATTGCCCGCTGGTTCGAGGTTCGCGGTGCGAACGGGACATTGCCCGGCAGCACGGGCACCTTTGCCTACGACCAGTCCGAACTGAACGGCATACCGGAGGCGGCGCTGCGTATGGCCAGCAACAACAATGGTGGTGCTTGGTGGCCTGAACTGAACAGCACATTGGACCAAGCGAACAACACCGCCTCGGCATCCTTGCCCGACAGCCTGGGTTGGTTCACGCTGTTCGACGATGCTGTGATCACTGAGGTCGGTGAGTACGTACCTGTACTTAACGGCTTCGCGCTCTTCCCCACCGTAGCCAATGAGGAAGTGACGATCGTTGGAAAGAGCCATGTCACTGAATGCCTTGTGATGGATGCATCCGGGCGCACAGTTGCAGCCGCAACCGGCACAGGGATGTCCACTGGAATTGATGTCCGGCACCTGGCCCCCGGCACCTACGTGGTTCGCGTGAACGGTTCTGCAACGCTTCGTTTCGTGAAACCATGAAGCGGCTGACCGGCATAGCGGGACTATTTGCGCCGTTGGCTCTGATGGCCCAATTGGAAAGCCCCGTCCCCATCGTGCTGGAAGGAAACAGCAATGCCGATCGACAGGTCAAGGGCTCCGAGCTTCCCATAGCTTCTGACCACGGTGCGAGCGCTGAAGCCGTGCGCGTGCAAGCCGTGCAACGGGCAACGGCCAGCGGTACGAACACACTTACTGCATCGCTCACGCCATCCGCGTCGGGCTACTCGGCAGGCATGCTAATGAGCATTATGCCCGGTGCCGCGAACGACACAGCGGTAACGCTGAACGTTGATGGTCTTGGAGCGGTCCCGGTGCTGAAGTTCACCAACGAGCCGTTGGACAGTGCCGACTTGCGCCCGGGCATCCCCGTGCTGTTGGTGTTCGATGGTGCAGCGTTCCAGTTGATCTCGCAAACAGGCATCGCCTGCCCGCCCGGCATGCTGGAGGTCAACCGCGACGTTTGCGTGGAGGCCTCGCCTTCCGGACCGGCTTCATGGTACAACGCCGTGAGCACTTGCAACCTGCGCGGTTACCGTCTCTGCGGTTGGGCGGATTGGTTCAAGGGATGCAGCATGCCGGGAGGCTTCATCAACAGCATCGTGGAATACGAATGGCTGGACAACGCCAGCAACGACAACAACCACGGTAAGCGCGTGGGCCTTACCACTGGCACCACCATCCCAAATTGCTACGGCGGCGGGACAATGATCCCCAATGGCTCCAACAACTTCCGATGCTGCTACAACAAATGAGGAGCATCGCGATCATCGTTCCCCTGATCAGCTGTGCCGTCGCCACTGGTCAACTGACCATCGACAAGCCCATTGTCCTTACCGGCGCGACGACCAACGACCGGCGCATCGAGGGTCTTGGTACGGCGCATGACATCACCGATCTTGCCACATTGGGCGACGCACAGAACGGCAGGTTGTTGTTCGGCGCCACTGCAGGCACCGGCAATGCTGTGCAGCTCACGCTTCAACCACCCACCAGCGCGTACATGAACGGCCTTCGCGTTCGCTGGATCGGGCTCGTTGAAAACACAGGGGCCGTCACGATCGATGTCGATGGGCTCGGAGCAAGACCCTTACGCGACCGTGCAGGCCTTCCGTTGAACATCGGCGCCTTGCGGGCAGGACAAGTCGTTGAGGTGCTCTATGCCGACAGCGTCTTCATCCTGACCAGCGGCGAGCCCCAAGGCTGTCCCGAGGGCTACCTGGCCGCCAACGCCAATTTCTGCATCATGCAGAATGAAGGGCCAGAGCTCAACTGGTTTGAAGCGGCGGCCTATTGCGCGGACCAGGGTGCGGCATTGTGCACATGGGACCAGTTCCTCTTCAGCTGCCGGTCATTGCAGGGGCAGATGAACGACCTGTTCGACAACTGGGAATGGATCGATGACACGAGCGACCACACCCACAGCGCGGACCAGATCAACCGCTGGAGCTGCATCAGCATGTTCAACATCTCCGCATCGCTGACGGACCTGGGCCGTACGCGCTGCTGTTATCCTCTTCGGTGATGAAGTACGCCATCGCTCTTCCGTTCGTGGTGTGCTGCACGTTCGTCCAAGCGCAACTCGCCGTGGACAAACCGATCGTGCTTTCCGGTGGTGCGGGCGAACGGCACGTTGCGGGCCTGCCCGATGGAACTGCACCGGAACACGCCCTGAACGCCGGTGCGCTGCTGGCCGGCAATTACCTCTATTGCCAGGCATCCGGTGCCAACGTATTGACGGCCAACACGAACCCCTCGTTCGCTGCGCCCGTCCCAGGCCAGAACCTGCTGGTGGCCATCACGGTAGCGAACACCAGCGGGGTCACCATTGCGGTGAACGGCTTTGCTCCCGTTGATGTGGTGAAGAACGGCGGCCAGCCCTTGGCGCCAGGTGATCTGCAACCGGGCATGGTGGCCAGCCTCGTGTTCGATGGCAGTGCCTACCAGCTCACCAATGCCCGGCGCATCGCCCGCCGGGACTGCCCCAGTGGCTTCACGCAGGTCAGCGAGCTCTACTGCATTGAACCCACCTCGCACGACACGCTCTATCTCGATTCAGCCTCCGTGGTGTGCGGAATGATGAACGCCCGCATCTGCACTTGGGGCGAATGGTACTTCGCCTGCACCCAACAGGCCAATTTGTCCCTGCAGAACATGGGCAACCAGTGGGAATGGACGAACAGCACGGCCAACGGCGTGGCCGCGGCCCGTGTGGTCGGGGCCACCAGTTGTACGCACTCCGGCGTTGGCCCTGCTTACAACACTCTGGCCCGGAAGTTCCGTTGCTGCTACGACCGCTGACGATCAGGCGAGCGCCTTGTCGTACACCTCCGCGATGCGCCGATTACGCACACGCAGGTCGAATTTTCCGCGCGTGATGGCCAGTGAGCGATCGCTCATGCGCTGAAGCAGTTCGCCGTCGTCCATCAATTGCCGCAAGCGCTCAGCGATCTCATCTGCAATGGCATCGCTGCTACGATCGGACACCGGCAACAACCAGCCGTTCGCACCCTCTTCCACCATCTCGGGGATGGAGCTCACGCGGCTGCTGATGATGGGAAGCTGGGCCCCCATCGCCTCCAGCACGGTATTGTTGAACGGATCCGCGAACGTGGTGCTCACGAACACATGGGCCTTGCGCATCTCCTGCAGCAACGCGCCATGGCCCATACCACGGTGCAAGGTGATGCGCTTGTCATCCGCAATGGTCTTCTCCGCAAAGGCTACTTCCTCAGCAGTGGGCGCTTTACCCCAGTCCACCTCCATGGTGCTCACGATGATCAGTCGTGCATCGTTGCGGCCGAGCCGCTGGAAGGCTTTCAGCAGTTCGATCCCACCCTTGCGGTAGAAGCCGTTGCCAGCGAAGAGGACGGTGAAGGCCTCTTTGTTCTTTTCGCCCGGCTGGTACTGCTCAATGGCGCGGTAGATCACGTGCATCTTGGCGGGATCGACACCTTCCGCGATGAGACGGTCGCGGTTCATGCGCATGGTGTTCTCACTGGTGTAGATGAGCGCCTTGCACTCGTTGCTGCGTAGCCGCTTCAATCCCCAACGGAAAAGGAAGTGGTCCTCGGGCATAGGCTTGTAGCGCGGCAGGTAGCTCTCCACTTCGATCACCCACGGCCGGTGGTTCACCACGATGCTGTTGTACGTGTGGAAGATGTCGGCCTTCTTCAGCGGGTGGAACAACTTGGTGTGCGCCAGGAACTGGTTGCTCACCTTCAGCAAGTGCCACGGCACGTCGGCCATGCGGCTGTAGCGGTAGCCGTCGGGCGGATTGCTGAAGGCGTAGTGCTGCCAGTAGCGCGTCTTGTTGCTGATACCAACGACCCGCATCACATCATTGCTTCACCGTCTCCACGGTGCGCATCCACTCGTGGAACTTACGCAGGCCGATGGCCAGTGGTGTGCTCGGGGCAAACCCCAGGTGCTCACGGCTCTTGCTCGTATCGGCGTAGGTCTGGGGCACGTCGCCGGGCTGCTCGGGTTGAAGGTCGATGATGGCTTTTGCGCCCGCTTCGGTTTCAATGGCAGCGATGAGTTCCTTGAGCATCACGGTGGCACTGTTGCCAAGGTTGTAGATCTCGAAGCGCTCCCCTTTCGTCCTGTCCATGGCGGCGCGCATACCGCTCACGATATCGTCCACGAAGGTGTAATCGCGGCGCGTGGTTCCATCGCCGAACTGCTGGATGGGCACCCCGGCCTTCACCTTGCGGAAGAACTGGTGGATGGCCAGATCGGGACGTTGGCGCGGGCCGTACACGGTGAAGAACCGCAACGCCGTCACTTTCATCCCGTGCAAGTGAGCGTACACCTGTCCGAACTGCTCCGCCGCCAGTTTGGTCGCCGCGTAAGGACTGATCGGCTTCAAGCCCAGTTCCTGCTCTTTCCAAGGCACGTTCGGGTCCACACCGTAAACGCTGCTGCTGCTGGCCAGCACGAAATGGGGCACACTGCGATGCCGCGCCAGCTCAAGCAGTTTCAACGTCCCTGTGACGTTCACACGGTGGTACGAGACGGGATCCTTGATGCTCGGCCGAACACCGGCCTTCGCAGCAATATGGACGATCACATCGATGGGGCCTTCGCCGATCCGCTCCCCCAGGTCGTTGTCCAGGATATCGGCCTCCAGCACGCGCAAATGCTCGTTGCCGGTATGCGCCACGAGGTTCGCCTCCTTGGCACCCCTGTCGTAAAAAGGATCGTAGTTGTCCACCACGGTCACGCGCCATCCGCCTTCCGCCAACAGGCGGTCCACCAAGTGGCTTCCAATGAACCCCGAACCGCCGGTAATGAGCGCGTGCCGCATTTCTGAAGGGTCGCGAAACTAGCCCCTTGCCCGGATGATGGAACGCAGGTTCTTCGGAAAAGTGCCTCGCCATCCGCCCGACCGGTCGCACCTTCGCGCACCATGGCAGCGCTCCGGCCCGGCGAACCTGTTCTCATTGTCAGCCACACCTTCCCGCCCTATCGCGGCATAGGTGGGCGGCGCTGGGCGAAACTGGCCAAGGAACTGGCCCGACGGGGCCACCCCGTGCATGTGGTGCATGCGGATCAGGGCAACGAACTGAAGGGTTCCCTCTGGGATGCCGACGTGCACCACCCGCTTGTCCGCCGGTACGCGCTGCCCATGCGTTACCCGCAAGTGCTGATGAAGCGGCCGCTCACTTCCGTCGTAGAGAGGATCGGATATCGTTTCTGGATGAAGGTGCTGCCGCTTATCGCCCATGGGAACATCCTGGACAGGTCCGTGCGTTGGGCACTACCGCTGGTGGCGAAGTGCGACGCGCTGATCACACAGCATGGCATCAAACACGTCATTGCTACCGGTCCGCCGTTCGCGCTGCTGCACCACTTGCTGGGGTTGAAGCATCGCCCGGGCGTTCGTCTGGTGGCCGACTTCCGTGACCCTTGGACATGGGGTGAGGTGTACGGCCGCAGCAACATGTCGGCTGCCCAACGCGAAGCCGAGAACAAGTTGGAGCGCGAGGTGATGGCCGGGTACGATGGCATCACAACACCATCTCCGTTCATCCTACACCACCTGCGGACCACCTATCCGCAGCATGCCGCAAAGTTCTCGCTCCTGCCCCATGTCATCGACCCGGACGAGCTCGGACCAGCCGCGCCGACGTTAGAGGACGGCCGCTTCCGGATGATCTATGCCGGCAGCGTGTACAACGAACCCGGCTTCACGGCCTACTTCGCTGAAGTGTTGCAGGCCTTCCAACACGTTGAGCACGAAGTACCGGAGCGTTGGCGTGCATCCTCGTTCGACCTGTTCATCACCGGTCACGACACCACGCGCTGGAAACGCATGGCGCAGGAAGCCGGACAGTCCGAGCGCATCCGCTTCCAACAACCCCTGCCCGCGCAGCAACTCTTCCCGCTCATCCAACGCGCTGATCTCGTGCTCGCCTACATGCCGCCCGAGAAACGCGACTTCGTGAGCACCAAGTTCAATGAGCTCGCATGGCTCGGAACACCGGTCCTGCACATCGGTGAGCCCGGCGGACTTTCAGAGCACATCACGGGCAAAGGACTCGGCCGAACGGTTGCCGTCGATGGGGTTGCGGACCTCCTGCAGCGGATCATCGTGGGCCACGAGAAGGTGGACAGCGCCCGGACCTATCGCGCCGAGGAGCACATGCTCGCCGCTGTGTGCGACCAGTTCATCGCCTCGCTTGGCAACTAGGCCTTCGCCCCCACCTGCGCGAACAATCCTTCGAACTGCTTGGTCACCGTTGGCCAGCTGAAGCGCTCCTCGACGCGCTGGCGGCTGTATTGGCCCATCTGCGCATGGATGTCGGTACGCCGCTCAGCGAACGCAACCACCGCATCGTAAAGGGCGCTCTCATCGCCCGGCGGCAGCAGGTAGCCATTGTGTGGCGTCACCAGTTCGGCCGTGGCGCCCACATCGCTCACGATGATCGGCTTGGCATGCACCATCGCTTCCAGCACCACCGTGGGCATCCCTTCGAAACGCGTGGGAAGCACGAACGCGCTGCAAGCCGAATAGAGTTTCTGCAACTGCGCATCGTCCACGCGACCCAGCAGTTCAACGTTCGCCGGAAGGCCGACCTGTTGGTAGTGCGCGAGCAAAGGTCCGTCGCCCGCCAATTGGAAACGCACCAGGTCCTGCTTGCCCTCAGCCACCAATCGTTGTGCAAGAGCCATCAGCACATCAAGGCCTTTGTTGAAGGCGAAGCGGCCGACGAAGAGCAGCGTTGGTTGATGGCTGTTCGTTGCTCGTTGTTCGGCAGCGAGTGCTGGCGGTACTTCAACAGCATTGGGTATCACCATCACTTCGCACGGTGAACCCTCAACCTGCTGCTGAAGGATGCCGGTGAGCTTACCACCAAGCGAAATGCACACTTTGCTGTGGCGCAGGATGTAACGCAATGATCTTCGGAAGGGCCACCCCATCATCCGCTCTTTCCTCGTCAGCATCTGGAACATCTCCAGTCCGTGCGGGTGCACGATCAACCGGTCGCTGAACCGGCCGATGCCCTTCCAAACGCAGAAGCCCTGGCTGAGGACCACATCAGGCTCCAGTTGCTCCAGCTCCTTCCCTACCCGGTCGCTGTAGCGCCACAGTTCGCGCAGGTAGAACTTGTCGCGGTTGATGTCCTGCACGCGTACTTCCGTGATGCCCAACGTTGCATCGAACACCTGCTCCTTGTGCGGATGAATGACGGTGAGCGTAACCTTCCCATTGCGCGCCAGATGCTCCGCCAGCAACCGTGAGTGGCGCTGCATGCCGCCCACGGCATGGGGGAAGATGCCGTCGGTGCAAAGGACGATATGCATGGACGTCCTCAAGTGTCAAAGCCCAAGTGTCAAGGAACAAGGTTCAAGGAGCAGCCGCATCTTTCCGTCTTCTTGGACTTTGACACTTGGCACTTGGATCTTGTCACTTGAATTGATCCAAGCTCTCCTTCAACAGCGTTGCCACGCCTTCGTCGATGCCCCAGCGCGGCTCCCAGCCCGTGGCGGTTTTCAACTTGCGCACATCGGCCAGCAGGTGCATGCGTTCCACTTTGCGCACGCGTGCCGGGTCAACTTCAATGCTCAGCTTCTCTCCCAATTGCCGCTCGAAGGCTTCCACGATCTCGCGCACGCTGTACTCTATGCCGCGCCCGATGTTGAAGACGTCGCAGCCCTTGTTGCCCATTGCAAGCAGTGCGCTCATCGCGCGGCTCATGTCCTCGGTATGGATGTAATCGCGCTTGGGGTCAAGGTTCCCAAGTTTGAGCGTCCGCGCACCGCCCAAGACCTGCCGTTGGATCTCAGGGAACAAGTGCGGGTTCGTTTCGTTCGGACCGAACGCATTGAAAAAGCGGCCCACGAGCACGGGTAGTTTGGTGCGCAGGTGGAACTCGCTCGCGATCTTCTCCGTTGCCAGCTTGGTGGTGCCGTAGATGTCCATCGGACCGGTCGCATGCTCCTCACCCATCGCGCCATCGGCGATGGGATAGACAGCTGCTGTGCTCGCCACGAACACCTGCTCCACACTGCCCTTGCTACCTGCGGCCTCCAGCACATTGATGGTGCCGTTGATGTTGATGTCCGCGGCCTCGGTCGGGTGCTGGTTGCAGTACGGGATGAAGTGGATGGCCGCCAGGTGCAGCACGATGTTCGGCCGCGTGTCGTCCATTACCTGCTGCGTGGCCGCCAGGTCGCGGATGTCCACTTGGAAAAAGCGATCATCGGGCACACCGGCCAGATGCCTGCGCCCGAAGCTCAGGTTGTCCAGCACGAACACCTCGTGGCCTTCCTCCTGCAAATGCTTGCTGAGCGCGCTCCCGATGAAGCCTGCGCCACCGGTGATGAGGACCTTTTTCGACATACTTCATAGTCCCGTTCCAGCGGGAGGCCCGCGAATGTAGAGCGCGGCCATCAGCGGCAGACCTATGACAACGCCTTCCGCACCGCCAGGTACTCGTCAGCGTAAGCACCCTTGGTGAAGCGTGCTTCCGCCAGCGCTCTCAGTCGTGCGCGTTCCTCGTTCGGTGTGGGCTCCAAAAGCGGCACATTGCCCGACTTGTCCAGCACCACCCCAAGCCTCTCCTCTTTCACCAGTTCGCTGAAGTCGCCCAAGCCTTCACCGGCAATGATGCGCAACCCACTTCGCAGGTACTCAGCGAACTTGGTAGGGCTGGCCACGCGGTTCGTGATGGTGTCTTCGCGCAGCATGATGCCGTAGTCGCATGCGTTCAGCGCCACTTGCACTTGTGAGTGCTCCAGCCACTTCACCTCTACCCGGCCCGGATAGCGCTGCTCCAGTTGCGTGTTGTGCGCATCGCGTTTGCTCAGGAACAGGACGCTCACTTCGGGCTGCGTATCCAGCACCTGCGTCAGCATGCGTTCCAACAAACCGAACGATTGCCAGCCCGCCGTACTGCCGCTGTACACCAGGCGCACGCCCCTGGGCAGTGCGGGTCGACCCAGTGGGTCGACGCTACGGGAGGTCGGAACGGGTATCTGGTTCCCTAAGGTGCACGGCACCACCACATGCGCATTGCTGGCGTACCCATACCGCTCGCGCCAATGTGCCACCAGCGCGTTGCTCACCGCCAGCCTGAAATCGCTCTGGTTCACCGCCTCGTTTTCCAGCGGCCTGAACTGCGCGATCAACGCATCGTCATCGATGATGCGGTATTCCTCCCACTCGGCCGCATAGGCACCGCGTCCATCAAAGCAAACCTTCTTCGTAAGGCCGCGCTCCCGCATCCGCAGCGCCATCCAGTTTGCGAACGGTCCGCGGCACATGATGCCGGATGGGCGCAACAGCCGGCACACCCAGGCCACCAGCATGGTGTTCATCCGCCAGCGCTTCATCGTGGGCACCATCGGCAGCACCCAAGCACGCGGTGAATGGGCCTTGATGGCCTTGCGGGTCTTCAGGAAATCACGTCCGCTCACCAGCGCCACCAGCTTCACCTTTGGTCCGCCAAGCGTGTTGAGATGCTCGACCACATCCGTCACCTGGCTCCAGTACACCCCGCTGGGCTGGTCGTTGTAGGTGAGGTAGATGATCATCGGCCGTCAAGTTGCACCCAGTTCTCCTTTGCGCACTAGTTGCCAAGTTCCGCCCCCCTCTCCACCGGAGAGGGGTCGGGGGTGAGGTCTCTGCGTTCTCTGCGTCTCTGCGTGATAAATCACTCAGCCTCACATCACCCTCTCCAGCACCTCTACGATCCGCTCCGTCGCCTTTCCATCCCACAGCGGCGGCACCTCACCCTTCTTGAAGGATCCGTTCTCAATGCGGGCAATGGCCGCGCGCACGGCTGCCATGTCCAGCGGCACCAGTTCGTTGCTGCCCATGGTCACTGTGATCGGCCGTTCCGTGTTCGGGCGAAGCGTAAGACATGGCACTCGGCGGTAGGTGCTCTCTTCCTGTATGCCACCACTGTCCGTGAGGATGAACGCGCACGAGGCCACCAACTTCTGGAAGGCGAAGTAGTCCAGCGGCTCGGTCAGCACCAGGCCCTTGATGGCATCGGCCTTTGCCTTCAGACCGAAGCGTTCGAGGTTCTTCACCGTGCGCGGGTGGATGGGGAACACCACCTTGCGCGTGGCCGCGACTTCCGCGATCAGGTCGAGCAGTTCGCTCATTCGTTCCTTCACATCAACCGTGGCCGGTCGGTGAATGGTCATGAGGACATGTCCACCAGCACCCAGACCCAACTCGTCCAGGACTGGCGAAGTCTTCACGCCCTCCTCGAACGCCACCAGCGTATCGATCATCGTATTGCCCACGAAGTGGATGCGTTCTTCAGATACGCCCTCCTTGCGCAGATTGTCGAGCCCGCTCTGCTCGGTGACGAAGAAATGATCGGTGATGCGGTCCGTGAGCACCCGGTTGTGTTCCTCGGGCATCGTGTTGTCGAAGCTGCGCAGACCACTCTCCAGGTGCGCCAGCGGCACGCTCAACTTGTTGGCCACCAAAGCTGCTGCAAGCGTGCTGTTCACATCGCCCACAACCATCAGCATGTCGGGCTTCTCGTTCAGCACCACGGGTTCGAGTTTCTCCATGATGCCCGCCATCTGCGCCAGCGGTGTGCCCGCACCGATCTCCAGGAAAATGTCCGGCACCAATCCGAACTGCTCGAAGAAAACATCGGCCATGTTGGCGCTGAAGTGCTGGCCCGTATGGACGATGCGCACTTCGAGGGTTCCGCGCTGCGCGGCAACCTGCTTGAAGCGCGTGACCTTGATGAAGTTGGGGCGCGTGCCGACGACGATCAGAAGCTTCTTCATCCCGACACTTGATCGCTGGTGCGCGTGGCAATGATGAACTCGGTGCTGGGCGTATCGCTGACTTTCCGCGCGGGGGCCCCTGCAATGGTCATGTTGCCGTCAGGGAACGACTGGTTCACCACGCTGTTGGCGCCAATGGCGGTGTTAGGGCCAATGACAATGTCGCCGAAGAGTTTTGCTCCGGGTCCGATGTAGCAGTTGTCGCCAAGGGTGGGGACCAGGTCCTTGGGGCCGGGCCGCGTGCCGATCACCACGTCCACGTGGATGCGGCAGTTCTTGCCGATGCGCGCGTCGGGGTGCACCACGATGGTGCCCCGGTGCGCAATGCTCAGCCCCGGGCCGAAAGCATTGGGCGGAATATCGAAACCGCAGCGAACGCTCTGCGCATGGAAGCGCAAGCTCCAAAATTTGTAGGCAAGCCTGCCGATGATGCCGCTGTGCTTGCGGCAGTTCATCATGAACTCCACGCGTCGCAGCAACCGCTGGAACTTCCACACCTCATCGTACAACTTATGGATGCTGTCCACCCGCCGCAGCGCAATGCGGTCCGCCTCCAGGTAGGCGTGGTAGTCGGCCTTGCTCCGGATCATGCCGCCTGCCCTTTTCTCCACCTCACCAAGCGCTCCGCGTTCGCGAAGCCGAACAGGTTGAAGAGGAAGACATACTTCTCCGTGATGGCCTTGCTCACCTCCGGCCGGAAGCCCCGACTGATGGCACCCTTGAACTCGCGCACCGCCTCCTTCAGGTCGTACATCGCCAGGATACGGATGGCCATGAAGAGGTACTGGTCCAGCGCCATGATCTCCGGACGGAACCGGCTTGCATCGGTGGCTTTCAAATGGTCCTTCATGGCCCTGCGCAAGGCAATGTAGCGACGCCAGTTGTCCTGCACGCCGGTTTGACTGATGCTTCCGGCCACCCGCTTCAGCACATGCGTAGCAATGCGCTTGTCCCAGAGCACCGTGCCGCCTTCCTTCAGCAGCCTGAACATCAGCTCATAATCCTGGCTGCTGGCCAGGTCGGTGCGCCAGCCGCCCACGCGCTCCACGGCATCCTTGCGCCACAGGTTGGCGCTGGTGGTGCCCATGCGCGTGCGGATCAGCGCCATCCACGGCCGGTCGTAAAGTGCCTCGGTGGGCAGCAGCAATCCGTTGGGCATGATCTTCTCGTAGTCACCTACGATCAGAACGGTTGAAGCGGATGCACCCCGTAGGAGTTCCACCTGCCCGCTCAGCTTCTTCGGGTCCAGCACATCATCGGCATCCAGGAACTGCAACCACCCCCCCGTGGCCAGCGCCATGCCGGCATTGCGCGCGGCGCACGCCCCTTGGTTCGGCTGCCGCAGCACCTGCATGCGGCCTCCGCTCTGCTGCACAAACCGTTCGAGCACTGCCGGCGTGCCGTCCGTGCTGCCGTCGTCCACGCAGATGATCTCCAGGTTCTGGTGCTCCTGCGCCAGCACGCTGTCCAACGTGGCGGGCAACAACGCCTCCACGTTCCAGCAGGGTATGATCACGGAGATCTTCACGGACAGGGGGTCTTCGCGGCGGTCCGCGAATGTAGAAGGGCACCCATTCCCGACTAGTCCTTCACGTACCCTTTCCCCCGCAAGTCCTCTATCAGCTTCGGGTTGAACAACGCCACGCCCGCCTGGTTGAAGTGGTTGTGGTCGTAGTAGTGGTGGCGGTCGTGCAGCGGCAAGCCATGCTTGAAGGCGTAATCGATGTACTCCACACCGGTGGCCTGCGCCACGCTATCGACGATGTCGTGGAAGGCCTCGTGCCGGGGATGGTTGCTGGCCTGCGGCAGCGGGTGCGTCACCAGCACGATGGGGATGCCCTGCTCCTGGCAGTAGCGGATGCACTTCACCAGGTATTCCGGCTGGCGCGCGCCCAATTCCAGCGTCCGGTCCAGCCCGTAGTCGATCGCGTCGTGCGCGCTGTCCGTGTTCATGCTGTAGCCGGCTTCCACATAGAAGCTGTCCACGTAAGCGGCGGGTTCGTTGCGCATCAGCATGCGCACGGTGAACATGTTGAAGACCCGCGGGTCGTGCATGGAAGCGACCATGCGCAGCACTGCGGCATCGCTCGTGACGTTCTGGCTCAGGTCAGCCGCGCTTTCGAGGCCATCCAGCGCAAGCGCGTTCTCGTAGCAGTCCAGTACGATGAGGCCGGTGTTGGCTTCCGTGATGAATTCCTTCAACAAGGCATGCGTGTTCAGCGGCGTCTGTGAGCTGGTGCCCAGATTGAACATGTCCAACCCCTGCTCGCGAAAGATGCGCGGGTCGTAGCCGCGGTATGCGTGGCTGCTTCCGATGACCACCACATCGTAGTGCTTTGCGGGATCGAACTCGCGGAACTTCCGGTAGGTGTTGCCTCCCTTCAGGTTGTAGACATCACCGGCGCGGTAGATCAGTGCGTTCTCCCCCACCTTCACTTTGCACATCACGAACAGCACGCCCACGTAGGCCCCGGCGGCGATGAGCCCGACCAGCAGAGCTTTGGAGAGAACGCGGAGCAGCACCTTCATCAGAACTGGAAATAGATGAACATGGTGCTGCCGTAATGACCGAAGAGCACGCACACCGCCACCAACGCCGCTTGAAAGGCAACATCGAACGTGCGCGATGGTGCGGGCACTTCGCGCTTCACCCATCGGTCCACCCACGGATCGATGCAGAAGAACAGCACCGCAGCCGCAACGGTGATGAAGAACATGCCGGGCTTCACGACAGCGATCAGATCGGCCACGGTGCGCCCGCCTTCGGTGATGCCCAGCCACTTGGAGTAGATAACGCCCATGTGGCCGACGCTATCGGCCCTGAACACCACCCACGTGAGCAACACAAGATGGAACGTGATGAAGACGCTCAGCCAACGGTACCAGCGCGCACGAACGGTGCTGATGAGCCGGTCCCAAAGCGGCTTCGCCATCAGCGCGGCAATGATGTACAGCCCGTGCACCGCACCATAGAGCACATACTTCCATGCTGCACCGTGCCACAACCCGCTCACCAGGAAAACGATGAAGAGGTTGAGATACCAACGCGGCACGGCAATGCGATTGCCCCCTAGCGGGATATAGAGATAGTCGCGGAACCAACTCGTGAGGCTGATGTGCCAGCGGCTCCAGAACTCGCTGATGCTGCTGCTCATGAAAGGTGTGCGGAAGTTCACCATCAGGTCGAAGCCCATGCACCGCGCGGCGCCGATGGCGATGTCGCTGTAACCGCTGAAATCGCAGTAGATCTGCAACGCGAAGAGATAGGTGGCAAACAGTGTTGTCCAACCATCGTGCAGTACCGGGTTGCCGTACACATGGTCCACGATGACCCCGCAACGGTCGGCGATGACGAGCTTCTTGAAGAACCCCCAGGCCATTTGCCGGAGACCGTGCGCGATCTTGTCGTACTGCGGTTCGAACCGCATGCGGTCACGTGCCGATCCAGCGGCACCCAACTGGTTGAGCAGGTTCCCCGGCCGCTCGATGGGCCCGGCCACCAGCTGCGGGTAGAACATCACGTAGAGCGCGAACACGCCGGGGTTGCGCTCGGGCTTCTGGTGGCGCCTGTAAACCTCGATGGTGTAGCTAAGGCTCTGGAACGTGTGGAAAGACAGGCCGATGGGCAACAGGATGCCGAGGTCCGGCACATCGTACGACAGGCCCGTGCCGCGCACCACCGCCGCAATGCTCTGGTTGAGGAAGTCGAAGTACTTGAAGAAGGCCAGCACGCCCACGTTCGCCACGATGCTGGCCACGAGCCATGCCTTGCGCCTCTTCCCCTCGCTGCGGTCGATGAGGATGCCTGCGGCGTAGTCCACGGCGATGGTGAAACCGAGGATGAGGATGTACACGGGCACGAAGGCCATGTAAAACCAGCAGCTCGCGGCCAGCAGCCACCACCAGCGCTGCTTGTAGGGCAACAGGAAGTAGCCGATGGTGACCAGCGGAAAAAAGACGAGGAAGTCGAAGCTGTTGAACAGCATTCTAGTTCATTTCGGCTGCCAGCAGGTGGTCGCAAAGGCGCGCGAAGTTGTCTTCCGCCCGGAAATCCACAGCCCATCGTTCCCTGACGCCCTTGCGGAACGCATCCATCGCATACGGGGCCGAGCAGCACCTGAGCACGGCCGTGCCGATCTCTTCTGGGGCAGGATCCGACCGGAGGAGCACCCCGCACCGGTCATCCACGATCTCGCACACACCGCCCGCATCGGCTGCCAGCAGCGGAATACCGAAGCTGGCCGCTTCCTGCAGGGCCACGGGAATGCCTCCCTCGCTCGCGCTCATGTGCACGAAAAGATCAACGGGGTTCTCGTTATACCACTGCATCAGGTCCGCGTTGGCGACCGCCCCACGGAAGTCAGCGGAAACGTTGGTTGGCAGCTCCCGGGCGATTGCTCGCAGCCTGTCCATTTCCGGCCCTTCGCCGAAATGCGTCCACCGCACCGGGCGGTCGATGTGCTTCAATGCCGCGATGATGAGATCGACACGCTTGAGCGGATAGAGGTTGCTGCACGAAACCAAACGGATCGCATCGCTCGGCGCCCACGGAGCCATGCCATGATCAGTGGTGCCCATGCGGCTCAGCACGAGCTTGTGCGCGTGTTGCGGGGCGGTGGCCTTCAGATGCTCCATACCAGCGAGGCTTGGAACGTGCACCGCCGAAGCATGCGACATCACCAGGTCGCGGAAGGCTGGCCAACCGTCGGGTTCGCGATCGGCGTACAGGTCGAAGCCGTGCATGCGCGTGACGAACTTGACGTCCGGCAGCATGCGCTGCAGGAAGGCGAAGGCGATGGGCCAATCGTAGGCCCAGTAGCTGTAGATGACCGCGTCGTGCAGGTTGAGCTTACCCTGCTCAACGGCCTTCTTCAAAAGGATCGCGCGGTGCAAAGCCTGACGCATCCTTGGCCGGATCTCCGAAGTCCAACGCCTGTTGAACACCTCCTTGGTTGGCGCGCTCCGGCGGATCCCATCCACCAGTTCGTTCCACACCGTGCGGTGCTTCAGAAAACCCAATACCCCGATCGGCTTGTAAGGATCGTTCACCAGCACCTCGGTCCTTGTGTTCGCCGGTAGATCGCGATGTGCTCCGCCCTCTGCGAAAAGAGGCATTACGGCAATGGAGGTGAACCGCTTCGCCAGCACCGGCAGCTCGTTCTCCAAATACGCTTCACCCTTCCCGTAAGGAAAGCGCATGGTGAAGAGCAGGAGGTTGCGCGATGAAGCCATTGCGGGGGCATCAAGTCTTCAACAGAATGTCTGCGAACGCATTGTACACCACTTCCGCATCGAAGCGCGCGCGCCACGCTGCGCGCACACCAGCGCGCGCGCGCTCGGAATACCGAGGCCCGTTCTTCCACCCTTCCAGCAAACGCGCGACTTCCGCAATGTCCACTGCATTGGGCAACAACACCCCGGTGTGTTCACCCACCACCTCCCTAACCCCGCCCGCATCAGCACCGATGAGCGGTATGCCGAAACTGGCCGCTTCTTGCAACGCCACCGGCGCGCCACCTTCCGTGCGGCTCAGGTGGATGAACACATCCACCGGGTGCTGCTGGTACCAAGCGATCACTTCAGCATTCGGCCTGCTGCCCATCAGTGTTGCCTTCACATGCGCGGGAGCGGCTGCCAGCACAGTTTCAACCTTCGCGCGCTCCGGGCCGTCGCCGAAATGCGTCCATTGCACCGGCACCTTGCACGTGCACAAGGCTTCCGCGATCAGGTGCACGCGCTTCAGCTCCACCAAGTTGCTGCACGACACCACACGAAGTACATCAGCAGGCTGCCATGGTGCAACGCCACGATCGGCCGTGGCCAAGTAGCTCAGCGCGAACTTGCCTGCATGCCCCGGATGTGCCTTCACCATGTTACCTAGGCCATCCCCGCTGATCGGATGCAGGCCTTCCGCCTGTTGCACCTGGAAGCGCTGGAACATCTGCCAACCCTCCTTGGCCCGGTGCGCATACATGTCGAAGCCCATCATGCGGCTGCGGAAACGCACGCGCGGATCCATGCACTTCCACAGCCCGAGCGCCGTGGCCCAGTCCGCCGTCCAGAACGAGTAAAGCACAACGTGCCGCGGGTCGTAGGCAGCGCCGAGCTCCTTCTTCAACGCGATCGCACGCGCCAAGGCTTGCCGTGATCGGCTTCGCAGATCGGGCCACCGGCGCCGCACCGCTCCGAACGACGGTGCGGAAGCAATGCTGGTCCGCAGCAACTTCCAGAACGCACCGGAATGACCGAACACCTCACCAAACGAGGCAGCACGGTACGGATCTCCCAGGATGTGCCGCACCTCCACGTTCGGCGGCAGCGGGTTCGCTTCGCCCTTGCCCAGTAGGGGGAACAGAACCACTTTGTCGAACCGCTTGGCCAGCACGGGCAGCTCGTTGGTCAGGAACGCTTCGTTCGTTCCGTACGGATAGCTCACCGTGAACAACCAGAGTTCTTTGGGCATGTGTTTCATCTGCTCATCCCGATCCTTCGGGACCGACTTGGCGTGGGCTCAGCGCCGCAAGATCGCTTTCGCGCGGCGCTTGAGCAGGTAGCTCAAGCGGTCCAGCGGCCAACGCCCGGAGATGCGCAGGTGGGCCATGGCCGCACCGGCGCTGCGGTCCGCCAGGAAATGGAAGAGCTCGTCCCAAGCTGTTTCCAGGCGGTGCTTGAAGGCGGCCGGGGGAAAGAGCCCGCGTTCAGCGTTGAGTTCGAGCAGTTCATTCAACCATGCCCGAAGAGCCTTCACCATGGCGGCGTCAGGAGTTCGCCTGAAGATCTTGCCCGCGAGCAGGTGCAGTTCGAGCTGTTCTTCCGTCAGTGGCAGCCCGAAGAAGGCGAAAGCGCGCCGCGTGATATCGGCGAAGTCCTCGGACTTGTCGCGCCCGTGACTGATGTTCTGCGCGCCCCGCCGGTAGAGGGTCATGGCTTCATCGAGGTTGCCGAAGCGGCCCACGCGCGACACGCGCAACCAGAACAACCAGTCCTCGCCAACGCGCGGCCACGATGGATCGTAGCGCAATCCATGCTGCTCGATCACCGAGCGTCGCATGATGCTCGCGCCCTGGCTTACCGGCACTCCGAACAGCAGATTGGCCACGCAGTCATCGTGCCCAATGGGGAACTTCCACAGGCGGTCGCGTGCTCCGAACAACTGCAAGTGGCCTCCACTGGCAACGATATCCTGATGTGCGTCCATGAAAGCCACCTGCTTCGCGAGGCGATCGGTCACGGCCAGGTCGTCCGCATCCAAGCGGACCAAGTACGCGCCTCGCGCTTCGTCCAAGCATCGGTTGGCCGCACCAGCGGGCCCGAGGTTCTTCGGCAGTTCGATGATGCGGATGCGCGGATCACCGATCCCGCGCAGCACGTCCAGGCTGTTGTCCGTGCTCTTGTCGTCCACGCACACGATCTCGAAGTCCTGGAAACTGCCTTGCAGGACACTGTTGATGGCTTCCTTCACGAAAGGCGCCTTGTTGTACACCGGCATGAGGACCGAAACCTTCATCGCAACAGACTGCGCAGCTTGCGGCGCGTGCGGAAGAGGTTCCACGACGGCACGAGCAACTGTTTGCGCAGCTGCTGCACACGTAGTTCCTGATCTGGCGTAAGCTCCGTGGTGGCCCAAGGCTTCAGCTTCAACAACGCCTTCATCATGCGGAAGTCGTCGTGGCGGTGGATGGTGCCGTGCCACTTGAGCAGGAAGGTGACGGCCATGCGGCGCACGATGTCCTTGTGCTTCACGTCAGCGGGAAGCCCGCGCAAACCTTCGACCATGCGATGGCCGAGGGGGAAGATGTCGGCCAGTTCGCCTTGTGCGGTGCCCACGCAGAGATCGTGCAGCAAGGTGGCCATCTCATCCAGGAACCGTTCGTGGCTGGTGATGGTCTTGCTGGCATCGTGCAAACGGAACACGGCCAGCTCCACCGGATCGAAGCGCATGTGCTGGGTGCCGTTGCGCAGCACGTGCTGCCACCACAGCTCAACGTCCATGACGTACCGCAATGCCGCGTCAACACCACCGATGGCACGCACCACGTCCGTCTTGTAGTACGTGGCCGGCTGGTTGATGACGGGATCGCTGAACAAACGCGCAGCATCATCGGCATCGTTCAACCGATCGAAGACCCGGTGCCCGTGCTTGTCGCTGTGGATAACGCGGCCGCCGAAGACGCGCAAGGAAGCATCGGCCGCAAAGGCCTCCCCCACTTTCTTCAAGGCGCCCGGTGTCAAAGAGTCGTCGCTGTTCACCCACGTGAAGACCTGTCCGGTGCCATGTGCCAAGCCCTTGTTGATGGCGTCGCTCTGGCCGTTGTCCTTCTCGCAGCACCACCACTTCAACTTGGCCGCGTGCTTCACCAGCACATCACGGCTGCCGTCCGTGCTACCGCCGTCCACCACGATGTGCTCCACATCCGGATAGCCCTGGTCCGCAACCGAGAGGATGCACTCCTCCAGGTAACGCGCCTGCTGGAAGCTGGGCGTGATGACGGTGATGCGGGGCAGCGTGCTCATGCGTTCCGGGCTTGCTCCAATGATCGTGCGAAAGCTGCAGCACTGGCTTCAACGGTGAAGCGCTCCCGCGCCGAAAGATGCGCGCGTTCGCCCATTGTCCGTGCGCCTTCACGGTCGCGCAACAACTTCAGCATGGCTTGCGACAGGTCGCGGGAATCGCGGCTGAAGAGATGGCCGTTCACGCCGTCCTGCACCACCTCGGGCGTGCCACCGCTGGCGTGGCCGATCACAGGAAGCCTGCAGGCCATGGCTTCCACCATTGCACGACCGAACGCTTCCCAGCGCGAAGCGGAGATGAACGCATCGCAGCGGAGCATTGCACTGATGGGGTCATCAACAAAACCCGCGAGCTGCACGGCACCCTGCTGACCGGTGCGGACAATGGCGGCACGCAAGGCCTTGTCGCGACCTGTTCCTGCGATGATGAGCCGCGCTTCGGGGAATTCCTTCCGCACGAGCGCAAGGGCTTCCACGGTTTCCGTCTGGCCTTTGCTCGGGTGCAGCAAACCCATCTGGAAGAAGGTGAAATGCCCCGGGTCCGGTTGGCGCGGCCGTGTGGAAAGGCCCGCGTACGTGGTGCTCCTGAACACACCGTTCGGGACCACATCGATGCGCGACGCATCCAGGCCGAACCGCAGGAGATCATCCTTCAGCGCCTGCGAAATGGCAACAACGCGGGCGGCGGAACGCAGCGCTTTCGAATAGGCCGATCGACCAGCATCGTGGGTGAGCCCGTAGTGCTGCTCGGGGAATTCGCGCGCGTGCCACACATGCGGCTTGCCCAGCGCCGCTGCTGCACGCCAGCCGATGCTCACCGCAAGACTGTTGCTGTGCACGACATCCGGCTTCCATTCGCGGAGCCTCGGCAGCACATCGTTCAGTGCCTGCAAGCTCTTGCGTTTCCGCGCACTGGCCGCGCGCGTATGCCGCAGCCATTGACCGACCATGTGATGGAGCCGACCCCCGTAGTAACGTTCGCTCATCCAGGGCTCGAACGGCGCAATGAGGTACGGCACCCCTTCCTCTTCCAGTCGAGCGGTCAATGGGCCCTCTTTCGGGACCACCACCAGCGGCTGCAGCATGCCTTGTGCCCGCAATTCCAAGAGCACCTCGAGCAAGCTGCGGTTGGCGCCGTAGAGCTCGGCGTAGTGCGTGAAGGTTGCCAAGCGCATGGCGATCGGATCAGGGCGAAACTAGCCGCCAGCTTCACCGTGCAACGCCCAGCAGGATGCGTTGCAAACCCTCGATGGTGTGCCGCATGGTGTAGTGCGCTTCCACGTTGGCGCGACCATCGGCACCCATACGACCGGCCAAGGCGGCATCAGCGGCCAGCGCGAGCATGTTCAACGCCATGGTTTCCACATCGTGCTCGGCGCAGAGCAGGCCATGCACGCCATCGTGCACCACATCCGGAATGCCTGCGTGCCGCGTTGCAATGACCGGAATGCCGGTGGCCATGGCTTCCAGCACGGCCAGTGGAGTGCCTTCGTGGTCGTTGTCGCCGCTGACGATGCTGTGCTGGACGAAGGCCCGCGCGCCTCGCAGGATGTTCGCTACTTCCGTGTGGGCAAGCACACCCGTGAACGTCACGGCCTGTGCCAGCCCGTTGGCTTGAACGAACGCTTCGCACTCCGCTTTCAAGGGTCCATCGCCGATGATGGTCAGCCGGATCTCCGTGTCCTTCAGCCAAGCCTGATGGAAAGCGCGCAACGTGAGCAAAGGGGCCTTCTTCTCCACGAACCGGCCAATGGCAACGAACTGCTTCGGCGCACGGGCAGGAGCGCCCACGGCGAAGCGCTCGATGTCGATGCCGTAGCAGTTGTAATGCAGCCGTTCGCGCGGTGCCCCGAGCGAGAGCAACTGCTCCTCCATCTCGCGGCTCACGGCAATGATGGCTGCGGCTTCGCTCAGCACCGCGCGGTAGTTGTCCTGTTCGTCCAGCAGTTTCGTGCTGAAGGCATCGACGCCGTGGAAATGGACAACCATTGGAATTCCCAACCGGCGGCAGATCGGCAACATTGCGGAGCCTGTGGGGCCGTATTCCGCCAGCACTACTTCCGGGGCGTAGGCCTTTACGACGGCGAGGACGCTCTTGGCATGCTCACGGTCCCAAGTGCTGCCCGAACGCAACCGAATGCTGCGCATGAACTTGGCGAAGCCGTGGATGTCCATGATGGCGCTGCCGTCTTCATATCGCTTTGGCAGGAAGCCATCGGTGAGGACGAGGTGTTCACCTGGCAACCGTTCGATGTGCGCGCGGATGAAGGTCTCGCTCCAGGCGTCGCGGTTGGGCGAAACGATGACGGTGCGGAGCGTGCTCATGGACGATCAACCACGGATGCGCATGAAATACATCCACGGATGAACACGGATGAACACGGATAAAGGCCAACCGCGCGATGGAGAGTGGAACTTCTATCCATGTTCATCCGTGATCAAACCCTACTTCACCGCGGTACCGGAAAGACCGGTGATCATCGGGCCGTGCGCAAGGTTGCCGACCTGGTCGTTGCGCAGCAGATGTTTCACGATCGGGAAGGTGATGTGTTTGAGCAGGGAACGACGGCGCTTGCTCATCGGCTTTCGCGACACCCACAGACCGATCATCTGCGCCAGGCTCGCGTTCCATCCGCCGTGCGGCGTCACCACCACATCCTTGAAGCCCGCTTCCTTCAACATGCGCTCCATGGCAAAGGGCGTGTAGCGATGCTCGTCGTAAGGCACATCGTGCAGCGGCCAGAGGAAGGGGACGGTGAAGAAGAACGTGCCTCCTGACCGCATCACGCGGTGCGCTTCACGCAACACCACGAGCGGTTCCGGGCAGTGCTCCAAAACCTCGATGGCCATGGCGTGGTCCACACTGGCATTGGCGAGCGGCGCGGTGCGGCCGTCCCATTCCAGGTCCGGCGGCACCTTCTTGTAGATGCCCTGACTGCCGAGGTCCATGCCGATGTACTTGGTGATGCCCGAAGGTTGTTGCATGAGCAAGTCGCGGTACGGCATCACGCCGCAACCGATGTCGAGCAATGAACCTTGGAAGCGTGGCTTAGCGGCGTTCACCGCCTTCAGGATCGACGAGCGCACAGGGTACAGGTCCTGCGTGTCGCGCGTGAGCCGGGGATCGGTGAAGGGATGCATCGGGCCGGCAAAGGTGATCAGCGCTGCGGACCTGATCCTAATGGTTGATCGCCCTCCCTACCATGGGCTGTATTCGTCCCACGACTTTTCAACAGTGGCTCATGTTCTCGCGCCAATTCGACCGGGTCGCGCGTAGATTCACATCACGTTCTGTGAGAGTCCGTTCAGTTGGATCGGCGTTTTCCACCTAACCCATCCTGTCATGCGTTCTGTTCTTCTTTCCTGCTGTGCCCTTGCTGCCGTGGCCGCCCAAGGCCAAGCACTCAACGGCACTCTTACCCTTTCGAACTTCAACGGCAGCAACATCAGTTGTAAGGGCGGCAACAACGGGTCCATCAACTTAACACCGACAGGCGGCACTCCGCCGTACGCCTTCGAGTGGAGCAACAACGCCACCACCGAGGACATCAGCGGGTTGACGGCAGGTTACTACTCTGTGCGCATCACCGACGCCGCCAACAACAGCAAAACCCTTCAAACCACCCTCACTGAGCCAATGGCCCTTACGGCCTACGCCACGCTCTACGAGTACGGCAACGGCTACAACGTAAGCCTCTTCAATGCCTTCAACGGCAGCATCACCGTTACGCGCACTGGCGGCAAAACCCCGTACACGCAGGTGTGGAACGACGGCAATACCCAACAGAACCGCACCGGCGTGGGTGCCGACAACTACTCCTTCACCATCACCGATGCCAACGGCTGCGTCTTCACCTCGCCCACCTACCAGCTAACCCAGCCCGAGCGCACCGATTGGACCATGGGCGGCAATGCGGGCACCAATCCGGCTACGCAGTTCATCGGCACTACCGATAACAAGGACCTATCATTCAAGACTGATGGGCAGGAACGGGTGCGACTGCAGACTGATGGCGATGTGCAACTGAACTCACTGGCGTTTCCTGCTGGATACCGTTTGGTGGTTGCGGACTCCACCGGCGTAATGAAGATCCTTGGTGGCCCAGGCGACCCCTACCCAGGCAGGATCAACGGCCTTGGTTGCCCGAACCAATACCCGTGGCTATTGTGCGGCAATGCCATCGCTGTGGATGAGTTCATCGGCACCACGAACAACATGCCGCTGAACATCAAGACGAACGGGGTGCAGCGCATCAGGGTTGATAGCAATGGAAAAGTGGGCATCGGCACATCACCACCGAACAATTCCAGCAGCCTGTACCAGCTTTACGTGGAGGGAGGCATCATGGCGCGGGACATCAAAGTCACCATCACTGCTTTCCAAGACTATGTCTTCGACCCGCGCTACGAGATGATGCCAATGGACAAACTCCGGGAGTACATCGCACCGAACCACCACCTCCCGACAATGCCCAGGGGTGCGGATGTCGAAGCTGAAGGTGGTATTGAGGTCGGCGACCTGCAACTACGGCTGGTGCGCACCGTGGAGGAGCAGGCGTTGTACATCCTGCAGTTGGAGGAGCGCTTGCGCGCAATGGATCTGCGGATGGAACAAGTTGAAGCCAGGCAGCGATGAAACTGCCCGCTCGCCTCCGGTACGGCTCTGTGGTGATACTGATCACGGCGGCCCTGCTCCCTACAGGGGCAAGCGCGCAGTTGGGTTACATCCATCTGCAAGGCGACCAGTTCATCGACGAGCATGGGGATCCATTCTATCCCATGGTCATGAACTACTACGTGGATTATTTCTATCAAGGAACTGAAGGAATGTTCCCAGCAGACCCTACGGCTTTGGAGGTAGGAACCTTGCGCTTCGGTCGTTCGAGCCTGTGGTCTTGCGTTGGCTGGTACAACTACCCTCCCGTCCAAAGTCAACAGGCGTTCTTGCAGGACATGTCGGAAATGAAGGCCCAAGGGTTCAACACCGTTCGCTTCGTGAGCAATGCCACGAAGAAGGAAGGCGTTGCGGGGTTCAACCTATCGGCCAAGTACCATCCATCGGGCCAGGGAGGGATAGCAAAGAACATGGACCCGCCTTACGACCCGGACCTGAACACCAATCCCGTGGTGTGGTTCCACTTCAACACCATCTTGGCCGTGTGCAGTTTGGCCAATACGCTCGGCATGAAGGTCATCGTAGAGCCGGTGCTCGGCCCTGAGTTGGTCAGGTGCTTCCCGAATGACGCCGTGAACCTGGACCACATTGCCTTCTTGGAGGCGCTCGCCCAATTCCTGGCCGCCCATCAAGTCCACAATCTGCTGGCCTACGAGTTCTATGGCGAACCCACGTTCGCTGATCAAGGCATGGGCAGCCAGCACACGAAGGCTCAGATCTGCGAGCTGGCGCATTCCTGGTCCAACGCAGTGCGCATCCACGACCCGGACCATCTGGTCACCATCGGCTCGGTGTACCATACGGACGTTATGTACGAAGGCTGGGATCCCATGCTCCTCGATGTCGATTTTGCCACCATCCACGTCTATCCGCTCATGGATGAGTGGGAGTGGCAACAGGATCCCGCGACCTTCCTCGCGGCGGCCACAGAGCGCTACAGCAACATGTTCAAGTTCTACGATGCGCACCTGCGCAAACCATACATCGTCACGGAAACCGGCTTCTCCGGCGAGGATCCCTTCGTGCAATGCAGTACCACCCCCAACCCGCTCATCGGATATCCCATGACCTGCTGGGGCGATGAAACCCACCAGAACGATTTCCTCGAAGCCACCTTCGCTGGCATCCGGGACAGCCGCTGTGCGGGATACGGCTGGTGGATCTACATGAACATGCATTGGCTGCCTGAGCCGGACGTCAACAATGTCAACACCAAGCCGCTCAACACATGGAAGGAACGCTACTTCGGCATCCTGCGCTTCGGTGACCCCGTGAGCAACCCCGCTCCAGGCACCACTGGGGGGGAAGGCTCGCGTAAGCAGGCAGCGCAAACCATGGCCGATTGGGCCACTAACCCGCCCGCCTACGCGCCCTTCGGCGCCATACCACCTACCTTGGACATGAACGAGCGGTACTACAATCAGTACATGCACCCGCCCAATAACATCACGTACGACAACCCGAACGTGCCCGGCTCGCCAAATCAGTACGGCACGCTTACCGGGCGGGTGGTGGATGCTGCTACCGGCGAACCCATTGCAGGGGCGGTGGTGCATGCGAATAACTCGACGCATATGGGGCTGGACATCAACAACAACCTCGTTCCTCAGATCAGGGCCTACGTGACCTACACCGATAACGATGGGTGGTTTGAGCTTCGAGCGTTAGACCCAAGACCAGGATTACTGGTCAACAACAACGGTAACCCATTGGACGGATCCGGTATGAGTGACTGGACCATTCAAGACATCAAGATCGCCGGCCACGCCACAGAGCAGGTGCAAGTGAACGGACATTTCGAACAAGGCGACACCTACGAAGTGAACACCCTGCAGCCGCGTATTGACCGTGTGGTGGAGAACGAATATGTAGCCCAAGGAACTACAGAGCACTTCGATGCCTTGGCATCCTTTACTACAACCGGTGTGGTCATCGATGGCACCTCCGACCTGAAAGCGCGGTATGAAGTTTACCTCACCGCTGAGTTCCATGCCGCGCAGGGTAGCGAAACGCACATCTACACCGAACCGGTTTTCTTCACCTGCGATGAGGTGTACGATGCTGATCTAAAATCAGCGACCGGGTCGAATGCGCATCTTGTGGCGCGCGAACGCGTTGCGCCTCGGCAGATGCAATTACAGTTCGCGTTACCGGTCGAGGAGTTTACAGTGGACATTCACCCCAACCCGACCAATGGGATCGTAACGTGCTTAGTGCGCACCACGGATGCGGAGGCTACAGAGATCACCTACCTTCTAGTGGACGCGACCGGTCATGTAGTGCTGCGCAGTTCAGTATCCGGATTGCGCTTCCAGATCGACCTGTCGGCGCTCGCACCGGGCACTTACGTCATGCATCTCAGCACAGGTAACCATACCGTAGAACGAACTCTTGTCAAACAATGAGAACGCACATCGACATTCTCCCTGCCGTTGGGGCTTGGCTGCTGCTGGCAGCACCCACGTTAGCGCAAGAGTTTCAATGGCTAAGGCACATCGGCGGGCAAGGGATGGACTTTGGTCGAGTTTCGGCCGAAGATGACCAAGGCAACTTTTATGTCCTGGTCAATTACGCTGGAGACACACAAGGCAACCCTTTTCCTATCAGCCACAACAATTGCTACGTTGACGGCGACACTGTTTCGGGCAATGCCGATTCATTCATCGCCAAATACGACCCGAATGGGTCGTTGGTATGGCTGAAGAGCTGCGTTTCGCCTGGAGGCGCTGGGCTGATCGATATGGTCGTGGATACCACATCACAAGCGCTCTACGTTGTGGGCACTTATCAAGGAAGTTGTCAATTGGACACTGTTGGCATCGCTGCGGGCGCGTTCGCAGCGGCCATGCTCTCCCGGTGGACGTACGATGGCGCCTGTGTTTGGGCGAAGAACGTGGCCACCTCGGGCACTGACTTGTTCGGATCCCAGTGTTTCATGCGGTCTATTGCTTTGAGCGCTCAGGGGCAGCTGGTCGTGAGCGGTTCCACTACCCAATACACAACAACCTATGTGAACGGTCAAGCCTTTCCGTTTGGTTCTTTTCTTGCTGGGTTCGACTTGGATGGCGGCCCTTTGTGGGCGCGGCCTTTCGTTCAAGAATACGACCAAGGCGTGTATCCCGTGTTTCTCGCCAGCCGCGGAGCCTTTACCTATGCGCTATCTGCTTACGATCTCGATGTATCTGACACCATTTCAGTTGACACGATCACGCTAGTCGGAGAGGAAGCGGAGAAGGGCTATTTCTTGACCCGCCTGAATACTGGAACTGGTGATTTCCAATGGCTCAAGCGGTCCGGCATCGGTTGCGGTCTAATGTTCAATGGCCAAGTGTTGACGACCGATGGGCTTGGTGCTCCCGTCATTGGCGGCCTTTTCAATGATTCTGCGTTCTTTGATAACGATACGCTGCTCAGCACAACACCAGCGGTATGGAGCATGTTCATCGCCGCACACGATACCTCCGGTCAAGTGGTGGAAGCAAAAGCGTTCCACGCACCAGGCGGTGTGATGTGCGAGTCGGTGGCCTCAGAACCGGGCGGTGGGTTCTATGCAACGGGCTATGCTTGGCCCGGGACCAGTGATTGGGATGGTATCCCTTTCGAGGTCGCGAACATTCGGGAAGTTTTCGTGAGCAAGCACGCCGCAGATGGGACCTGTCTTGGAGTGTTCACGGATGGGAGTGGTCGCCTGAACGGGAGCACCGTACTGCCTACCACCAACGGTCTGTACCTCGGCCTGTACTTCTCAGAAGACCAGGCCAATGGCACGGTTACGTTGGGTGATTCCTCCTTCACCTCCTACGGTTACCGGGACGTGCTCATTGCCAAGCTGGATCAGGTTACCGGCATTACCCCGTTCCGCGGTGCCGAGAACAACGCCCTGCACATCTACGCCAACCCCAACAACGGCCTGTGCACCATAGACCTGCCGCAGAGCCTGAGCGCCACCGATGATCTGGTGCTGAGCGTGTACGACAACACCGGCCAACTGGTGCAGCGTGTGCCGTTGGAATTCACAGACACCGGCCTGAAGCTGGATGTGCGCGCCCAAGCCAAGGGCATCTACCATGTGGAGTTGGGCGATGGCGAGCAGCGGTACACGGGTACTATTGTGTTCGAGTGACTTCCGGCGAGCCATGATCGGATCCGCAAAGGACCACGTGCGTATTCCAATGTCTCGTTCTGGTCGCAGCATCATTTTGGTGGCGATCGCTCTTTTGCCATTCTGCGCATGGGCGCAGCAAGTGTCGAACCCATCGTTCGAAGGAACTCCGCAAGCGGGCATCGCTCCGCCCGGTTGGTTCCCGTGCCATCCTGCAAGCACTCCCGATACGAATCCGGGCAACTGGAACTGCAACACCGTTGCATCCCACGGTTCCACGTACATGATGCTCGTAACACGTGGCCTACCAGGCCCCCTCCCGAATACTACTGAAGACGCCGCTGCATTCCTGCAATCACCTCTTGCTGTGGATTCGGTGTATGCTTATCGAGTGGACCTCGCCATGTCGTCTACGGCGGGGTTTGAGTATTGGGGAGAATGGCTGTCCACTGGAAATCCGGTGAAGCTCAGGGTGTGGTGCGGTGGCTTGGATTGCGACCGCATCGAACTTCTCCAGGTCATTGACTCAGTGCCGAACACTGAGTGGGAAACCTACAACCTTGACTTGCAACCGACCATTGAGCCGTGCAATTCGTTGATACTGGAAGCCTGGTACATCGCACCGCCAAGGTATCTTGGAAACATCCTGATCGACCACTTGCGCTTCGGGCCGGACAGCATATCCGAAACACCGAACACCGAAGTCGTCGTCCCCAACGTTCTCACTCCCAACCAAGATGGTGTCAACGATGCATTCCAGATCATTGGTGGAGCGAATTGGCCGAGCGTTACCGTGTTCGATCGCTGGGGACTTATCGTGTACCGCTCACCGGCCTATCAAAACGATTGGCGTGCAGAGAATGTACCCGACGGTGTTTACTTCTACGTGGTTGAACTGGCAGCAGGGAAGCGCATATCCGGTTACTTGAATGTGCTGAGGTGATGGCCAAAGGCACAGCAGTACCATTGTGTTCGAGTGAGGCTTGGCCTTTACATAGACCGTCGGCTGCCTCCGCGTAAGATCACTTCGCCCCGCGCAGCCTCCCGATGACCTTGGTCAAACGCGGCCAATGGCTCAGCATGAACAAGCGGCGCAACGTCTTTGTGTCCGGCTTTGCTTCAGTGGGCATGTCGCTCAATTCCTGCCAGCGCTTCTTGGCCAAGGCGAGGTCGCTGGCTTGCACGGCCGCATCGAAGCTCTGGCGCAGCAACCCAGCACGCCGTAGCGCGACCTGTCCGGCGTAGCGGTTCCCGGTCATGGCGTTGATGTGCGGCAGCAGGTCCAGGTTGTACTGCAGCTTGTACTGGCGGTTGGCCATGCTGAACATGCCACCGGCGTGCATGCGGCGCACGGCCATGGGCCGGTCGATGTACACCAGCGGCCCGCGCTGCGCCAGGGCCAGGTTGATCATCAGGTCCATCACCGGGCGGTCTTTCAGGTCGCCGAACAGATCGAAGCGTGGACGGTTGTTGATCAGCATGCCCGCCAGCGGGATGAAGTTGCCGTTGATGAGCTCGGCCTCGCCGTAGCGATCGCGGATGCCGCTCTCGCCCAACCAAGCACGCACATAGTCGCTGCGCTGGCCTTCCGGCGTTTCGTTCCAAGCGTTGGTGAAGCAGAGGCTGGCCCCGGTGCGCAGGACCGTGTCCGCTTGCAGCTCCAGTTTGCCGGGATCGGTCCAGTAGTCGTCACCTTCCACCAGCGCCACCATATCACTGTCGCGCAAGCATTCCTCCCAGACGGGAAAACTCACATGCGACGTGCCTTTGTTCCTTTCGGACAGGATGAGCGTGATGCGGTCTCCGTAACGCTCCTTGTTGGCCAGGACGATCTCGCGCGTGCGGTCGGTGCTGGCATCCTCGCCGATCACCAACTGCACCCGGTGGCGCGTGCGCTGCATGAAGACGCTGTCGATGGCCTGCTGGATGAACGCCTCGTGGTTGTAGGTGAGCATGAACACCTTGATGGTGAGCACTTCACCCCCACCGGTCGTGCTCACTCCTTCGCTCATCGCACCAGTTCGGCCACGCCGAAGCCCGAGACACCGAAGCCGTTGCCGTTGTAGAACATCAGCACGCGGTCGCCCTCCTTCGCTGAAGCTCCGGCGGGCGCGTCCACCTTCACCACGTACGGGTACGCCACCATGTCGCTGTCCCATTGCCCGGGCGATACGGTGAGGCCGGCCTGTGCATCATCGCGGTGCCAGGTTAGCGCGTCAGTGCTCCAGGCGTATCCCATGCGGTAGGCTTGGTCGCCACCGCGGAAGTCGGCAATGCCACGGTGGCAGAACCACATGTGATAACGATCGCCCAACCGGATGACCGTGGGCCGATGGGTGGGTTCGTGCTCACGCAGCCAGGGCACCAGCTCCTGGTCCGGACGGGTCCAGTGGATGCCGTCGCTGCTGTGGCCGTAGCGCAAGCGATAGACTTCCTCGAGCTGCCCGTTCACCTCGAACCAGCCGAGGCCGCGCGCATACCACATGTGCATGCGTTCGCCCTCGGGCAGGACGAACACGGCCGTGGCGCTGTAGATCTCGTTCGGCGTGCGGTCCACGACAGGGCCAGGGAACATGCGATGGAAGGTGGCGCCGTCGTCGTCGCTCACGGCAATGCCCGTCCAGTTGCTGTAGCGGATGTTCTCGCGCCGGCTCCAGCCGCCGTAGTACAGCCACACTTGTTTACCCTTCTTGATCACGCACGATGGCATGATGCCGTGCTCGTCGAACGCCCCGGCCGGACCGGGTTGAAGGACAGGTTGCTCGTTGAGTGCGATCACCTTGGTGGGATCATTCCGATCCAAATCCACGAAAGTGGTGAGGCTCAGGTTGCGCTGTGGGCGCGTGGCGAAGTACACGCGGATGCGGTCGTCGAGGACCAATGCCGCGGGGATCTGCGCATGGCTGTGCATCCAGCCGCCCTCGCCGTTCACTTGGAACACCTTACCGAGCTTCTTCCATTCCATCAGGCCGTGAACGTAATGAGTTGGTAGGTGTGGACGTGCCGCAGCCCGCAGGCCTTGGCCAGTGCCATCGACGGTGCGTTGGCGGTGAAACAATCCCAGTTCGGCGTGGCGCCTGTCTCCTTGCACCGTTGCATGAAGGCCAGTGCTGCCAAGCGACCAAGACCCTGGCCGCGCATGTGCTCAGCGGTGAGCACGTCCACCTCGTGGATGTTGTTGCTGACAGCTGCACTGTAACAGATGGAAGCCGGCTCGCCGTTCAGCGTCACCAGCTCTGCAACACCGTGCTTCAACAGCTCCGCACCCGAACGCCAGAAGCGGCCGGTGAGGTTGAGGCCGAGTGCCTCGGCCGCAGCCATGGTGCTGGTGTTCAACGGTGCGACTTCCGTGCCTGTGATGGTCGGCACACGCACGGCTTCGTCCTTTTCCCATCCACGGAAAACCGAACGCTCGCGACTGCGGAAATGAGCTGGGGCTTGTCGCTCAATGGCCTGCAGAAGCGCCCCGGCAACATCGTAAACCATCACATAGCGTCCGGCGATGGCCGGGTGTGCTCGCCATGCCTTCAACAAGCCATCCGCCTCTTCAACGCTGGCGACTTGTCCGAGCAGTTGTGTGAAACCCGAGGCGTGGGTGATGCAAGTCCATTCGCCCGAAGCGAGGGCAACACCGTCCTGCACACCTTCCGCCACGCTGCGGATGATGGCGAAATCGTGCGCCCCGCTCCGGTCGTATCGTTCCAACAGATCGCGGCCCGGTGCGATGCGCTCCATCACTCCTTCACGATGTACGCCGTGGGCATCCAACCGAAGGGCAACGTGCGCACCTTGGCGTTGGGCAGTACGTCGCGCACGGCGCGGGTCTCGCCCGGCGAGAGTTCGTGGTTGTACTGATCGAGGATGAGGATGCCGCCCGGTGTGATGCGTGGCCAGAACGCCTCGATGCTCGCCTTTGTCACTTCGTAGATGCCCGCGTCGAGGAACACGAGCTTGAACTGCATGTAGGCGTGCTCCTGGAAGAAGGGCACGAGGTCCTTCGTGGCGTCCACCTTGTGGATCTTCACGATGTTGTCCATGCCCTGCGCCTTCACCAGTTGCAGCACGCGATCGTACTTCTCCGTGTAGGACCCGCTGTCCACGTACTTCTCTTCCTCGGTGGTGGCCATGCCCTCGAACCAGTCGAAGCCGTGCACCATGGTCATGCTGCTGGGCTCGAACAAGCGCACGAGCTTCCCGAAGAGCAACGAACCACTGCCCTTGTACACGCCCATCTCAGCAATGTGGCCGCTCACTTCCAACGTCTGCTTGTAGAGCTCGTACAGCGTGAGCAAGCGGGCCAGCCCGAAGTGCCCGATGAAAGCGGGGAAGTGCTCCAGGAAATCGTCCCACGTGTAGCCCATGCCCTTCATGGTCTTCACGCCTTCGTGGTACTGCGGGCGCAGGGGGTCGTACTTGCGCGATTCGAACTCGGCGTAGCGGTGTCCTTCGTTGGCCATGGGATCAGAGGGATGTGAAGTTGCTCATGCGCAGGAACTGATCGGTGTTCAGGCGCAAGGGTTTGTCGGGCGCGGCAATGACGACCTGTTCATCGGGCAGGTCCTTCACCACCAAGGCGTTGGCGCCGATGAAGCAGCGACGGCCCACGCGAACGCCGTTGCCGATGGTGCTGTTGATCGCAAGGAACGAGTGGTCGCCGATGGTGACGGCCCCGGCGATGTTGGCGCCGCTGGTGATCCAGCAGTGGTCGCCCACGGTGGTGTGGTGGCCGATGATCGCACCGCTCCAGACGAAGACATCAGCGCCGATGCGAGCGCGCGGGTGGATGTGCACGTCGCGCATGATGAAGGCGTTCTCGCCCACCGGTGTGCCCTGCGGAAGCCCACTGGCGGGGTGGATGAACGCGGGCATCGCATAGCCCATGGCGCGTGCAGCTTCCATGGTGCGCGATCGAACGGCGTTCATGTCGTGGTAGCCGATGGCAACGAACAGGTCGTGCGTTGCGGGCGGGCACTTGCTGGCCAGTTCATCGAAGGGGATCACCGGTAGCCATTCCTTCTCTGGTGAAGTGGCGAACTGGCGATCAACGGTCCACGCGGCCACATCGATGCCGGCCTCGTGCTTCATCAGGTCGTGCACCACCTCGCCGATCTTGCCGATGCCGAAGATGACCTTCTTGCGTGCGCTCATGAACACAGTGCTTTGAGTTGTAGACGGTCGATCTTGCCGTTGGCGTTCTTGGGAAGGGCCGGCAATAAATGGATCTTCCGCGGCATCATGTAGTGCGGGAGGCGTTGGGCCACTGCCGTGCGCAGCTGCTGATCGTCGGCCGTTCCCATGACGAACGCCTGGATGCTGCCCGTGCCCAAGGCATCGCGGTGGTAAACCACGCCGACCTCCTGCACAGCATCAAGCGCGTTGAAGGCCGCTTCGATCTCCTCGAGCTCGATGCGATAGCCCATGTGCTTCACCTGGTTGTCCACACGGCCTTTGAAGTGGAGCATGCCTTGAGCATCGCGTTGCACCAGATCACCCGTGCGGTAGACGATCTTCCGGTAGTTCGGCTCATGCGGATCCTGCACGAACGCCGCGGTCGTTCGCTCGGGGTCGTTGTAGTAGCCGCTGCCCACGTGCCCGCCACCGAGCAGCAGTTCGCCCAGGTCCGGGTCGGACTTGTCCAACGGATCGATCACGGGATAGAAGCCCGGCGCGAGCCTGCCCAGCGGTGCCAGGTTCTCCATGTCGGCGAAGTCCGCTGCCGCGATGGGATAGGCCGAACAGATGCACGTGCATTCCGTGGGGCCGTAAACGTTGAGCAATTGCACGCGATCGCCGATGAGGCCGTGCAGTTCCTTCAGCCGTGCCTTGGCGAACCCTTCGCCGCCGAACATCACCGTGCGCATGCGGGCGAACGAGGTACGGTCGATGGCACGCATGGTGAGCAGGTAAACGAGCATGCTCGGCACGCTGAACCAGAAGGTGCAGCCCAGGGCATCAATGGTCTTCACCAGTGCGCGCGCATCCTTCACCTGTTCGGGCGTGAAGGGACAGAGCGTCGCTCCGTTGTACAACGAGACATAGATGTCGAAGACCGAGTTGTCGAAGTAGATGGGATTGACGTTGGTGAGCACATCGCCCGGGCCGACGCCCAGTTCGCCCGTGCCCCACTCCACGAAACGTAGCACGTTGTCCTGCGTCATCACCGCGCCTTTCGGGAAACCCGTGGAGCCGCTGGTGAACATGATGTAAGCGCCATCGGTGCCGCTGATGGCAGCTTCCGATGAGCATTGCCCAATGAGCGCGGCATCGGCGGCCGACGCGGCCATCGCCTGCACCATCACGGCCCGTGCATCGGCACCTTCCGGTGGTTTGCTCTGCTCGCCGTCCAACAGCACGAGCACTGGCTTGCAGCGGTCGATGATCCGGCGAGCACGCTCCGGCGGGCTTTCGGGATCGAGGTTGGTGTAAAGGATGCCGAGCGCGTTGCACGCGAGCATGGCAGCCAGCGCTTCAGGGCTCTTGCGGTTCACGATGGCCACCACTTCGCGTGGCTTCACGCCTTCCTTCAATAGGCCCGTCGCCACGCGTTGCACCAGGTCACCCAACTGCGAATAGCTCACCTCTCGACCATCAGGATAACGCAGCGCAACGGCACCTCCACGTTCGTGCACCACACGACCGAACCGGGCGCCGAGCCCGATGTGCGAGGAGAACGGCGCGTGATCCATCGGTCAGATGCGCAGGCCGCCGTCGATGCGCAGCACCTTGCCGTTGTAGTAATCGTTCTCGATGATGAAACGCACGGCGTGCGCGATCTCGGCCAAGGTGCCCAGGCGGGCCGCAGGGATCTGCTTCGTCCAGGCGGCGATCTGCGCAGGGGTAAGCGCCTTGGCGGTGCTGGGCGTGTCGATGAAACCGGGCGCAAGCGCGTTCACGCGGATGCCGAACGGACCGAGCTCCTTGCTCCACGTCACCGTCAGCGATTCGAGTGCTGCCTTTGCCGCACTGTACGCGCTCTGGCCAGCGTTGCCATCGGCTGCCATGCTGCTGAAATGGATCACCGCGCCTTTCGTGCGGCTCTTCACCATGCGGGCCACCACTTCGCGCGAGAGCAGGAAGGCGGTGGTGAGGTTGCTGTCCACGGTGCGCTCCCACCCTTCCAGCGGCAGGCGGCCGTCGTTGCGATCGAGCAGGTTGAAGAGCAAGGCATTGTGGATGGTGCCCGCCGTATTGATGAGCACGTTCGGCTGGCCCACTTGGGCAACCACATCGTTCATCAATTGCTCCACGGCGCTCGCATCCGTGAGGTCGGCGGTGAAGTAGGTCGCACCGGCGACTGGCGCGCTCGGTTGCTGCACATCCACACCGGCCACCTTCGCTCCTTGTGCAACAAGCTCGGCCACCAGCGCTGCGCCGATGTTGCCGGCCGCGCCGCTCACCAAGGCCGTGGCTCCTTGCAGTTGCATCAGGCCTTCACCGCTTTGGCGTTCACCGTACGCTCGATATCGGCAATGGTGCGCATGGCAGCGATCTCATCGCCATCGAACTGCACCTTCAGTTCGTCCTCCAGGCGTAGGATGAGGGTCATGTGCGTCATGCTGTCCCACTCGGGCTGGTCCATGATCACGGCGTCGGGCGACAGGTCGGGGCGTTGGATGCCGAAGACTTCGCGGACGATGGCGGTAACGTTCATGCGGAAACGGTTTTGGTGGCCACTTTGGGCTCCAGGGTATGCAAAGGCAACAGTGCGCGCGCCTGCTCAGGGGAGCAGAACATGAGCACGTCGATCATCGAGAGGTAGGGCACATGCGGCTGGCCGGGCCACTGCGCATAGGGTGCATCGCCCATCTTGATGAAGCGCAGCTCCATGCCCTCGGCTTGGAACGGCCCGGGCTCGTAGAGTTCCCACCCGCCGATGCTGTTGATGTACGTGGTGGCACCGCGCCCCTTGGCAATGGCCACGATACGCTCCTGCGCACGCAGACCTTCGCCCAAACCGAGCTGGCTGCTACGGAGAACTTTCACCGGCAGGCCCAAGCGCTCCACCACCCAAAGGAGGCTCTCCTCAGCCATGTCGGCAATGCTCCAGTCTTTGCGGTTGATGATGCGCTCCAGAAAGGGATAGACCTCCGCGTGGAAAGGCGCCTTCGCGTAGGCGTGCTGCAGCGTTACCAGCAATTTGGGGCGCCAGTCGTCGGTATCGGCCACCATGCTGTCCTTGATCCACTTGTTCTGGCTCATGCCAGCAATGGGGATGGTGATGCCGTGCGGCTCGCCGTTGAGCAGGATGCGGTTGCGATGGATCCAACCCTTCTTGATGAAGTTCACATCATCGAGCAGCACGAATTCGTCCACGGCCGCCACCATCTGGAAATAACCCAGATAGGGCATGACGTAGGGCTGCATGATGGCGATGCGCATCGGGGCGGGCAACACCCCGTGGCGTTGCGGGCCGCGAATTTAGCCGCGTGGAGGGAGTGGGTAGTGTCTCAGTTTGCTTTTGCATGGGTCAGTTTTACGATGTCCTCGATGCTCATCACGTCGTTGGTCAGGCCCGCTTCCATGGCCGGGGTGACGCGCAAGGTCTTGTGGATGCGGCAGAAGTTGTAGTGCACGAAGTGGAGCGCCAAGGCAAGGCAGTGGTTCTCGAACTTCTTGCCGAAGGCATTCGTCAGGCGGGTGAAGCGGCGGCAGCCCATGCGGATGGTCAGGTTCTGACGCTCCACATGTGACGTGCTGATCTTGGTTTCATCCGGGCGGCCGGTAATGATGCGGGTCTTGGTGCCGGTGCATTCAGCGGGGCTGTAACGCTTCTCGTTGCCCTTTCCTTCGACGTGCCCGTAGATCTTCACAAGCTGTGCGAAGTCGATGTACTGACCGAACACCGCATCGACGGCGCTCACGTAGGCGCTGTGACCGTCGCTCGTCAGTTGCATGCGGGTGCGATCCACGCGGCTGCGAACGTCCGTAAGGAACTCGTAAGCGGCGTGAGCATCGCGGGCACCGACGAACCAGCTAACCATGAGCTTGGTATCGCTGTCCAGCGCCGTCCATGTCCACACATCACCAGCGGCCTCCATGTCGTCCGTCACGTTCTTCTGCTTCGCATAGACGAAACTCCAAATCTCATCGCACTGAAGGTTCTTCACGGTCACCTTGCGCACCGTCTCGTCGTGGAACTTCTCGCAAGCGCGGCCCACGTCTACCAAGAGCTTGATGACGGTGTTGATGCTCACGTCGCACACGCGGGACGTGGATCGGAGGCTGCTTCCTTCAACGAGCATGCTGATGATCTGGACTTGCTTGGCGAGGGGGAGGCGGTTCATGGTTCCGGTTCGTTGACGGACCAAATATAGTCTTTTGCATGACGCTAAGCATGAAAGTTCAGTTTATTTTTCATGGGTGGGCGGATCCCGGTGGAGATCAGTCGGATCAGATAGTTTGGCAGCATGCGCCTCTTGTTTGCGACGCTTCTTTTCTCTCTTACGCTTCTGCTTGGCATTGCGTACGGCGTTAGCAGTGAGAAGCGCAATCAGCGGGATGGTACCACCGAAGAGAAAGGCAAGGATCAAGGTCCATGGGGATCCATATCCGACGTCGGCATGTTCGCTCTTACCGGCGCTCTCTTCGTAGTATCCGTCATTCAGATCGTCCTCTGGGATACATCCAACAAGACGTCCAAAAGGGCCTTGAGGCAGGCTAAAAAAGCGAACAAGGCCGCTAAAGACGCCAACGAGGCGACTAAGGCATCCAACGAGATTGCGGATACGAATGTCAAGGCATTCATTGAAAGCGAGCGGGGGCGTATTATACTGGTAGCTCCAATTCTGATAGGCGGACCCCTGAAGGTCGGAGAAAGAATAGCGGTCAAGGGACATATCGTAAACGTTGGCCGGACGGCGGCCGAATGCCTTCTTACGTGCGGAAGGCTCTACGTAGCGAATGACAGGCTGAAGGGAGAGTTTAGTGGCGATGAGATATTCGTCTCGAACAATTGGATGCGACCATATAGTGAGGGACAAAATGGAGCGACCGGAAGCATTGATATTTTCAGCCTGCCGCTTACTAACGATCTTCTTACTGCAATAAACAATAGGAACATCAGTATCATACTTGATGCGTTGTTGATATACAGAACTGCACAAGGAATGTACTACGGGCAGAGAATGTGCTTCACTTACCACTACACCAACAAAGAATTTGTCAGGGCTGATTTTGGCCCTACAGGACAGGAGATTAGCGAGGACACTTACAGGGCCTTCTTGGACATCTTGAAAGAGTACACACTTAGGAAGGCTGGAGAAGTCGCAACTCGCGAACGTGCGGAGATGAAGAAAAAAGAGGGCAATGACTAATGTGCATGCCCCAATGAGCAAAGACCCAATGCGGCCCATCGTGTGGGCACTTGTAGTTGCCCTATACATCGGTCTTTTTGCGCTTATTGCCCACGACTATCGGGGCGGTCAACAGGCCAATGATGACAGCACCGACCAGCCAAGCGATGGGCTTCCAAGCGTCTTTATAGGACTGACCGCTACCGGGTGGACCGCCGTCTTTACTGCCGTCCTGACCGTTGTTGCCGTTTGGCAAATCGCCCTCTGGCGGAGAGCTAACGCAACTGCCGAGAAGGCCAGCGCCGAGGCTACTCGAAGCGTGGATGCTTACATGGACGCTGAACGAGGGCGTATGGTTTATGAGAGCTTTGAATGGCACGAAGGCGGCGATAGCTTTCGCGTAGTCTGTCGGAATTTTGGGAGGTCCGTGGCGATTGTTCGAGGACTGAGAATCTGCCTTAGCCGCGAGGAGGTACCACATACACCGGGAGGCTACGAAAGCTTCGTTAGGCCCGGCAAGAAGTTCGTGGGTGGCATTGATGGCGATAAGGACATACCGTATTACCCCGTTACCAAGGCAATAAGGGACCGAGTAGTCCGTGGCGATATCCTCGATGTGGAGATTATGGTGCTCTACGAAGCCATGGGTGGAACGTTCTTCGAGATGCAGCACAGCATCAGAATCGGAAGAGTGGAGGGCGAATGGACTACCGCCAACGTTATGTCCACCGACTACCCATTGACCAGAGAACTGGCTATGCAGCTTCTGTATGACCCCACGGCCATGGACTACTTCGAGCGCATCGCCAGCGAACTGGAAAAGGACAAGGAGAACCGACAGACTACCTCTTAACGCGCAGGCGCGCCCGCCCCATCGCTTCCGCCGGGCTTGCCCTTCCACCGGGCCTTTGCCGCCTTCTTGGCGATCTTCTTTCGCTTGGTGGGCGATAGGCTCTTGGCCCTCGCCGCCCCGCCCAGCTTGCCCAACGCCACTGCTGCCGGGTTGCGCTTGTCCTCGCTGATCGCGTCCACCTTCTGTCCGGTGGCTATGTCCCCGATCAACTTCGCCAGTTGGTTGGTGTCCCGTGGACGCTTTGCTTTCTTCGCCATGGGCGCGAAGGTAGGGTGTCCTTACCGCTAAGCATGCCTGACGCTCAGGGGAAAAGAAACTGAGACACCACCAGGGAGTGGGGAGACCTTGACTTGTCAGCCCGTCGAGCGTGGCGCGACTGGTTCACCACCGACGCGGCATACGCACTCCGAAAACAAGCTTGCGTTGGAAATCCTCGAACGGTATCTCCACGGCACCCAGGGTCCGCGTGAAATCGTTGATGATCTGGCTGTCGAAGAGCCGGAAGTCACGGGAACGCAGTTGCGCCATCAGGTGCTGGAACGCTGCCTTCCCCGCATTGTCCGCTCGGCTGAACATGCTTTCGCCGAAGAACGCCGCACCGATACTGACCCCGTAGATGCCGCCTACCAGCGCACCGTCCTCCCAAGCCTCTGCGCTGTGCGCATGGCCCGCATGATGAAGTTCAGTGTACGCATGCACCATGCGGTCCGTGATCCACGTGTCCTCGCGGTCGGCGCACGCCTGCATCACATCCGTGAACGCGGTATCGAAGGTGAACACAAAACGTCCGCTGCGGAGGATCTTGCGCATGGTGCGATTGGGCATAGCCGCTTCGATCGGTATGATGGCGCGTGGATCAGGGCAGTACCAGTCGATGCCACCGCCGTCGTTGCCCATGGGGAACAGGCCTTGTGCATAGGCATGCAAGAGCACTTCCACCGACAGGTCCATGGCGCGAATGAAACGCTACTCCTTCACCACGACAGAGCGTTGGTTGATGGCGCCCAGCCAGAGGTCCAGCACGTACGCTCCGGCAGGCAACGACCGTAGCGTCGCATCTCCCACGCGCACGATCTTGTACGTGTCGGGTTCCAGGAAGTCGGTCGCACGCCAGGCCACCCGGCCCATGGTGTCGTACAGTACAAGATCCAGTTGCGTTGCTGCGCCGGTGAACAACTCCACATGGAACACATCGATGAACGGCGACGGCCATGTGCCGAACACGATGTTGCTTTCCAAACCAGTGCGGTCCGTGCCGCCCAGTAGGAGATGTGCGCGGTAAAAGTCGGGGATGCCATAACCCTTGCGGTCATCGGGGCTGTCGTACTGCGATGCACTGCGCCGGACCGCCTGCACGATCTCTTGTCCGGAGCGATCGGGATGCAATTGCCACAAGCACGCCACAAGGCCTGCAACCAGTGGACCACTGAACGAAGTGCCGTTGATCGGTTGCACCTGCGTGCCGCTCACACCCAGGCCGATGGTCGCATAGCCGGTAGCTGCCACATCGGGTTTCACGCGCCCGTCGAAGGACGGACCGTAGCTACTGTAGCCTGCAATGATGCGATCGTTCCCGACTGCACCCACGGCCAGGATGCTGTCGGCGTCCGCGGGCGCACCGATGAAGCGCCAGTCGTCGTGCCCGCTGTTGCCGGCGCTGTTCACCGGGATCATCCCTTTGCGTGCAGCCATGGTGGCAGCAATGCTGATGCGCGTGCTGCGCCCGTCCATGTCAGTGTATGTGTGATCGGTGAGGCTGTCGTCGAACTGGGTGTAGCCGAGGGAAGTGCTCAGCACATCGCACCCGATGCTGTCGCACAATTCGGCGCCCGCGATCCAGTTGTCCTCTTCCCAGAGGTACTCGCTCTCCGCTACTTCGGTCCGCAGCAGCACATAGTCGGCACCTGGCGCAGTACCGAGCAACCGACCTGGCCAATGCCCGGCCATCACGCTCAGCACGCTGCGGCCATGGTAGTTGTCGCTGTACACATCGCCATCTTGGTAGGCCATGTCGCGCGTGAGCACAATGCCGCCTCTTTCGCGGAGCTCCTTGAACGTGTGCAGCGAGTCGGCTTGGTCGAAGCCGCTGTCCAGCACACCGATCAGCAACCCCTGCCCTTCCGCACCGGCATCGTGCAGTAAGTGTCCGTTCATCATTTCGATCTGCCGGAAGGAAGCGCCGTACCGCGTGGCATATTCATCCCCGACCTCTTGCTTCAAGAACGAGGCGTACTTCACCGTCCCAACACTTGCAATGGGATCCGGTCCAGCAGGGCGCGACTGCCTCATCTGCTGCACGAACGGCAGCGAACCAATGGTGTCCAACGCCAGCGTGTCCGTACTGCGGATGGTCACCGCATTGAACCACTTGCTCACGTTCACCAGTTCGAAGTCGCCAGCGGCCAGCAATGCGCTCACGTACGCAGGATCCACCGGCAGATCGCTTTCGTCAAGCGCGATGCCTTGCTGTTGGCGGCGGTCCAGGCTGCGTGCGCTCAGGAACTCTTCCGGTGCACTGAGGGTGTACGGTGTGCTCGTCTTGTCCGTGAACTGCACCCAGTAGGTGGCCGGGCCTGTCTGGGCCAACGCGCCTATTGCGCACAGCGCGGGCAACACCAAGGCGGGCAGCTTCAGGCGGAACATATTGATCAATTGCCCCAGGCCACCGCGATCATGGTCTTGCGGTAGCCCGTGGTGTCATCGATATTGCCTGGCCCATCACCATCCTGCACGTTGTACTGCACGAGCAATTGCTCCACCAGTCCGATGTTCTTGGCGTAGCGCTCGTTCAGTGTGTTCGTCACTACGATGTTGTTGGGATAGGTGCTTACCACCGTGCACGTACTGTCCGCGCTGACGTATCCGTTCGACCACGGTGCGTCGATCTCATCGAACTCCACCTCGAAGTTCGCATCGTCGGTCGTGAAGTAGAGCCCATCGTCGCTGACGAATTCGTTCATGTTCCAGATCTGGTAGTCACGCACGGGGAAAGCGAGGCGCAACTTCCGCAGGTTCTCCTCTGTCTTCTCGGCGTAGGTGGCTGTCACCGTCTGCGTCCAGATGTCCTTGATGACCCAGGTGCTGTCCACCGGATCAAGCACAAAGCGTTCGATACGCTGGCTTGGCCGGCCCTCGGCATCCACGTACTGGCTGTCGATGACCTCCATGGCGCGATAGCTCGCCGTTATCCGCAGGCCAACCTCATCCTCCTGCCACACGCTGTCCACTTGGTACTCCACCCAATGGCCGGTGTTGGTGGGCCAATAACCATAGCCCAGGTCGGTGGGCATTATCTCATCGTCCTTGCACCCGTGCAACAGGAACAAGAGCGAACCGAGGAACAGGATGGGCTTCTTCATGGCCGTTCGCGATCGATGAACCCTCCGCCGAGCACATCGTCGCCATCGTAAAAGACGGCACTCTGCCCGGGTGCGATGCCTGCCACCTTGGCGTGGAATTCCACACGCACACGTTCACCGTCCATGTGCAGGGTGCTCGGCGTGCCTTTGTCCTTGTAGCGCACCTTGGTAACGGCCTCCACCTCGCCTTGCAGCGCGGGCAGTTTCACGAAGTTGGGCTGGCGCACCCACATCACTTGTTTGTCGAGGTCGGCCTTGTTGCCCAGCATAACCACGTTGGTGCTGGGGTCGATGTCGGTGACGTACAACGGCTGACCGGTCGCGATGCCCAGGCCTTTGCGCTGGCCGATGGTGAAGAACGGATAACCATCGTGCTGGCCGATGACCTCGCCCGCCGTGCTCACGAAAACGCCGTTGCTGAGGCGTTTCGTGGCCTCGGGTTCCTTGCGCTTGAGGAAGCCACGGTAATCGTTATCGGGTATGAAGCAGATCTCGTAGCTCTCGCTTTTCTGCGCCAGTTCGGGGAACCCGCTCTCCATGGCCATCTCGCGGATGTGCGCCTTGGTGAAGCCGCCGATGGGGAACCGTGTGCGAGCCAGGTTCTTCTGCTCGAGCCCCCAAAGCACATAGCTCTGGTCCTTGGAAGCATCGAGGCCTTTCGACACGATCCATCGTGACCCCATCGCTGATCCGTTCGACCCCATCCCGGCCCCTTCCCCGGTAGGGAAGGGTGAAATGCGTTCCTCGCGCACGTTGGCGTAGTGCCCTGTGGCGATTATGGGGCAGTCCATCATGTCGGCGCGCTTCAGCAAGGCTTCCCACTTGATGAAGGTATTGCACAACACACAGGGGTTGGGCGTGCGGCCGGCCATGTACTCCGTGGTGAAGTTGCCGATGATGTGCTCGCCGAATTCCTCCCGGATATCGAGGATGATGTGGTGGAAGCCGCGGCTCACCGCCATGTTGCGCGCGTCGGCGATGCTGTCCAGATCGCAGCAGCCCGTGATGCGCTTACCACCGCTGGCATCGGCATAGTCCCATGTTTTCATGGTGACCCCGATGACCTCGAAGCCCTCCTCATGCAGCATGAGCGCTGCAACGGAGCTGTCCACACCGCCGCTCATGGCCACCAGCACGCGTCCGTGTTTGCTCATGGCGCTGTGCTGCTAAGGGCTCCGTTGGTGTAATGCTCCGTACGGACCAGCGAACCCTTTTCATCGTAGTGCTTCACGGCACCGTGCAACTGGCCGTTCACGTAGGCACCTTCACGCTTCTTGGTCTGGCCCTTGAGCTCCCGCTGCTGTTCGCCGGCGAACACACCTTCGGGCGTTGGTGTCATGGGCTTGTCCACCCAAGTTCCGTTGTTGTACCACTCGGTGAACGGGCCGTTCAATTGGCCGTTCTTCCAGGTGACCTCCTCTTTCAATTGCTCGTCCTCGTAGTAGTCCTTGAAGACACCGTTCTCCTTTTTAGCCTTCACCATTTCGCCCTTGGCGAAGACCATCTGAAGTTGGATGGTACCGTCCACGTTCCAGTAGAACCAGGTGCCGTCCTTGCTCCCGTTCACCGTGTTCCCCTCGATCTCCTTCTTGCCGGTCGGGTAATACCAGGTCATGCGGCCGTCGGGCTCACCGTTCACATAGTTGCCTTCGGCCTTAACGGTCCCATCGGAATACCACTGCTTCCACGGGCCGTGCTTCCTGTCGTTTTGGTAACCCGTGCGTTCGGCCTCTTTGCCATCGGGGAAGTAGCTCACTTCGTCGCCGTGAAGCGCACCGGTGCGGTAGCGTTCCACCTTCCGCAGCAGCCCAGCTTCATCGAAGTAGTTCCACAGGCTGTCCTTGGACTGCCCCGCGTAGTTGCCGACGGCCATCAGTTTGCCGTTGGCATGGAAATGCTGTGCACGTGAGTTCTTGCCGTCCGCCGTGAAGACCTGCTTGCTGGTGATCAGCCCGTCCTCGTTCCAGTGCGTGAACTCGCCCATGGGCTTGTCGTCGTTGAACTGCCCCTTGTAGCGCACCTGGCCATTGGGCCAGCTCTTGCTCCACGCACCTTGCTTGCGACCCTGGGCGTCGGTGGCGTTCTGGCCGTTGGAAACAAGGAAAGCCGCAAGGAGCGCGGGCAGCAGTACAATGCGGTGGTTCATGTTGGGCGGCGCGAAGATACCGGCCTGCAATGGCCGTACCCTTCATGGTGATCCGTCTCCCGGGTCACCCACCGTCGTCGTCATGCCGCGTTGAAAACCTGTCGGAGGTGCGGATAGGCATCGGTTTATCTTCGGCGCCCTTCAGCATGCAGCAGGAAAAATTCGTCGTCAGCGCGCGCAAGTACCGCCCGGCCACCTTCGATACGGTGGTCGGCCAAGAGGCGGTGACCAGCACCCTGATGGCCGCCATCCGCAGCAACCATGTGGCCCAGGCATTCCTCTTCACCGGCCCCCGTGGCGTGGGCAAAACCACGTGTGCCCGCATCCTTGCCCGGACCCTGAACTGCGAGAACCTCAAGGATGACCTGACCACCTGTGGCGAATGTGCGCCCTGCCGCACCTTCGATGAAGGCCACAGCTTGAGCGTTTTCGAACTTGATGCCGCCAGCAACAACAGTGTAGAGGACATCCGGAACTTGATCCTGCAAGTGAGCATTGCGCCGCAGGTCGGCACCAAGAAGGTGTACATCATCGACGAGGTGCACATGCTCAGCCAGGCGGCGTTCAACGCTTTCCTGAAGACACTGGAGGAGCCGCCGAGCTACGCCATCTTCATCCTGGCCACCACGGAGAAGCACAAGATCCTGCCCACCATCCTGAGCCGTTGTCAGGTCTTCGACTTCCGGCGCATCTCGCTCACGGACATTGTGAAGCACTTGCAGGGTATCGCCGACCGCGAGGGCATCCAAGCGGAGCAACAGGCCTTGCATGTGATAGCCCAAAAGGCCGATGGCGGCTTGCGGGACGCACTGAGCATCTTCGACCAACTGGTGAGCTTCGGTGGCCGGAAGCTCACCTACCAGGACGTGGTGAAGAACCTGAACGTGCTGGACCATGAGCACTACTTCAGTGTAACGGACTGCGTGCTGAAGGGCGATGTGCCCGGCTGTTTGGTCGAGTACAACACCATCCTGGCCAATGGCTTCGATGGGCACCTCTTCATTGCCGGGCTCGGCCGCCACTTGCGTGACCTGCTCGTGAGCCAGGATCCGCGCACACTGCCGCTGCTGGAAGTGAGCGATGAACTGGCCGCCCGCTACACGGTTCAGGCGAAGGCCGCCCCGCGCGACGTGCTGGTGCAAGCTCTCGAACGCATCGGGCTGTGCGACTCACAGTACAAGCTGAGCAAGGACGCGCGCCTCCTGGTGGAACTGACCCTCATCCAGCTCTGCCGCTTGGGCAGCGGCGAGGGTACCCCTGAAAAAAAAAGTCCTGACGTAAGCGTTAGGGCCACGCCACCGGCCCCCAAAGGCCCGGAACAGCCCGTTCCTGCTCGTTCAGCTCCTCTGCCTGAACCCGAAATGGCCGAGGTATTGGTGAGCGAGCCGAGCGGTTCGCCAGTGCAACCCAAGGGAACACCCACCCCCCCGCTGGCCACGGCCAAGCCACGCATCTCCGTTACGCCCAGCTTGAAGCAGAGCCTGGAGCGACCGGCCCAGGGAACAGCCAACGGGCCCGTGGAAGTGGCACCTGCCGCCATGGCCGCCCCCGATGCCCGGCCGTTGAGCGAAGCGGCCGTGCGGATGGTCTGGAAGGACTACGCCCTAACGAAGAAGCGCGAGGGCAAGAGCAGCTTCCACGCCACCCTGATGTGGAAAGAGCCCATGGTTACCGGGGCCCACACCGTGCAGTTCGCCATCATCAACGAAGTGCAGGAGAAGGACCTGCGCGAGCAAAAGGCCGGGCTGGTGGAGCACCTGCGGAACGAATTGAGCGACCCCGCTTTGGAACTGAGCATCGTGAAGGAGGCCGTAGCCGATGCACGCCCGCGCTACACCGCCCGCGACAGGTTCAACATCATGGCCGAGAAGAATCCGGCGCTCATCGGCTTGCGGGACGCATTGGACCTTGACTTGGGATAAGGGGCCGGACAACTTCCGGCGCCGTTGAGCGTCAAGGCCCTGAACCCCACTGATGGCCTACTTTCACGGCCGCTGAAAACCAACCTGATGGTACGATCCCTGCCCCGCACCGTCCTTCCGTTCCTGTTCGCCTGCCTTTTGCCCCTGTTCTCCGCAGCCTCACACGTGAGCGGCGTGGACATCGGCTACGAGTGCTTGGGCAACAACCAGTACATGATCACCCTGAACATCTTCAGGGATTGCGATGGGATCACCATGAGCAATACCGAGGATGTGGAGATCACAAGCTCGTGCGGGCAAAGCCTCACGGTCACCTTGCAGCAAGCGCCGGGCACTGGTTACGAGATCAGCCAGTTGTGCCCGACCGATCTGCCCAACAGCACCTGCGGTGGTGGTGGCCTGCCCGGCATGGAGTACTACACCTATCAGGGCATCGTGACCCTGAACCCACCGTGCAACAGTTGGACGGTGGGCTGGGGAACCTGCTGCCGGAACGTTTCGGCCAACGTGCCCACGAGCAACTTGGACGATATCTGGGCCGAAGCCGTGTTGAACACAGCCACCGCGCCGTGCAACAACTCCCCGATCTTCACCGCTCAGCCGATACCGTACGTCTGCGCCGGCTTCCCTGTATCGTACAACTACGGTGTCTTCGATCCCGACGGTGATTCGTTGGTGTTCTCGTTCGTGCCCGGGCAGATGTTCAACAACAGCTACTTGACCTATGGTGCGGGTTTCTCCGGTTCCAATCCTGTGCCCGGCATCACGTTGGACCCCAACACGGGTGAGGTAGCCTTCAACGTGGCGGTGACCGGTAACTACATCGTGGTGGTGCAAGTGGACCAATACGACAGCAATGGCAACCTCGTGGGCAGTGTGATGCGCGACATGCAGTTCACTGTGATCGCCTGCACCAACATTCCGCCGATGGCACCGGCAGCCTACACCAACTTCAGCGGCACCGCGCTTTCCACCGGCCCCACCAGTTTGGAGATGTGCCTGGGCGATCAGTTCTGCATGGACCTGACGTTCACGGACGCGGATGTTGGTGACACCCTCACGCTCTCGTCGAACATCACTTTGGCCCTGCCCGGCGCCACGTTCACCCAAACGGGCGTCAACCCGGCCACGGCAACGGTTTGCTGGACGGCCATTGCCGGCACCAGCCCGGTCACCACGTTTTCCGTTGTGGCCGAAGACGATGCGTGCCCGGTGACCGGTCTTGCACAGCAGACGATCACCGTTCTCTTCCTGCCAAGGACCCTGACCGTGGAGGATTCCTTGCTGTGCGAACCGGCGCCTGTGACCCTCACCACCATCGGCGGTACCGTTTTCACCTGGAGCGTGCTCAGCGGCGATCCGATCCAATTGGGCGTGAACTTTTCGTGCAACCCCTGCGCCGACCCTGTTGCCACACCGGCGAACACCACCACCTACGAAGTGGTGAGCGACCTGCAGAGCACATGCGTGAACCGTGATACGGTGACGATCTACGTCATCCCTCCGTTCGGCTTCAATACCGTAACGCCTTACCAGACCACCTGCAACGGCGATAGCGATGGCTACGTTGAAGTGGAGCCCTGGGGCACTGCTGGTCCGGCTTGGAACTGGGAAGTGTTCGATGCGAACAACACCAGCGTGCTTGCCACCACAACGAACGCAGGCACCACATTGAGCGGCCTGGCCGAGGGCACGTACACCTTGGTGCTCGCCGAACCGATAGGCTGCACGCACGATACGACCTTCTACATCGCCGAGCCAGCCCCCGTGGTAGCCAGCGTTAGCGATACCACGATCTGCCTGAGCACCTCTGCGATCATTTCAGCGAGCGCGGTGGGTGGTAACGGTGGTTACTCGTACAGCTGGAACCAAGGTCTTATGGGAGATGGTCCGCACACGGTGACCCCGAGCGCGACCACGATGTACCAAGCGACCGCCACCGATATACTGGGCTGTACCTCCTTGCCCGTGCAGACGACGGTGACGGTGCTGCCCGCGTTGAGCGTGTTGGCCAATGCGCCGGACAGTATCTGTATTGGCGGTGATGCAGAACTCACCGCCCTGCCAGGTGGCGGCAATGGGGGGCCGTACACACTGGTGTGGAACGAGATAGGTGCTGGCGTGGTCGGAGCGGGTGACACCATCATGGTGGTTCCCTCGGCTTTCGGAACCGACTACGTGGTAACACTGAACGACAACTGCAACACACCCATCGTACGCGACACCGTGCATGTGCAATGGTACCGCGCTCCCGAACCGGACTTCACGGTTGACAAACGCGAAGACTGCTTCCCGGCGGAGATCAACTTCACCAACACGACCGACCCTGACGACGTGGGCACCGACTGCGTCTGGAATTTCGGCGACGGCAACACGGCCACGGGCTGCGCAACCGCGTTCAACAGCTACGCCAACGTGGGCTGTTACGATGTGACGCTCACGGTCTATTCACCTGAAGGCTGCGTAGGCGACACCACATTCCCGCAGTTCATCTGCGCACGGCCCTACCCCATCGCCGATTTCCGGTGGACGCCCGAAGTGGCCAACATCCTCGACCCCCAGGTGGCCTTCTTCAACCAGTCGCAGTTCGACGTGTCCTGGGCGTGGAGCTTCGGCGCCGACTGCGACCCCGACTCCGCCTTCTTTCCCGACCCCGTTGTGCTCTTCCCCGAGACCGAAGAAGCCACGTACCCCGTTTGGCTGCACGTCACCAACGAATTCGGATGTCCTGACAGCATCATGAAGCTGGTGTTCATCGAAGGTGTGTTCTCGGTTTACGTGCCGAACGCCTTCACACCTGACGGCGATGGCGTGAACGATCACTTCGGTCCCTTGGGCCAAGGCATCTCGGACAAGGAATTCGAGTTCACCGTGTTCGATCGCTGGGGCCAGCCGGTCTTCGTCACCAACGACCCCGGACAATGGTGGGACGGCAAGGTGAGCGGCGCTGAGCAGACCCAAGGTGTGTACGCTTGGCGCCTGGACCTGGTGGACAGGTACGAGAGCATCGACCGGCAGTACTTCGGTCATGTGACGCTGGTGCGCTGAGGGAAATACGCACCGCAACGGCGCAACGAGCGCAACGTTCCGGAAACTCGTTGCTCACCGTTGAACTTCGCGTGGCGCCACCGTTGCGTCCGTCGCGTCGTTGCGGTTCGATCTTCTTTACCGGCCGCCCCTACTTTCGCCCGCGCAAAAACCCCAGCACGTACCATGTCGAAGATCAAGGTGGCCAACCCCGTAGTGGAACTCGATGGTGATGAAATGACCCGCATCATCTGGCAGTGGATCAAGGAGCAACTGATCCTGCCCTACGTGGAAGTGCCCATCGACTATTACGATCTCGGCATTCAGCACCGCGACGCCACCGACGACAAGGTGACCGTGGACAGCGCCAAGGCCATCCTGAAGCACAGCGTGGGCATCAAGTGCGCCACCATCACCCCGGACGAGGCACGCGTTACGGAGTTCGGGTTGAAGCAGATGTGGAAGAGCCCCAACGGCACCATCCGCAACATCCTCAACGGCACCGTGTTCCGCGAGCCGATCGTCATCAAGAACATCCCGCGTCTGGTGCCCGGTTGGACAAAGCCCATCGTCATCGGTCGCCACGCGTTCGGCGACCAGTACCGCGCCACCGATGCCGTCATCAAAGGCAAGGGCAAGCTCACGCTCACCTTCCAACCTGCCGACGGAAGTCCGGCCACCAGCTGGAACGTGTACGACTTCGAAGGCGATGGCGTGGCGCTGAGCATGTACAACACCGACGAGAGCATCGACGGGTTCGCCCGCAGCTGCTTCAACCTGGCCTTGCAGAAGAAATGGCCACTGTACTTCAGCAGCAAGAACACCATCCTGAAGAAGTACGACGGCCGCTTCAAGGACATCTTCCAAAGCGTTTACGAGAAGGACTACGCAGCCGCGTTCAAGGAAGCCGGCATCACCTACGAGCACCGCCTCATCGACGACATGGTGGCCAGCGCGCTGAAGTGGAGCGGCGGTTTCATCTGGGCGTGCAAGAACTACGACGGCGACGTGCAGAGCGACATCGTTGCACAGGGCTTCGGTTCACTGGGCCTGATGACCAGCGTGCTCATCACCCCCGACGGCAAGACGATCGAAGCGGAAGCCGCGCACGGCACCGTTACGCGCCACTACCGCAACCACCAGGAAGGCAAACCCACCAGCACCAACCCCATCGCCAGCATCTTCGCGTGGACGCAAGGCCTAGCCTTCCGTGGCAAGCTCGATGGCAATGAGGCGCTCATCAAGTTCGCCAAAACCTTGGAGCGCACCTGCATCGAAACGGTGGAAGAAGGCCAGATGACCAAGGACCTTGCGGTGTGCATCCACGGCGAGAAGGTCTCTGCCGAGCACTACCTCACCACGGATAAGTTCATGGCTGCGCTGAGGGAGGGGTTGGAACGGAGGATGGCGTGACCGGTCAAGCAGTTCACAAAACGATAGCTTGTTCAATGAATTTAGTTGCACAACTAAATTCATTCATCTACGTTTGTGTTCATAAAGAACGTTCATGGCCTCTCCAAAGTTCACTAACCCGTTCCGTCCTGGTGCAGGACACCCACCGCCCTATCTGGCTGGGCGCGAAGAGGAAAAACGCGAGTTCGAGAAGATGCTCGAACAGGACGTGGTTCTTGACAATCTCATTCTCACCGGCCTCCGCGGTGTTGGGAAGACCGTCCTTCTGGAAACCTTCAAGCCGATCGCACTGAAGCACGGCTGGTTATGGGCAGGCACCGATCTGAGCGAATCAGCTACGGTGAGCGAACATAACCTGGCGATCCGCGTGATGGCCGACTTGGCCCCACTGGTCACGGGATTGCAGATCGCCGAACAAGAACATCCTCGCGTTGGTTTCAAGGCCACACCACGAAAGGAGCCAGTGCTACTGAGCTACGAATTGCTGGAAAGCGTTTATACGAGCACGCCGGGCTTGGTCGCGGACAAATTGAAGGCCGTGCTCGAGCTTGTTTGGCACGCACTGCAACCCACCAAGATCAAAGGGATCATCCTGGCATACGATGAGGCCCAGAACCTGTCCGATCAAGCAGTTCAAGGACAATACCCCCTCTCCTTGCTCCTTGAGGTTTTCCAGTCCTTGCAAAAAAAGGGCTTCTTGTACATGCTGGTGCTCACAGGCCTGCCAACCCTGTTCCCCAAGCTCGTCGAGGCGCGGACGTTCGCTGAAAGGATGTTCCACGTCACGATGCTCGACAAGCTCAACTCAAAAGCATCGCGAGAAGCGATCCAACGCCCCATTCAACAACAGAGCTGTCCAGTGAGCTTCGAGGAGCGCGAGATCAAAGAGATCATCTCAAGCTCCGGCGGATACCCCTACTTCATCCAGTTCATATGCCGAGAGTGTTTCGACAGCTTCTTGCAGCAACAGGCAAGGGGAGTTGTAAAGCCCATGGTCAGCGTGGGGCAGATCGTGCGGAAGCTGGACTCGGACTTCTATGCTGGCCGTTGGAACAAAGTCACGGACCGGCAAAGGGAGTTGCTTTCTGTGATAGCCGGTCTCAAGAACGCCAACGACGAATTCAGCGTGCAGCAGATAGTTGAACGCGCCTCCTCCGAGCTTTCCAAAGGATTCAGTCCAAGCCAAGTGACCCAGATGCTTTCGAAGCTCTCGGAGAACGGTTTGGTGTTCAAGAACCGACATGGCAGATACAGCTTCGCCGTACCACTCCTTGGCGATTTCATCCAACGGCAAATGACAGTCAAGTGAACCAGATACCCGCCCTCGCGGTCTGCATCCACGGCGAGAAGGTCTCTGCCGAACACTACCTCGCCACGGACAAGTTCATGGCGGCGTTGCAGGAGGGATTGGAGAGGAGGATGGGGTGACCAGTCGATTGGGGCAGTCCGAGCGGTGGTGCAAATCTTCTTGATAACTACCTAAGGCACAGGCATCAAGCCGCACTCGTAGGTGCTTACACTTGCACGACCTCACTCATCGAGGTTCCGTGTCAGATGAATCTAGAGAACTTACTCGACGCCCGAAGGGCGCAAGATGCCCAGAAGGCGGCCGAACAGGCAGCCACAAATCGTGCATGGGTCGAAGAAGCTGAACGAGCGGAAAGGCTCTACAATGAGGTGCTCGGCGATAATCAGATCCGAGAAGCCATCGATAGTGTAGCACTCTATGCTCACCACCGTCTTCAAGAGCGGGATGCGCGGCTAACGCTCGTAAGCGAAGGCCCAAGAGAAGCGACGTACGGAGTTCAGGCTCACATCGAGTACGCAATCCAAGGTCCGGGATTGGGCGGCAGGATGCGCATTGTGGCGGTTGTTGAGAACAACCAGTATGTGCTGGGAATTTCTGTCCATGCCCAGCAGGCCACATCGACCGCTAACGTGATAGTTGAGCTAGGAGAGAAACCAGGGGTTGAGAACCGCTGGCACGACCCGTTGCGTGCCGCAGTGAACACAGTTCTCTTTTCGGATTAGAGTGATGAGTTCACCTCTCCCCGGGCCTTGTGAACAGCTTCAGCTTCTTCCCTTTCGAGCAGTGCTCCAATAGCATCACGAACCGCCGCTCGCGCGTAGCTTCCTGCTTGGCGCTCATTACCCACCACGCTGCGGCTTTGGTGTAGCTCATGGGCGCGGCTTTCCACCAGGCCCAGGCAGGCTTGTTGGCCTTGAAGCGCTTCTCGTACGCCGGTGAAAGTCCAACGGCGTTGCGCTCGTAGCTGTACTGCTCGCTGCGCACAACGTCACGGTCCTCGAACGCAGCCAAGCCGGCAGGTGTCATCTCCCCAGCCGCGATGAGTTCTTGCGCCCGCTTGATGTTCCGCGAACTCCAAATGCTCTTCTTCCGGCGCGGCACGAAGCGCATCACGAAACGATTGGTGGTGCTTCCGTAGCGCACCGCTTCCGTCCAGCCGAAGCACAGCATGAGGTCCGCGGCCTCCTGATAGGTGACGCCATCGCCAGCTGCGGCTTGCTTCACGAGTTCAGCCCAGAGCTCAGCGGCTGACGTGTGGTTCCGTTGCAACCACCGTCGCAACTCCTGCGTGCTGCTGAAGGTGGTCGGATCAACCGGTGCAGGCATAGGGGCAAGTTACCCGCGCGCCGAAGGCCGATCTTCGCACCCGCTTTGCCAAGATCCCCGCACCCGCTCACCCGCCGCGAACTGGACCATCTGGCGGTGCCTGCCATCATCAGTGGCATCGCTGAGCCGGTGATCGCGCTGGTGGACATGGGGTTCGTGCGCGAGCTCGGCGATGCCTCGGTGGCTGCCGTTGGCATCGGCAGCAGTTTCTTCCTGCTGGTGGTTTGGGTGCTGGCCCAAACGCGCAGCGCGGTGCTTGCCGTGGTGGCACGCTACTATGGCGAGCAACGCCTCAGCGGCATCCTAGGCCTGGTGCCACTGGCCATCTGGATGAACTTCGGACTGGGGCTCGTCTTCTTCAGCATCACCAATGCGTTCTCGGAAGAGATCTTCCGGTTGTACAATGCCGATGGCGAAGTGCTGCGCCTGGCAGTGGACTACTTCCACGTGCGCAGCTTCGGCTTCCCCTTCGTGCTGGCCACGTTCGCCATGACGGGTGCGTTCCGTGGCATCCAGAACATGCGGTGGAGCATGTGGATCAGCATCATCGGTGCAGCGGTGAACCTTGCGTTGAACCCGGTGCTGATCTTCGGGTGGAACGATGTCCCTGCGCTCGGCGTGGTGGGGTCGTCGTGGTCCAGCTTCGCGGCGCAGATCACCATGTTCTTCACGGCCATCGTGGTGCTGAAACTGCGCACGCCGTTCGAGCTGTTCCCGCGCACATGGCGGCATCCGGAGCTGGCCTCGTTGTGGTTGCTCAGCGGCAATCTGTTCGCGCGCACCATCGCCCTCAACGCGTGCTACTACTTCGGTGCACGCCTGGCCACCGGACACGGCGTGCTGCACAGCGCGGCCCATAGCGCGGCCATGAACATCTGGCTCTTCAGCGCCTTCTTCATCGATGGCTACGCCGCCGCGGGCAGTGTGCTTGTGGGCCGTTTCAGCGGTGAGCGCAACTTGAAGGAACTGTACCGCGTAAGCTGGCAGGTGGTGCGGCGCAGCGTGCTCATCGGCATCATCCTCGCTGTGATCTATGGCATCTCCTACCCGTGGATCGGTGGCATGTTCACCGAAAGCGCCGGTGCGCTCTTGCTGTTCAATGGTGTGTTCTGGCTGGTGATCATCACGCAGCCGATCAACGCGGTGGCCTTCGCCTTCGATGGCATCTTCAAAGGCTTCGGCGATGGCAAGAGCCTGCGCAACGTCCTGCTCATTTCCACCTTCGGCGTGTTCCTGCCCGTGGCCATCGTGGGCGACCACTTGGGCTGGGAGTTGCACGCCGTTTGGGCCGCCTTCCTGCTCTGGATGACCTGTCGCGGGCTGATGCTGTCCCTTGCCTTCGAGCGCGATTACGGCCCGCGGTCGCTGCGGCGGCGGCGCACGGCCTGATGGTTGCCTGGGCCGGGCTACTTTTCGGACCAGAACATGAAGACCGATCTGATGCGCTGGATGCGACTTGGCCTGCTGGCCTTGCTCACCATGGCCGCTGTCCCCGTGCTTGCGCAGGATGAAGAAGAAGACGCCACAGAGGAAGAGGATGAGGAGAAGGACACGCGCCCAGTGAAGGAACGCCTGTTCTTCGGCGGGGGTTTGAACCTCCAGTTCGGCACCACCACCAACATCGGCATCGACCCGGTGGTCGGCTACAAGATCGACCGCAATAACAAGTGGAGCGTGGGCGTCGGTGGCAGCTATAACTACACCCGCTGGAACGCATACGGTGCGAACAGCGGTTTCAGCACCTACGGCTACCGCACGTTCACACGCTACCGGCTGCTGCCGCAGTTGTTCGCCCATGCCGAGTTCAACCACATGAACATGGTCGGCTACATCGATCGGGCGACGGCGAGGCTCGGGCGGACATGGGTCCCGTTCCTCTTGGTCGGTGGCGGCTATTCGGCGAGCCTTGGTGGCCGCACGTACATGACCTTCACCGTGCTGTGGGACGTTCTGCAGGATCCGCGAAGTCCTTACTTGCGGGGAACACCCTTCGTTGGTGGCGGTTTCGCCGTGGGCTTCTGAAGTGATGACCACAGACCAGCAGATGGTTCGCACTCCTCGTCCCGGCCGGTGGCGTCGTCGCTTGCTGCGCATTGTCGTGTTCAGCGCGTTGCTGATGGGCGTGCTGCTCACCTGGTTCTACTTCACGGTGCGGGTACCTGAGCCAGTGACTTCCGCCGATGTACTTCAACTCCCGGAGCGCAGCATGGACGCCGAAGGCCGCTGGCGATCGGGCCACAACTGGTTGGGGCGCAACGATCATGGGCTTTACGAGGTGTATGTTGAAGGTGACGACCTGCAACGGGGGCTCACTTACGGTGTGCTCGCCCAAGAACTGGTGGTGAAGCAGGAGGAGATCTTCGTGGACCGCTTACGCGCGTTGGTGCCCAACGAGGGATGGCTGAAGTCGCTGAAGTACATCACGGCATGGTTCAACCGCGACCTGCCGGAACATGTGCCTGACGAGTTCGAGCGCGAGATCTTCGGTGTGAGCCGCTCGTTCAGCGATGCCTACGATTTCGTGGGCCCGAAATACCATCGGGCGCTGAACTACCACGCGGCGCACGACATCGGTCATGCCCTGCAGGACCTTGCCTTGGTGGGGTGCACCAGTTTCGCTGCTTGGGACAGCGCCACTATTGACGGCGAGTTGCTCATCGGGCGGAACTTCGACTTCTACATGGGCGAGGAGTTCGCCAAGGACAAGCTCATCACCTTTATCCGGCCCCGTCACGGGATCCCGTTCATGACGGTATCGTGGGGCGGCTTCATGGGCGCTGCGAGCGGCATGAACACCGAGGGTCTCACCGTTACCATCAACGCCGCGAAGAGCGCAACGCCGTGGGGCGCAAAAACGCCGATCAGTTTGCTGGCGCGAGAGATCCTTCAGTACGCTTCGAACATTGACTCCGCTGTGGCCATAGCCGGACGGCGCGACGTTTTTGTGAGCGAGTCCATCCTGGTGGGTAGCGCTCGCGACGGCCGCGCGATCATTATCGAAAAGGCCCCCGACGGCATGGACGTGACCACGACCGAAGGCGACCGCCTGGTTTGTGCCAACCATTACCAGAGCCCGCACTTCAAGGACAGCGACGCGAACACCTCGAACCTTCTGCGAAGCGACAGCAAGACGCGCTGGGACCGCATGAACACGTTGCTGGATGCCGAAGACAGCTTGGATGCCGAAGCCGCCGTGCGGATCCTCCGCGACCGGAAAGGCCCGAACAACGAAGACATCGGGATGGGCAATCCGATGAGCATCAACCAGCTCATCGCGCACCACGGTATCGTGTTCCAGCCCATGAAGCGCCGCGTGTGGGTGAGCGCCTACCCTTACCAGGAAGGTGCGTTCGTGTGCTATGACCTCACGGCCGTGTTCAGCCGTTGCGCCACGAATACCGTTGCTGGACCCGTGCACAATGAAGCGCTGACCATTGCTGCGGACGGCTTCCTGGCTTCACCCGAGGGCCAGGGCCACACTTTTTTTGCCAAGATGCATGGTGAACTGCACGACCATGTTCTGGCCGGAAAGGCTTACTCCCTGAGCGCTGCTGACGAACAGCGTTTCATCGCGAGCAACCCGAAGAGTTACCTCACCTACGCCGATCTTGGCGACCTGTACCGGAGCATGGGCGAACACAAGAAGGCAGCGGCGTATTACGCGCAGGCATTGGAGCATACCGTGGCAAGCCTGGCCGAGCGCGAACGCATCACGAACGCGATGAACGAATGCAACGCAGTGAAGTGACAACGCCTGCGGCCCGGCTCACCGCCCAAGAATGGGCCACCGCACAAGCGGATCGTTTGCGTGCGCACATCGCCGATCTGCAACGTCGTTCACCGTGGTACCGCGAGCTTTTGGCCGCGAACCATATGAGCTCCGATGACCTGCGCTCTTTGGACGACCTGAAGGCATTCCCATTCACCGTTCGGGAGCAGCTTGAAGCCCACAACGCCAAGTTCCTCGCGGTGGATCGAAGCGCCATCCGCGACCATGCCACCACCAGCGGCACCACCGGCCAGCCGGTTCCTCTTCCGCAGACCGAGCAAGACCTTCAGCGACTTGCGATCAACGAAGCCAATAGCCTGCGCATGGCCGGGGTCACAGCATCAGACACGTTGCAGTTGATGACCACCATCGACAAGCGCTTCATGGCCGGGCTTGCCTACCAGATGGGCGTACGCAGCATAGGTGCGGCCATGGTGCGCATGGGCCCTGGTGATGCTGCCGCGCAATGGGATGCCATCCAACGTTTCAAGCCCACCGTGCTCATTGCCGTGCCTTCGTTCTTGCTGCGGATGATCGGCTTCGCGCGGGAGCAAGGCATCGATCCGCGAACGAGCAGTGTACGCCGTGTAGTGTGCATCGGTGAACCGATCACCACGGCTGATCTGGCCCCGAACGCTTTGGCAACGCGCATCAACGAAGGTTGGCCCGTGGACCTGGTGAGCACTTATGCCAGCACGGAGATGTGCACGGCCAGCACCGAGCGATCCCCCGCCTCGGGTGCCGTGGTGCAGCACGACCTCATCCATGTTGAAGTGATCGGCGACGACAACCAACCCGTTCCTGCGGGCACACCCGGCGAAGTGGTAGTGACGCCCTTCGGAGTTGAAGGCATGCCATTGCTCCGCTTCCGCACCGGGGATATCTGCGCTTGGCATGAAGGTGCCGGCCCGAACGGATACGAGCGCCGGCTGGGGCCTGTCCTCGGCCGCAAGCAGCAACGCCTGAAGATCAAGGGCACCACCGTTTTCCCTGCCCAAGTGCTGGATGCCTTGGCGGCTTGCCGACAAGTCGGGAGCTATGTGGCCATTGCCGAGAGCGATGAACTGGGCAACGACCGGTTGGTGGTGATGCTGGATGCTTCGGCTGAGGCTGAACCTGCGGTTTTGGACGTCCTCCGGGCGAAACTCCGTGTAGCACCAACGATCGTCAGGACCGATGCGGGGCGTATCGATACTTTGGCCCTGCCGCCCGGCGCCCGGAAGCCTCAGCGTTTCATCGACCGGCGGAAGAGCAACACTTGAGCGCTGCAGGCGCAGCAAATACCCACCATGGAGGAATTCGACGTGATCGTGATCGGTGCAGGCCCATCGGGCAGTGTCACCAGTGCGTATCTGAACAAACAAGGATTGAAAGTGCTGGTGCTGGAGCGGGCGGAGTTCCCCCGGTTCGTGATCGGCGAAAGCCTATTGCCCTTGAGCATGGGCCATTGGGACGAAGCCGGCCTGCTGTCAGAGTTGATGAAGCAGGACTATGCCATCAAGCGCGGCGCCCGCTTCATCAGGGATGGGGTCGTCCTGGACCTTGCGTTCTCCGAGAACTTCACCGATGGCTGGACGTGGACCTGGCAGGTCCCACGAGCACACTTCGACAAGGTGATGGCTGACACGGCCATTGCAGCCGGGGTTGATATCCGCTTCGGGCATGAAGTGACCAAGGTGGACCTGGAAGCCGATGACCATGCGCTGGTGCACGCGCGCAAAGGCGACAAGTCGTTCGTGGCGAAGGCACCGTTCATCATCGACAGTAGTGGCTACGGCGGCACGCTAGTGAGCCTGCTCGGACTGAAGGACGATCCATCGGGCGATGGCCGCATGGCCATGTTCGTGCACGTGCCCGAAACGGAAGAGCACCGCAACGGCTACAAGGAGCCGATGCAGATCAGCTTCGAGATCGTGGAAACCGACCTTTGGTTCTGGAGCATCCCGTTCAGCAACGGCACCACGTCACTTGGTTTTGTCGGCCACAAGCGCCACTTCAGCGCCATTGAGGAGAGCGCGAACACCAGCGAGGCCTTCCGCAAAATGCTGCACCGCCAAAAAGCGTTCGGGACGCGCTACGAGAACCCGGGGTTCCTGTGGGAGCCCAAGGTGATCCGCGACTATGCTCATTACAACGAGAAGCTCCACGGCAAACACTATGTCCTCACCGGCAACTGCGCGGGCTTCCTCGATCCCGTGTTCAGCAGTGGGGTGGCCTTCGCCACCAACAGCGGGCTCATGGCCGCCAAGCTCTTCTTGAAGCAACGCTCAGGGCAAAAGGTGGACTGGGAGAAGGACTATGCGGACGAAGTACGGTACGGCGCTGCGGTCTTCCGCACATACATCGATGCATGGTACAACGGCGATCTGCACACGATCTTCTTCGCACCGGAACTGACCCAGAGCATCAAGGAAAAGATCGTGAGCGTGTTGGCGGGCTACGTTTGGGACCGCAACAACCCCTTCGTGAGCAAGCACGACCGTATTGTGAAGACCCTGGCGCAGGTGGTACGCATGGAGGCTGAAGGAAAAACAAGTGGTTCGAAACTGGACGCCATTGCAGCCGCCTTCGGCGGCACCAATGGCAACGGGCACCACAGCATGGCAGCAGAACCGGAACACGCATGACGATCAAAACCTTGAGCCGCCCCGCACGCACCAACACGGGTCCGACCGCCGCCGAAGCACGCAGCGCTGCGCAGCGCATCGCCTTCGGCCCCATCGTTTTCCAGGCATGCTGGATCATGCGCAAGACCGGCCTTCTCCAGGCATTGGACAAGTCAGGCGATGACGGCTTGGACTTCGGCGCCATGATGGAAACGAGCGGGCTCAGCCATTACGCGGTCACCGTGCTCGTTGACATGGGCCTCACCAGCGAGGTGCTCTGGCGCAAAGGCGAACGCTACGGCGTTACCAAGACGGGCTACATGCTCGCCAGCGACGAGATGACGATCGCCAACATGGATTTCGTGGGTGACGTCTGCTACGAAGGCACCATGCACCTGGAGGAAGCACTGCGCACCGGAAGACCCAGCGGCCTGAAAGTGTTCGGTGAATGGCCGACCGTGTACCAGGCGCTCAAGAGCCTGCCGGAGCAGGTGCGCAGGAGCTGGTTCGCGTTCGACCACTATTACAGCGACCGGTCCTTCCCCGAGGCATTGCCGATCGTCTTTGAGCACCGGCCAAAGACCCTGATGGACGTAGGTGGCAACACGGGCAAGTGGGCGCTCGCCTGCCTTCGCCACGATGCCGATGTGCAACTGGTGGTGGTGGACCTACCGGGGCAACTGCGCGAAGTGGAACGCAACATCACAGCGGCCGGCCATGCGGATCGTCTGCGCACTGTCCCCAGCGACATGCTCGACCCGAACAGCACGTTGCCCGATGGTGCCGATGTGATCTGGATGAGCCAGTTCCTGGATTGCTTCAGTGAGGAAGAGGTGGTCAGCATCCTGCGCAAGGCCAGGGCAGCCATGACCAAGGACACCGTGCTATGGATCATGGAGACCTTCATCGATCGGCAGGAACACGAGGCCGCAGCGTTCTCGCTCGCCGCCACATCGCTCTACTTCACGGCCATTGCCAACGGCAACAGCCGCATGTACCGTGCTGAAACCTTCAAGCCGCTGGTGGAACGTGCCGGGCTGCGCGTGGTGGAAGAACGCGACAACGTGGGGCTCGGGCACTCCCTGTGGAAGTGCATGGTCTGAGGAGCTAGAGGGCGGGGCTGTCCGGAGGGGCAGCCGTTACTTGCAGCCCTTCCAGGTACAGGATCGGTTGTCCATTGCCGAGCACATAGCGCGCAGCGCGTGCAGCAACGATGCGGTCCCGGCCTCCGGCACCATCGTCGTAGATGTAAAGGCTATCGCACGCGAATTCGAGCGAATCGCCGAACAACCGCAAGAACGGCGCTATGCTCTCACGCTTCAGATAGGCCGAGTCCTGTTCGTTGACGCGCACCGGTAGCGCTACCTCCAGGAACCCGGTATCCGAGAACCCGTTACTGTCCAACAGCATCAACTTCTGGCCCCAGCTCTGCTTCTCGCCGAAGTTCGCGAACACCACCAGCGGCCACGACTTGTCCGGCGCCCTGAAGAAAGTCGGGAACATCGTCCAGCTGTCATACGCGGGGGAAGAACGTGCCAAGACTTCCGAGCTGCTGTCCGGCCGAGCACGGTAGCGGTATAGCGCCAATCCTTCAAAGGTCTCTTCAGCATTGGCCGCGACCATCAGATGCGTGCCGTCCAGCAGGTCGAAGGTGATCTGCACCGCCAGCGTGTCGTGCTTTATGTTGTCCGCTACCTGGGGGAAGTGCACCCGCTCAAGTGCGCTGGGGCCATGCCAATGGGAGGTGTCGCGCTGGGGCTCAACCACAGTGGCCGTGCCTTCCGTGTTGTTTCCGCCGCATGCGCTCACCAAGAGCACTAGGGCACCGGCAAACCAACTGGCGTCGCGCATCACTTCAGCTCGCTCACATCGCCGCTGCCGGTGATGCTGCTCTTCACCTCCTTCGGCTTGCCTTTGTACTTCACATCGCCGCTGCCGGTCACCTTGGCGTTGAGGCTTTCGAGCACGGCCACGGTAACATCGCCACTACCAGTGACGGTGGCCATGGCGCGTTGGCTCTTCATCTCCACGGCTTTCACATCGCCGCTACCCTGCACGGTGGCCACCAGCTCCTGGCATTCGCCGCCCAACTTGATGTCGCCGCTGCCCTGCACCGTTGCTTCAAGGCTCTTGCAGTTGAAGGTCATGGTCACATCGCCACTGCCTTGCACGTCGATGTCCACCTTATCGGCACCGAACTGGTTCTTGCCCTTTACATCGCCGCTGCCCATCACGGCCACGCGGTCGATGCTCGGCACATTGATGCGCACCACGAACGGCTTGTCGGTGCTGTAGCACTTGCTCGTTCCGATCTTCCAGATGCCGTTCTCAACGGTGGTCTCCACGAGGTCCACCAGGTTGGGCTGACCTTCCACCTGAACGCTCTGCGTGGCAGCTTGCGTCAGCTCCACCGACAAGGAGCCCATGACGTGCACCCCATGGAACGCACCAACGGACAGGTCTTTCTTCACCGCGTCCCCTGCGCCTTTCACGCAATCGGACGAGTTATAGGAATGAACGCCGTAGCCAGCGGCGGCAATGGCGAGCAGTGCGAACCCTTTCATGGTCAGTAGTGGTTTACCGGTTGAGGAAAACGGTGCCTTCGAAGCTCATGCCCTTGACGTCGATGACGTAGAAGTATGTACCTGTGGTGCACTCAATGCCACCGAAGTTGCGGCCGTCCCACACGATGTTGGCACCAAGGCTCTCGAACTCTTTCTGGCCCCAGCGGTTGTACACCAGCATCTTGGTGCAAGGCCCTAGCTCAGCGTCGGTGTTCAGCGTAAAGACATCGTTCATGCCATCGCCGTTCGGGGTGAACACGTTGGGCACGCTCAGCTGAACGTTGTCCTCGTAGTTGCCAGGGTTGTAGTTCTGGGTCACTTCATCCGTGCAACCGAACGCATCGGTGATGGTCAAGGTCACGTCGATGCTCTGACCATAGGTGAGCACGTATTGCGGGTTCTGTTCGGTGCTCGTGGCTCCACCGCCGAAATCCCAGAACCAGCTCTCGGGAGCGGTGCTCAGATCGGTGAAGAAGGCGCGCAATCCATCGCAGCCTGGTTCAAAGCGCACATTGAAGGCCGCCTCAGCAACGCCTTGGATTAGCACCGTCACTTGATCACTGCTGGTGCAGGTGTCGTTGGTGACCACCACGGTGTAAGTGGTTGTCGCAGTGGGCGTGGCCAGCGGGTTACCGTCCGTTGGGTTGTTCAACGTGGCACTGGGCGACCAAGCGTAGGAGCTCCCCGCAATGCTCGTGGGCGCACCACCGATCACCACCTGCTGCCCCAAGCAGATCGACTGGTCGGGCCCTGCATCCACAGGCGGGTCGCTGTTCACGGTGAGCGTCATGGCATCGCTGGCCGTGCAGCCCGTGCCGCTGGTTACCGTGAGCGTATAGACCGTGCTGGTCGGCGGGTCGGCCACGGGGTTGGCCACGTTGGCATCGTTCAGGTCGGTGGAAGGCGCCCAAGAGAAGGTACCAGTGCCACTGCCTTGCAACTGCTCACCGAAGCCAGGGCACACCCACAGGTCCGGTCCGGCATCCACGGTGGGCAACGGATCGATGCTCACGTTGATGTCATCCGATGCCACACAGCCGTTCCCGTCCGTTAGCGTTACCGTGTAAGTGGTGTTCGCGGAAGGCGACGCGACCGGGTTGGCGATGTTCGGATCGTTGAGTCCGGCGGTCGGCGTCCATGCGAAGTCGCCGGAACCTTGTGCATTCAGCTGCACCGAGGTGCTTGTACAGAACGACGTGTCATTGCCTGCGAAGACGCTCGGCAATGCATACACGACCACCGTCATCGTATCCGTCTGAACGCAGGTGTTGCCATCGGTCACTTGCACCACGTAGGTCGTTGTGTCCGTGGGCGAAGCATCCGGATTGGCGTTGGTGGTGCTGCTGAGGCCAGCGCTCGGCGACCACACATAGGTGCTACCACCGGGGCCGGTGGGGTTCCCGCCGATGTTCACGGAACTTCCGGTGCACACCGCCTCATCGGGTCCAGCGTCCGCCACAGGCAGGGGGTTCACCGTAACGACAACGGAATCCGTTGCAACGCACCCCAACCCGTCCGTAACGCTAACGGTGTAGGTGGTGGTGGAAGTCGGGAAGGCGAGCGGGCCGGAAATGGCCGCATCGCTCAGGTCGGTTACGGGTGACCAGCTGTAATCCGTTCCTCCGCTGGCATTCAACTGCACGGTATCACCGATGCACAGCGCAAGGTTGTTGCCTGCATCAGCTGGAGGCACTTGCACGTTCACTTCCAACGTGGTGCTGGCTTCGCACGCGGTGCCCCCTGCCACGGTGTACGTGTATGTACCATCATCATCCACCGAAGGGTCTAACGTGCTGCCGTGCGGTTGATTGTTCGGGCCGGTCCACGAACCGTTCTGGTCCGGATTGCCGCCCAAAGAGTCGATCAAATTGAACGGCACACCACTTCCGCATGCGGTTACCGCGTTGCTCTGGCCCGGGTTGAGGGCAAGCACTTCCGATACTGTGAAGAACACAGTGTCGTTCGGGCACGGCGCACTGCCGAGGAGGATGTACGAGTACGTGCCCTGCTCGCTGGTGCCGGGGATATAGGTGCCATCGTTCGGCAGGTTGAAGGGCCCCGTCCATACACCATTGGTATCCACCCCGATGCTCAACGGGAAGTCAAAGGGCGCATCGCTGCTGCAAACCGTCAAACTGTCGCCGAAGCCTGCATCCGGCAGTTGGTTCACGGCCACCTCAACCGTCGCAGTATCCGCAGGGCATGCTGAGTTGGCAACCTGAACGACATAGTACCACGTGCCTGGCTGGTCGCCCAATGATGGGTCGAAGTCCGCATTGTCGTTCGCAAAAGCAGGGCTGAGCCAAGATCCTGTCGTATCATAAGGACCTACGAGGTGGTCGAACAGCCATGCGCTCGTGTTGCTGCAGATGGTCACACTGCCATCGCCGCCGGCACTGATGGGCGCGGTAACGGTCACAAGCACACTGTCGGTTGCAGAACAACCATTGCCGTCCGTCACCACCACGGTGTAAAGCGTCGTGGTGTCCGGGAAAGCCAATGGGTTGCTGATGTTCGGATCGCTCAGAGATGTTGAAGGCGACCAAACCGCAGTACCTCCCGTGACGTTCAGCTGCACCGTGTCACCCAGGCAGGTGCTTTGGTCCTGACCAGCGTTCGCCTGCGCCGCTGGGAAAACGACCACTGTAACGCTGTCGGTGTTACTGCAACCATTGGCCGCGGTGCGTTCCAGCACATAAACCGTGGTTGACGGAGGTGAGGCCAACGGATCGAGGTCGTTGGGATCGCTCAACCCGATGATGGGCGACCAGGTCGCACCAGGGCCTGCCGTTCCGTTCAACTGGGCACTGTCACCGGGGCAAATGCTCTGATCGGGGCCCGCATCAACGTTGGGCAGGTTCAGCACAGTTATCTCGATGTTGTCCTGCGCAACACATCCGTTCAGATCGGTAACCGTCACAGTGTAGGTGGTGGTCTGCGTTGGTGTGGCGGTCGGGTTGGCCAAGGTGTCGCTATCGAGCGTACCGGCCTGGTTCCAATCGAAAGTGCTTCCGACCGGGCCCGTCGGTGCACCGCCGAGCACGATCGACGTGTTCAGGCAGATGCTGCTGTCAGCGCCGGCATCAACGATGGGCAGCTCATTCACAAGCACCTGCACGGAGTCCGTGGTCACGCATCCGATGCTGTCCGTTACCTGCACTGCGTAAACAGTGGTGGAAGTCGGGAAGGCCAGCGGATCCGCGATCGCATCATTGCTCAGCGTAGCACCCGGCGACCACAGGTAGCCCGAACCACCACTGGCTTGCAGCTGCGCCGTATCACCCGAGCAGATCACGGCATCAGGTCCGGCGCTCACCGCCACATTGCTGATGTTCACCACCACCGTGTCGGTGGCCACACAACCCGCATTCGCAACGGTAACGACATAAGTGGTGGTAGTGGTCGGCGATGCGAAGGGGTTGGCCGCGCTACCACTGCTCAACGAACCGGAGTTGCTCCAATTGAAGGTGCTGCCGGGCGGACCGGTTGGGGCGCCGCCGATGGCAACGCTATCGCCCTGGCAGATCAGCTGATCAGGACCCGCATCCGCAGCGGGTAATGCATTGATCGTTACAGGCAGGTTGATCGGTGCTGAGGAACAACCCAGCGAATCGGTCGCGAACACGCTCACGGAGCCGGCACCCGCTCCACCCCAGTTGACCGTGATGCTGTTACCGTTCTGGGTTGCTAGTGAACCACCCGTAACGGTCCATGTATAGGTCGCGTTGGCGATATTGGTGGTGGAGTATGCAACTCCCGAGCTGTTCCCGCAAACCGCTGCAGGGCCGGTGATCGTAGCGGGTCCTGCGAACGGGACCACGGTCACTTGGAAGACCACATCGATGTTCTTCGGTGGGCAGCCGTTGTCACTAACGCTCACGCTGAAGAGGTACGGCTGGTCCTGACCTTGGTCGCATTCCGTGTCCCAGCAGAACGTGGCGCTGATGGCGGCCAGCGCACTGTCAGGCGCGCCGATGGTCGCCGCCGGGCTGAACAGCAACGGATCGAAAATGGCGCCGGCCGCAGTGAGGTAGAGCGAATCGCCATCGGCGTCAACGAAGTCCATATCGAAGCACAGTTGGTCACCAGCGGCAACGGAATAGCTCAGGTTCAACTGGCCGTTCACGTTGGGCGTGGCGTTCGGCGGGCACACAATGGCTTGCAGCTGAAGGTCCCTTCGTGTACGACCGATCAACAAGCCATTGCGGTACTCCTTCACCTCAACGGACACCACATGGTTTCCCTGCAGCACCGGCATGTACTGCGTTAGTCCGGTCGCACCGTTGATGAAGGAATAGCCACCCGCGCCGAACGGCTGCGCCAAGCTGAAGCCTGGTGCAAAAGCAACGGTGGGAACCGGGTTGGGCAGCGGTGAAGGCGGCGGGATCAATCCACCGGCCTGGTCAACGCTTGCATAAGGCACTTCAAAGGAGAAGATGAGCTGGTCTCCGTCCGGGTCGCTGGCACTGTTGACGAAGGTGCTCGTGTCGTTGATGCAGAGGAACGGTGTGGGAATACCGATCCAGACCGGGCTGCTGTTCTGCACCAATGGCGGTGGTACGAAAGCGTAGTAGCCGATCCCGGTGCCGCCCGGGTTGTTAAGGTTGAGGATGTCGTTGTTGCGGCAGCAGAGCTGAAAATAGAGATGGTACCCCGCGAAGTTCAAGGGCAGATCGATCGTGCCGAGGAAGTTGCCTTGCACCGTGCAGAGCCCCTGCCCCACCGTGCAGCCGTCCGGCAGGTCAGGAATGATCTGCAAGCTGTCTTGGAAGGTCAGGTTCACTACTTGGTACAGCGCCTTGTCCGCGTTGGGGTTATTGATGTCCTGGATGTAGGCACCGACCTCCAACGGCGTGTTGTAGTTCTGCCCCAGGAGTTCATAGAGCGTCTCCCAGTTGCTGTCCGGGCCGCAGTTCATGAAGAACTGCATGTACACGTTGTACCGGTACATGCCGCTGCCCGGCGCCGTCTCACCCACGTAGGTGTATCCAAGGTTGCCGCCTATCAAGTGCGAGGCTTGCACGTTGAGGCCGACCAACAAGGTGGCGGCGGCCAATGCGCGGGGGAAGAGTCGCTTCATGCGTTCTGCACGGATCAGATGGTTCAGGTTCATCGCACCACGAACGTTTTGGTGCTGCGGCCGCTGTTGTCGCTCAGGGCAAGGGCATACAGACCGGCCGGCCACGCGCTTACGTCGATGATGGTCCGTTCCGTGGCACTGGCAATGGCGCGCTGCTCAAGCACTGCCCCAAGCGCATTCATTATGGTCAGCGTGGCATCCGATCGCTGTGCAAAGAAGACGTTCAGCACGTCGTCGGCCGGAACAGGTGACAAGTGGAACGACGGAGCGCTGTTCTCAACAATGCCGTCCGGGCTGCAGGTCCATGTTGCAACGAACCCGTCGTCCACCACCATGCCCGGGCTGGCGTTCTGCCATAAGGTCAAGGCACCGTTCGTGCTGGTGAACACGCCGTTGTTGTCCAACGCCCCGAGCCCCTGCCCAGTGTATGCACCGATCAGCGGGCTTTGGTCGTCGGGGCCGTCATAGATCACCAGTTCGTCGTTGGGCTCGAAGGCGAACGACAGGAACGTCAGGGTCACTTGGGCGGGGATGGTCGGCGCGATGGTGAACAACCCACTGCTTCCCGGTGTGTAGTCATTGTCAGGTCCACCATCGTCGGCCACGATGCCCGTGCAATCCGTGTCGGTGATGTCCTGGGCGTCGTCCACCAAATTGGTATCGCACGCCGCAGGTTCAGGCACCGTGATCAAGCCGTTCTGCACTTCCGTGTCGCTGCCGTTGTTGTTGGTTACGGTGAGGCTCACCGTATAGGTACCTGGGGCGGCGTAAGTATGCGTAGGGTTCTGGACCGAGCTGCCGTTGCCATCACCGAAATCCCAACTCCAACTTTGAGGCAGGTTCGTGCTCAGGTCAGTGAAATCCACGACCCCATCGCAAGTTGTGGTGGGATCTGCGCTGAACACTGCTGAAGGCGGATTCGTGTTCTGCGTGATGATCACGCTGAAATCCTCAACCTGCCCGAAGAGCGGTGCATCGCAAGGGCCGGTCAGTTCTCCCACGACTTCCGTGGCCACCCGTATGCGCACGGGAACACCGAAGGCCGAGCTTGACGGTATGTACACCGTGCCGCTCGGGCTCGTGGTACCCAATGCACTGAAGAGCAGTTCGCCGACGGTGAAGTCACCATCACCGTTCAGGTCGACCCACACATAGGTATCGCAGTTGTTCTGGGTGCCCGTTGCAATGCTGATGGGATAGCTGTTGCCTTCCGTCACCGCGGCCTGGTTGCCGCATGTGCGGTCCTGGTAGCCCTCACTTCCATCAGGGCTGGTGCTGTTGATACCCGCGAATTGAACACCAAGGATGCCATAGCCGCAGCACCAGCTCTGGGTTTGCGGGGTGCAGAGCGGCGGTGCGGTCTGACCGTTCAGATCAACGACCACAACGTTCACCTGTGTTTCCGTGTCGCTACCGTTCGGGTTGATGGCCGTGAGGCTCACCGTGTAGGTGCCGCTGGCTGCGTAAGTGTGCAACGGGTTCTGATCGTTGCTGCCGTTCCCGTCACCGAAGTCCCATGTCCAACCGGTTGGAACGTTGAGCGATAGATCCGTGAACTGCACGATGCCGTCGCATGTAGTGGTCGGTGCCGCGCTGAATTCTGCATCAGGCGGCAGCGGGTTCTCGATCACCACGATGCCGTAATCCTCGGCTTGCCCGAACTGCGGATCGGTGCATGGTTGCGGGAAAGGACTGAAATCATAGTCCGCCATGATGCGCATGCGCAACGGCGTGTTCAGCGCCGCGGTTGCCGGCACGTTGATCGAAGCGTTGATGCCGGTGACGGCGATCGCCGAGGCCACCTGCTCCGTGGCATCGAAGGTGGCGCTGTTGTCCCAATCGATCCAAACGCGAACGTTGTGCGTGGTAAGGGTCCCGCATGCAACAGCCAGGTCGAAACTGGTGCCCACAAGCACCGTGTCCATCATGCAGGCCCTGTCCGCGTATCCTTCAGTCAGAGCGTCGGCGCTCGTAACGCTCACATCGCCATAGGCCACACTGGTGATACCGAACCCTGCCACAGTGCCGGGACTGGAAACAACGCATCCCGGCGCGGGCTGCGGGCCGTTGATGTTCACGGTCACCGTACCGAAGGCGGTGTCCGTGCCCAGGATGTTGCTGGCGATGAGCTGCACGATGTACACGCCATCGCTCAAGTACGTGTGCTCGGGATCCTGGACAGTGTCCGTTGAACCATCGCCGAAATCCCATTGCCAGTCATCCGGCACACCCGACGTTTCATCCGAGAAATCAACGACGCCATTGCAGGAGATGGTCGGGGAAACCAAGAACTGCGCCACCGGCACGGCCAACGGCGGTTCGAACCCGAAGCGCATGTTCGGACGATCCGTGGAAAGCAACAGTTGGCCCGTATTGCTCGTGCACACGTTGCCGTTCGGCGTTGCTCTGTAGGTCACGCTGTTGAACGTCGTCGGCGTGTAGTACATGCTGGCGTTGGCCGTTGCGTTGCCGTTGAAGAAGCACGTTTGCACCACGAGGTTACTGGTGCCGTCCCACGTGAACGGAGCATCGAACACGTGCGTGTTCCAACCGAAGACGTCCGTGTAGCTGACGGGGCCCATTACCGGAGCCGTGCCCGTGATCCACGGTATCTGCGCTTCCGCCTCCGTGGTGGTGCCAAGGCTGAGCGTGAATCCTTGGAGCGGGGTTCCCTGCGGTGTTGCCACGTTGAAGGCGATGCTCACAATGTCACCGGCTCCCATCCCCAACCCGTTCAGCTCGCTTGCCAGGACAACCATTTGATGGCGGCTACCGGGCCAATCGTTCCCATAAGGTGCGGGGTAGTCGTTGTTCGCGTTCGTTTGCGTTCCGGTGCCCAGGTCGTAGAACTGCTGGGCGACCAAGCCGCTGCCTGCAAGGCTTGCAACCGTAAGGCAAAGTGGCTTGAAGAACCGGGTCGCCGGGAGGAAAAACCGTGTCATGGATCCTGCTAGGGCGATGGGCCCGTAGACCGCGAAATATAGACGGGCACTTTCATCCATCACGGTCTTCACTGCAACTGTTCTTGGTGGCCCGGAAAATGCCGGGGTCCACGACCGGATGCCGCACTCCGTCCCACCACGATCTTCATCCAACGCCATGTTCCGGGGTTCGGCAGGATCACCGCACACGATGCGCGATCTGTCCATAACTGCCGGTCGGAAAAGGAAGAGCCCCGACAAGTCGAGGCTCAACCACCGAGGTCTTCCAGCGCAACAAGGGAAAGCGTTCCGAAGACGGAACGAATGTAGTCCCGGAACCGGGCGATGCCTAGCCCGCTGCAGCGTAATCGGCGAGGTAGGCGTATCGCTCCGTGAGCGCCCCGTTCTTGACGATGGTCGCGCGGTCGATCATGCCCGTAGGGTCGTTCCCGAGGAAGCACGGAAGGACATTGTCCACCAAGTCCCGACCGAAGGCTTCGCTGGCATCGCGCGGGAGTTCGCACGGCAGGTTGTCCACGGCCATAACGGTTATGGAGCCTGGCTTGCCAACAGGGCATTCGGTCGCTGTGGCCCGATCGTATCCCATCATCGGCTGGGCAATTGTGGTGCTGCGCAACGTACTGTCGATCGGACCGCCCACATCGCAACTGATGTCGGCGATCACGCGCAACGAAATGCGCTCATCACGCAGAGCGTCCGCGCTGAGCAACTTCGGGCCGCGCGGATCCCAGAAGTGGCAGGCCATGTAGATGTGGGCCCGGTGCGCGAACCGCGTGAACGTGCTGCGATGCCCGCTCGGGTCCCGGTGGAAGGCCTGCTTGTCGAAAGGCTTGCCGTCCAAACGCTCGTAGATCGCTTCGGAGCCCGCCACGCAATACACGGGAACGTTGAACTCAGTGTTCAGGAACTCGTGCGCCGAAACCCGTTTGACGCCGCGCTTGTCCAGCACTTCCATAGCGCCTTTCCCCACCCTACCACCGCCGGTGAGCGCGATCCGCAGGTCCTTGCGCAAGGGCCGATCGGCCAAGTGCTTCTCCATTTCAGCCCGGTCGTAGCATTCGTTGGCCGGTTCCAGGTCAGGGGAACCATGGTGCACTTGCCAGGCGCGGAAGGCATTGTAGGAGCCCACCACACCCGCCCAACGGCCGAACGCCAGCACCCGCTCGCCTTTGGCGTCGGTGAGCAGCTCGTGGTCGATGAGCGTGATGCCGCGGTCCATGATCGCACGCAGCATTTTCTTGTTGTGCGGCTGCTTCTTGATCGTGTGGCTGAAGAACAGGTAGCTCTTCCCGGGAAGCAGCATGTCCAGCGGCACTTCCTTCACTCCGAAGATCAGCTCGCGATCGCCCAGATCTTCCACCATGGCGATACCTTCCAGTTCGTACTCCGCATCCATGAACGCTCGCATGGGGCTGTGCTGGACCACGAGGTCGAGCCCGGGGTTGGTGTCCAGCACTTCGCGGCAGAGCACGGGCGTGAGCGGCACACGGCGGTCAACGGGTTGTTTGCCTTCGCGGATGATGCCGATCTTCTTGTACATGCTGCAGATGAGAGGCGGCGAATGTAGAAGCACCATCCCGCGACGGTCCTACATTTGTGCCACGTTCTTTCCTCATGGGGCCGACATGGTTTCGACAGCGGCTTCGTAATGGTTGTAAGCATGCAGAGCGGTGATGTACGGCTCTTCAAAACGAACATCACGCCATAACAGGCGACAACAGCTACGCTCTCGCTGCCTAATAGCCTCAGGCTATGAAGCTTTATCCACGTGAAGTACAGTAGCGTGGACGAGTACCCCTCGGAACGATCCGTCATCCACGAGCCGGCATAGGGGTATCAGCTTGGAAGACTGGCCAATGCGGTGGTCCGGAGCATTGGTGAGAAACAGGACCTAAGTCCATGCTGGGGTGCCCCTTCCCAGGCGTGGATCTAAAACCAACAAGACGGATAAGCATGTAGAAAGCAGCCCTTGCGGTCGTTTGGACGAGGGTTCGAATCCCTCCGGCTCCACAAGTGAAAGCCCCGGCGTTGCCGGGGCTTTCGTGTTCTCACCCGGCGCGCCTACGAAAGAGCGGCGGACAGATGACACCGCTGATCAGCTCAGAACGTAACGCCGAAACGCAGCGTGAAAGCGTTGCGATGGATGCGCTCGTTCCGCTCCACATAGTTGCCTTGAATGATGTCCCACTCCCGCTCGTACCCAGTTCCCTCCTGATAGCGGAGCCCAACGCTGAGGTTGAGCGACGTCTTCCTGCTGACGAAAAACCGCACTCCGAAGGCGGGGTTGAGGTACAGCCCACCCTCATCCGGTTCGGCATCGTTCACGTTGAGCGCCACGGCCCATCCACCGGCAAGCCCGACGAACGGGGACACGCGCTGGCGCAGGAACGTGCCGCGCAAGTCGAGGAACACCGGCATGAAAGCTGCGCCCGAAAAGTGCTGATTCAGCCCCACGCCTACCCCTGCGTTGAAGTAGGGATTCACCTGGTAGCCGTTGATGACCTGCATGCCGAACGAGGACTTATCGGGGAAATCGTTGTAGCCGATCGCGGTGACCAGTTCAGCTGTTGCACTGTAGCCGCGTTGCTTCATCTCCTCGGGACCGAAACCACCGCGTGCGTGCCGAACGCCCCGCTCCTTCGGAGCATTCGCCCCGACCTTTTCCTCCTTCGTGATCTTCTCCACTTCCTCGATGCGGAACACGAAAAGATTGCCATCGGCGGTCTTGATCTTGATGCTCACGTTGGGCACCTGCTCCACGATCGTACCGTGGATGACGCTGCCGTTCTTGAGGTACACAACATCCTCCAAGGTACTTTGTGCAGATGCCATGAAAGGCAGCGCTACGATGGAGAGCATGGCCAAGAGACGGAGAAAGCTGTTTTTCATGCAATACTGATTTGGGCGAGAACGAAAATAGACGTCCTCTAGTGTCCGGTTCACAAGTAACGCGCCATCCAAGTTGAAGACAACGGGGCTCGGAAGCGGTTGCGTAGATCACCAACGTTGGCGACGAGATCATCGAAAACGATAGTGGATGCGGACAGTTCTCCGGCCCGGATGAGCCGTTCCACCTCCTGCACACGGCATGTTCCAATGGAATCGTCGACCTCGTACAGCACCACCATACGGTCGGTGAGGTTCAAACCGAGCTCATGCTCGAACTGCTGAACAAGCCGCACGCTTTTGTCGATGCTGCACCCACTGGCCATGGCCTGCTGCTCATCCACGGCGATAACAACGAAATGGCCGTGCAGCACATCCACGCAGGCGTCAAGGGCCGCACCGTGCGCGGCCCAGCCAGCGGTGAACGCCGCACCACGCTCCAGGATGGCCCGGCGTTGTTCAGGCGTGAAAGGCCTCGCGCTCTTGTACACCCAAACGCGCGCATGGGAAGGCATCGTGTCGATCGTACGGGGCGTCGTGGCTGGTTCCATTTTGCAAAGGTTGGCACAGAACCGTTCGCCCCGTGACCATCGGCGCAGGGGGACGGATAGTTTGGCGGCCCATCTGCATACACCTATGAAGACCAGCTTCGCCGCGCTTGCCGCCTTGTTTTCGTTCACCACCCAAGCGCAGGAGGGCCCGCTCTGGCTGCGCAACGCCGCCCTCAGTCCCGATGGGCAGACCATCGCCTTCTGCTACCAAGGTGACATCTGGCGCGTGCCGACCGCTGGGGGCGAAGCTGTTGCGCTGACGACCAACGAAGCCTACGACCTCGGACCTGTGTGGAGCCACGATGGCAGCCAGATCGCCTTCACCAGCAACCGCCACGGCAACTACGATGTGTTCGTTATGCCGAGCACAGGCGGTTCGCCTGTGCGGCTCACCTTCCACGGAAACCATGAAACGGCCGCGGACTTCTCCGCCGACAACAGCCAGGTGATCTTCTACGGCACGCGACAGGACGATGTGAAGAACCAGCAGTTCCCCGTGGGCGGTCTGGGTGAACTCTACACGGTGCCAGCGAGAGGCGGTCGCCCGATGCAGTTGAGCACCATCGCCATGCAGAACGCGCGCTACAACCCGGCCGGCACGCTCATCGCTTATCACGACCGCAAAGGCTACGAGGACAACTTCCGCAAGCACCACACCTCTTCGGTCACACGCGACATCTGGACCTTCAATCCCGCGACCAAGGAGTACAAGCAGCTCACGACGTTCTCCGGTGAGGATCGCAATCCCGTCTGGACCAAGGATGGCAACACACTCTACTACCTCACCGAAGAGAAGGGCAGCTACAACGTACACAAGATGCCGGCCGCCGGTGGCGCGAGCACGCAGGTGAGCCGCTTCACCGATCACCCGGTGCGTTACCTCAGCATTAGCGATGGTGGTGTGCTGTGCTTCAGTTACCGAGGCGAGCTGTACACGATGACCGACGGCAGCGAACCGAAGAAGGTCACTATCCGCATCAACACCGATGGCCGCTACCTGCCCGAGCGAACGATCAACGTGAACAACGCGGACGAATACAACGTGAGCCCCAATGGCAAGGAGATCGTCTTCGTGCACCGTGGCGAAGTGTTCGTGAGCTCCGTGGCCGAAGGCACCACACGGCGCATCACCAACACACCGGAGCAGGAGCGCACCGCCAGCTTCAGCCCCGATGGCCGGAGCATCCTCTACTCCACCGAGCGCAACGGCAGCTGGGACCTGTACACCACCAGCCTCACGCGCAAGGAGGAGAAGTACTTCTTCAATGCCACCGTGCTGAAGGAAGAGGCGCTGCTCACCACGCCGGCTGAAGAATTCCAGGCATTCTACTCACCCGACGGCAAGGAAGTCGCCTACCTCGAAGAGCGCACCACGCTGAAGGTGCTGAACATCGCATCGAAGCAGACGCGCACCATCGTGCCCGGCAACAAGAACTACAGCTACAGCGATGGCGACCAGTGGTACGAGTGGAGCCCGGACAGCAAGTGGTTCGTGGTGAACTTCCTGCACGACGAGCAGTGGATCGGGCAGGTGGGCCTGGTGAGCGCAGAAGGTGGCAAGGACATCGTGGACCTGACGAAGAGCGGCTACGGCGGTTACGCACCGCGCTGGGCCATGGATGGCAAAGCGATCGTGTACATGAGCGACCGCGACGGCCAGAAGAACCACGCGAGCTGGGGCGGCGAGAGTGATGCCTACGCCATCTTCCTCACGCAGGAGGCCTACGACAAGTTCAAGATGACGAAGGAAGAAGCCGCGTTGGCGAAAGAAGACGAGGACAAGAAAGAGGATGGCGAAGAGAAGAAGGACGACAAGGAGAAGGACAAGAAGGGCAAGGACGACAAGAAAAAGGAAGAGGAGAAAGACAAAAAGGTCGAACCCATCAAGATCGATCTCGCGGGCATCGAGGACCGCCGCGTGCGCTTGACGCCCAACAGCAGTGCACTGAGCGGCGCGTTGTTGAGCAAAGACGGCGAAAAGCTCTACTACCTGGCCGCCTTCGAGAAGGGCACGGACCTGTGGCAATACGAGATCCGCACGCGCGAAACGAAGATCCTGAACAAGATGGGCGACGGCTGGGCCGGTGGACTGGATTGGGACAAGGACAAGAAGGTGCTCTTCTACATCAGCAACGGCTCGGTGAGCAAGTACGACACGGAGAAGAACGAGAACAAGGGCATCGGCATCAACGGCGAAATGCTGCTGAACGAGACCGCCGAGCGCGCCTACCTCTTCGAGCACATCTGGCGACAGGTGAAGAAGAAATTCTACCGCGTGGACATGCAGGGCGTGGACTGGGACAAGTACAAGGCCGAGTACCAGCGCTACCTGCCTTACATCAACAACAACTTCGATATGGCCGAGCTGTGCAGTGAGATGCTCGGGGAGCTCAATGCCTCGCACACGGGAGCGGGCTTCGGCTACCAACCGCAGAACGGCGACGAGACCGCGTCGCTCGGCTGCTACTATGCCAACGAGGCCGGTCCGGGCCTGCGCATCGTGGAGATCATGCCGAAGAGCCCGTTGATCAAGCAAGGCACCAAGGTGAAAGCCGGCCACGTGATCGAAAAGATCGACGGCGTGGAGATCACCGCCGAAATGGACCCCGCAAAGCTCTTCAACCGCAAAGGCAACAAGCCGATGCTGCTTAGCGTGTTCGATCCGAAGACCAACACGCGCTGGGAGGAAAGCGTGAAGCCCCTGCCCGAAGGCGCCGATTGGGAACTGCTCTACCAGCGTTGGGTGGAGCGCTGCCGACATCTGGTGGACAGCCTGAGCGGCGGCAAGCTCGGCTACGTGCATGTGCAGGGCATGAACGATGAGAGCTTCCGCACGGTGTACGAGGAAGCCCTCGGCCGCTACCACAACAAGGAGGGACTGGTGGTGGACACGCGCTTCAACGGCGGCGGTTGGCTGCACGACGACCTCGCGACCTTCCTCGGCGGGAAGACCTACATGACCTTCCTACCCCGCGGCCAGAAGCTCGGCACCGAACCGCACTTCAAGTACCAGAAGAAGAGCTGCGTGGTGATGAGCGAGAGCAACTACAGCGATGCGCACATGTTCCCTGTAACCTACCGCGCGCTCGGCATTGGCAAGCTGGTGGGCATGCCCGTGCCCGGCACCGGCACCGCCGTGTGGTGGGAGGGCCTGCAGAACGGCATGTGGTTCGGCATCCCCATGGTGGGCATGGTGGACAACAACGGCAACTACCTGGAGAACCAGCAGCTGGAACCGGATGTGAAGCAACCGTTGGAACCCGGCATCGTCAGCCAAGGGCGCGATCAGCAGCTCGAGGCCGCGGTGAAGGTGTTGCTAGGGCAGTGACGGCTTGATCTGCGGCACCGGTTGCGTGGCGTTGATAGGATCATGAGGGTTTTCATATTCATCACAATTGGCCTTATGGCCGCAGCTGCGGAAGTGCACGGCCAGGCTGGTACCCTAGACCCTTCCTTCAGCGGTGATGGGATGTACACCGCTGACCTGGATCCGTGGTTCGATGAACTATGGGCGATCACTGTCCAGGACGACGGTAAGATCATCGGTGCAGGTATGGTTGGTGACGCGGACGACCAAGCCGTCCTTGTCCATCGATTGCTGAGCGACGGAACGCCGGACAGCACATGGGGCGTTGCCGGAACGGTGATCCTAACCGTTCCTGGACTGGACCAAGTCGCTAGCGCGATCGTCATTCAGAGCACGGGCAGGGTTGTAGTGTCAGGCGCAACGCTGGATAGCCTTGGCGATCACAATGCCGCTCTTTGGGGCCTCACTGGACAAGGCGCATTGGACAGCACGTTCGGGCAATCGGGCATTGTTGCTTGGGACTTCGACCAGGGATCCGACGATCAGGACATCCTCGATATGCAGGTACTGGCCGATGATCGCATCATCTGCGTTGGCAACGGGGCATCGGGTTCTGTTTGTGCCAGGTTGCTCCCTGATGGCGGCCCCGATATGACATACGGGATCGGCGGTGTTGCAGAGTTCGGCCTCCCGACTTCCCAAGGGGTCAGCCTGGCTATGGATGCCACAGGAAGCACCATAGTCGCTGGTATGCTCGGTTCCGACTGGCTCATCGCCCGGCTGGACAGCGTTGGTGCATTCGACCCGGGGTTCGGAGCTGGTGGTATCGTCACCATCGACCTGTTCGCCAGTGGTGGGGAACGCGCCGTGGGTATATCCGAAATGAGCGATGGTCGCATCGTCGCGTGCGGATATTCCGCGGCGCAGTTGGCACAAGGCGATACCCCGCAGCTCGTCATGCTCTGGCCGGACGGTAGTGTCGATACGGACTTCGGCAATGGCGGTGTCCAGTCGATCCCGTACACGCTGCCCGATTTCGGTCAGTTCACCGAGGTACTGGCATTGCCGGATACTTCCTTCTTGGTCTCAGGTTTCTACCAGCAAGGCGCATCCCCTGTTGCCATGTTCACGCTTTCGCGGTTCTTGGGCGATGGCTCTTTCGATCCATCCTTCGCAGGCGGGGGCTACGTAGCCACGGACATGTGCGTGAGCCTCGAAGTACCTTGGGACATGGCCCTAGCTCCTGATGGGGGCGTTGTTCTTGGTGGTTGGGCAGCCACCTCAGCGCACACTGATGTGGCAGTGGCGAAGTACTTCAACAATCTGATTACGGGCGTAGCGCCACCGGAACGTTCCGCAGAAGCTGTTCGTGCTGTGCCCTGCCCTGCCACGGATGTCGTGGAGTTCCACGGGCTTCATGCGCATACCGGACGGACGACGTTCACTTTCACTGATGCTTCCGGTCACGTCGTTCATACACACAACGACCAAACCAACGGCCGATCAAGCTCCGTGCGGGTCCAACTTCCCGCATTCGTGAAAAGCGGGGCATACTTCGTAACGATCAGTTCAGGTTCATCGCTTGAGCATGCCCGCTGCATCGTAACGCGCTGATAAGCCGGCCGAACGAACTCCGGTGGCCGAACAGCAAATGGTTGTTCGATCACAACTCCCCAGCCTCCGCGATCAGCTCCGCCACGTCCTTCACCACCACCTCCCCTTCCTTGTTGAAATGCTTCACGCCGTCGGTGAGCATGGTGTTGCAGAACGGGCAGCCTGCTGCTATCACGTTGGGTGATGCGGCCAGCGCTTCTTCGCTGCGTTCGATGTTCACCTCCTTCTTGCCGGGCTCGGCTTCCTTGAACATCTGCGCGCCGCCCGCTCCGCAGCACAGTCCGTTCTGCTTGCTGCGCTTCAGCTCCACCAAGGCAGCGTCCAGCTTCAGTAGCACCTCGCGCGGTGCTTCGTACTCGCCGTTGCCGCGGCCGAGGTAGCAGGGATCGTGGAAGGTGATGCGCTTGCCTTTGAAGCTGCCGCCTTCCACCTTGATGCGGCCTTCCTTCATCAATGCGTTGATGAACTGCGTGTGGTGCAGCACCTCGTAGCTGCCACCCAAAGCAGGGTACTCGTTCTTCAGCGTGTTGAAGCAGTGCGGGCAGGCGGTGACGATACGCTTCACGCCATAGCCGTTCATCACCATGATGTTGTTCTGCGCCTGCATCTGGAACACGAACTCGTTGCCGGCGCGGCGCGCGGGATCGCCCGTGCAGCTCTCCTCCGTTCCCAGCACCGCATACTTGACTTTCGCCGCGTTGAGGATGCGCACGAAGGCTTTGGTGATCTTCTTGGCGCGGTCGTCGAACGAACCGGCACAGCCCACCCAGAACAGCACTTCCGGTGTTTCGCCGCTGGCCAGCATCTCGGCCATGGTGGGGACGCGGATCGGGTCGGTCATTCTGTGGTGTCGTGTTTCGACCCAATGGGTCGACGGTACGGGTGCTATTGATCAGTGTTCATCAAATACCTGCACGGTGGCGCTTCGTTCCACCAGATCGGTGAAATGCCCTTCGTAGCGTGTAGCGCGCACTTCGCGGTCGTCGATCCAATGGTAGTTGCCCCCGCGCGGTTTGCCCATCAGCATGCCGTGGTACTTGAAGCCGTGTTTCTTCAACCATGCCTCGGTCACTTCACGGTGTTCCTCGGTGCGGCTGGTGAAGATGGTGATGATGTGTCCTTCGTCGTACCACTTGTTCAGCTTCTCCAGCGCCTCAGGGAAGACCGCAGCATCGGCCATGCGCCACGGCTCCTCGTTGGGGATGTCGTCGCAGATGGTGCCGTCAATGTCGATAAGGAAGTTCTTCATCCCCGGCGGCAGCTTCGGGCTCACGCGCTTGCCGTTCTCAGTGGTCTCGATAAGGGCAGGCTTTTTCATTGACTCCAAAGTAAGGGCCTCACGTGTTCTGAATGATGTAACAGGCCATCTTGGAACTCGGCTCAAAGAAGACGTAGAGATCCCCGTCCTCCCAGAAATTAAGATCCTCGAAGCACGTCGCGTTGTAGTCATCAGATGGGACGATATTGCTCCGGGCCACCACTGCACCCCCACTCAACTGACAAACAAAGCGCATGACATTTCCAGTTTTGGGGCAGCGAGGTATCGACGGGTACTGGATCCAGGCAGGAAACCCTGCAAAGCCTTGCCCAATGCGCTCTATCGACTCAATGAAGTTGAAGGAGCGACCATGGAACTCAATGAGGCTGTCCGGGCCGACTTCGTCAAACGAACTTTCAGCCTCTGCGATCTCGTTAGTGTTGTACACAACTGGCCCCAGCGGATCCACATAGTCCATTAGCAGCCGGTCAAAGGCGAGGTATATGGGACAGACAAGGTGCAGGTCATGTGGGAGCCATCCGAAAGCTGGCTCAGTCCTTTTGATGCACCCCACATATTGAAAAGAGGTAGCACAATCCACCTTAGGTACTTTCAACGACTCAGGCCAGACTCCGCCAAGCAGATGAGGACCTCCTCCTTCAAAAACAAGAGACTTGTTCGGACTGACATTCACCCATGGAAGTCCTTTCTCATCCATTCGCAGAATCCGCTCTGATCTTTCGCCCTCCTCAAGGGTGTAGGCTGCAATCAGCACACCTTCCTCGAAGATCAGCTCGGTGGCGCTCGAAAGCACTTCAGCCACATCTTTCGCTACAGATTGGGTCCGGATAAATGCCTCACACTGTGCATCGCCATTGAGACGCACTTCCCAACCAGCAAGAAAGATGTGTTGGGTCATGTTGGATCCGCCCATTTCATCCTATCCGCCTGCGCCATCTGCCAAGGTGCGCCGTTGTTCTCCACGTTCGTGAGCATGTTCGCCAGCGCGGGCCGCGTCTTGCTTTCCTCCATCACCAGGTAGCGGCGCATGTCCACGATGATGCCCACCGGGTCGATGTTCACCGGGCACGCCTCCGTGCACGCATTGCAGGTGGTGCAGGCCCACAGCTCCTCTTCGCTGATGCGGCTGTGCAGGCTCTTGCCGTCCTCCTCCCATTTCCCTTTCGCATCGATCACCTTTCCGACTTCTTCCAGACGGTCGCGCGTGTCCATCATGATCTTGCGCGGGCTCAGCAACTTACCTGTGAGGTTCGCCGGGCACACGCTGCTGCAGCGCCCGCACTCGGTGCAGGTCATGCCGTCCATCAGCTGTTTCCACGACAGGTCGAAGACGTCCTTCGCGCCGAATCGCTCCTGCATCTCAACACCGGCCACGGTGCGTGCTGCTGGCACCGGGGGCTGAACACTCGGGTCGAGCATGCTCTTCACCTCGCCGGTGATGCGTTCCATGTTCACCATCTCCGTCTTCGGCTTCAAGCTGCTGTACCACACGTTGGGGAAAGCCAGCAGAATGTGCAGGTGCTTGCTGACGACGAGGTAGTTGAGGAACGCAAGGATGCCGATGATGTGGAACCACCAGCAGATGCGTTCGATGGCGATGAGCGTACCCGACACCATGGACGGGAAGGACAACCACTCGGCGATCCATCGGCTGACCGGAAAAGAACCGGCCTCGATGTAATGGTCCACAGCATGTTGCTGCAAGGTGAGGTCCGCGGCGTTCATCAGCAGGAAGGCCGTCATCAGTGCGATCTCGGTGCCGAGGATGAGATTGGCATCGGTGCGCGGCCAGCCGTCCAGTTCCATCATCACGAAGCGCTTCAACTTGATGACGTTGCGGCGCACGAGAAAGATGGCACAGGCCACCCACACACCCAGCGCGAGCCACTCGAAGCTGCCGATGAGGAAGTCGTAGAAGCCGCCTAGGAAGCTGAGCACCCGGTGCGTGCCGAAGATGCCGTCGATGATGATCTCCAGCACCTCGATGTTGATGATGACGAAGCCCGCGTATACGATGATGTGCAGGATGCCGGCCACCGGACGCACCACCATCTTGCTCTGGCCCAAAGCCACGCGCGTCATCAGCGCCCAGCGCTCGCCCTTGCGGTCGTTGATCACGACATCGCGGCCAAGCAGGATGTTACGGCGGATGCGCATGAAGTTGCGCGCGAACAGCCAGCTCGCACCAACGAGCAGCACGATGAAAACGATGCTGCTGACCATCACTTCTTCTGTTTCTCGTACGCCTCCTGGATCCGCTTGATGTCTGCCTCGCTCAGCTTGGGCAGGCGGTCCTTCTTGCCGAAGATCGTCACATAACGGTTCGGGTTCACACGGAGGTCCTCCAAAAGCAGATCAAGCTCGGCCATGGAGGAGTTGAGGTTGTTGTAGAGACTATCGTTCTTGGCCAGTTGACCGAGCGTTCCTTGGCCTTGCTCAATGCCGTTCATCACGCCCTTCAGGCTGCTGGCGGCTTCGCTGATGCCTTGCAGCACGGTATCCACGCGGCCGTCCGCAAGGGCGCCGCTCAACGAATCGAGGTTGCTGAAGATGCGGCTCAGTTCGTCGTTGTTCTGTTCCAGGTTGCCGGTCACCGACGCCAAGTTCTTCAACGTGATGTCCAATGTGGCGCTCTCAGCAGCGATCAGCGCGTCCAAACGCTTGCTCGCATCGGACAGGTTGTGCAGTGTTTCGCGGATGCTGATGAAGCTCGAATCGATGTTCGCGATGGTGCTGGGGTTGAGGATGAGCTGGAACGCGGTGATCACGCTGTCCACGCTCCCGAGCATCGCTTCGGCCTTTTGCTTGATGGGATCGATCTGCGCCCCGAGCGAGGCCGTAAGGCTGGGCGATGTGAGGCCCACAAGGGTATCGCCGCGTACGGCCAATTCAGCACTCGTGCCGAGCACAAGCTGTGTACCCGTGCTAAGTAGGTCACTGACGATCTGGATGCGGCTGTCCTTCGGGATCTTCAGTTCGTCCTCGTTGATCTGGAAGGTCATCACCACGCGGTTGGTGCCGTCGTAGAGCAGCTTGCTCCGTAGTACCTGCCCCACCTTGTAGCCATTGAGCATGAGCGGTGTGGCCGCTGCCACCCCACCGGCATTGTCGAACACGCCGTGGTAGATGTTCTCCTTCTGGAAAAGGTCTCGCCCCTTCAGGTAGTTGTAACCGAACACCAGCAGCGCCACTCCCACGATGACGGTGATGGCGATGCTGTACTCCTTCTTCATCCTCAACGGGTCTGGGCCAACTGTTTGGCCAAAGTAAGGGCCTTCTCCAGTTCGATCCGGGCGCCGTCCTGGAACGCCACTATGAATGCGCCTTCATAGCCCTTCTCGCGGCAGAGTTCCTTCAGTTTCGTGGCGCCCTCGGGCGTGCGCTCATTGCCGTACACGTACTTGTACATGCCGCCGCCTTCATACTCCCGCACGCCTTCCAAGCCATTGAAGTTCTTCGGCTCGCATTTGATCTTCTTCTTGCTCACGGCGATCTGCACCTTGAAGCGCACACCACTTTCGTCGGTCTTCGTGGCCACCGGCTCCGGCTTGTCCTCCTTTTCGCCCTCCTTATTGACCGGGGCCGTCGTGGTGTCGGGTTTCACGACCGGCTCCATGGCCACGTCGGTACCTTCGATGGTGGCCTTGTATTCCTTGAACGCCCGGTAAATGGCGCTGGCCATGTACTCCTGTCCTTGGTCGCCTTGCAGGAAGTCCTCCTCCTTGTCGTTGGTGAGGAAGCCAAGTTCCACCAGCACGGCAGGCATGGTGGTGTAGCTGATGACGATGAAGCCGGCTTGCTTTACACCTCTGGCATTCCGGCCCACGCGCTCCTTGAATTGTGTTTCGATCAGATCGGCGAACTTGGTGCTTTGCATGAGGTGGGCATTCTGCCTTATGCTCAGGCCTATCACGCTTTCCGGGTCTTTCGGGTCGAAGCCTTCGTACTTCAGCTCATGATCGGCCTCCATCAGGATGGCGCTGTTCTCGCGCTGCGCGGTCTTCAGGTTCGCCTCGGTCTTGTGCAGGCCCATCACGAAGGTCTCGGTGCCGTGCGGGTCGTGGTTATCGTTGGCGTTGCAGTGGATGCTGATGAAGACATCGGCTTTGGCCCGGTTGGCGATCTCGCAGCGCTCCTTGAGCTCGATGAAGCGGTCGTCCTCGCGGGTATAGATCACCTTCACGTCCGGGTAGGCATCCTGGATGTATTTCCCCACCAGCTTGCTCACGTTGAGGGCCACGTGCTTCTCGGTGGTCTTGTAACGGCCGGTGCCGATGTTGCCCGGGTCCTTGCCGCCGTGGCCAGGGTCGATGACCACCACGTCGACTTTCGTCGGGTCGTTCATCCCGTGGTCCGCTTGCGGCATGGCGGTTGAGGTGGCCAGGGCGAAGAGGATGCAGTTCAGCGTGCGGCTGGACTGCTTCGTCGTCCCTCCTCGCAGTGACGCCACACGAGCAAAGACCTTGGGCAGTGCGAGCCGTGGTAACGCGCTGCCGTTGGGGGGCACCGCACGATGCAGCAGCAGCCCGTTCAGGATGGCATACGCGGCGTAACCCCCTTGAGATGAAGCCCGCCACAACGCACGGGAAAGCCCGCCCGCCAGGTGCCACTTACTTTTCGCGCCGTTGATGCCCACAGTCCCAGCTTTCTTTTCCAACGGGCGCGAAGCTACCCGGGCTGTTTCCGACGATCGGCGTGGGTTCCCTGCACTTTTCATCACGTTCCTGTTAGCGTGGACGCTGGTGAGCGCACCGGTACATGGACAAACGGCAGGCCGCGACAGCACCGCCGTTGCCGACACCGCCCAAGCGGGCGGCCTCGACCACGAGGTGCGGTACAGCGCGGTGGACAGCATCCGGTACGACCTGCAGGCCATGCGGGTGTACCTCTACGGCAAGGCCACCGTGAAGTACGATGACATAACGCTGGAAGCCGACCGCATCATCTACGACTTCCAACAGGAAACGGTGCAGGCCTTCCCGGATACCATGCCCAGCGGCCCGCGGGACACGGCCGCCATTGCCGGTCTTCCGCGCTTTACCCAAGGGAGCAATACCGTTCGGGCCGATAGCCTTCGGTACAACTTCCGCACGCAGCGCGGATACATCCGCGAGGCGCGCACCAAGGAGGAAGAAGCCTACGTGGGCAGCAAGCGCAGCAAGCTGCACGCGAACAAGGAAGTGCACAGCCGCGGTGGCATGCTCACCACCTGCGACCGCGAGAAACCGCACTACGGCTTCCGTGTGAGCAAGATGATGGTGATCCCCGAGGACAAGATCATTGTGGGGCCGGCCTACATGCGCATTGGTCCTGTGCCCACGCCCATCGCCATCCCGTTCGCGCTGGTGCCCAACAAACCGCGCGGCACCACCGGCATCCTGCTTCCCTCCTATGGCTACAGCGATGCCTTCGGCTACTTCTTCCTGAACGGTGGCGTGTACACGCCCCTCGGCGCCAAGGCCGATCTGCAGCTCACCGGTGACATCTACACCCGGGGCAGTTGGGGCGCGCGCGGCGTACTGCGCTACAAACAGCGCTACCGCTACGGCGGCACGCTGGACCTTACGCACAACACCAAGCTCAACGGAGATCCGGAGTTCACCACGTTCAGCCGCGACCGCACCTATTTCCTGCGCTGGACGCACACCGTGGACAGCCGCGCCAGCCTGCGCAACCGCTTCAACGCGCAGTTGAACCTCGGTAGCAGCAACAGCTTCACCAACAACCTCAACAGCAGCCAGACCGACTACCTGAGCAACACCTTCCAGAGCAACTTGGGGTGGACGCGCTTGTGGCCCGGTCGGCCCTTCACCGCAAGCGTGAACGCCACGCACAACCAGAACACGCTCACCCGCGAGTTCAACATCACCCTGCCCAGCATCAACTTCAACCTGCAACGCGTGTTCCCCGGCATCCTGCTGCGACCCGCCGATGCCATTGGCGAGGAGCGCTGGTACGAGCGCATCGGCGTCACCTATGCCATGAACTTCGACAACCAGCTGCGTACCACGGAGGACCAGTTGAGCTTCAGCAACATGAACCGGCTGGTGGGCGACTTCCGCAACGGCATCCGCCACACCGCCGGTGCCAGCACTAGTTTCAAGACGAAGTTCTTCACCATCAACCCAGCGCTGAACGCCGTGGACCGCATGTATTTCGAGACGCAGCGCCGCACCTACATCGCCGATCTCGACACGGTGCTCATCGACACTGTGCCGGGCTTCGCCAATGCCTTCGAGTGGAACGCTCGCACCGATGTGACCAGCAAACTTTACGGGCAGTACAACTTCCGCGGTGGCAAGGTGAAGGCCATCCGCCACGTCATCACGCCTACCGTGGGCCTCAGCTACCGGCCCGATCAGAGCACAGCTGTTGTTGGACCCTTTGGCGAGAACGGCGCGCAGGGGATCTACAACCCGTTCAGCATCGGCATCTACGGCGCACCGGCCGACGGCGCCAGTGGGCTGGTGACCATGAGCCTGCAGCAGAACCTGGAAGCCAAAGTGCAGCGCAGTGCGCGCGACACGATACCCGCCGCCGACGGCAGCAACGACGCCACGAAGAAGATCAAGTTGCTCGACTTCCTCGGCATCGGCACGGGCTACGACCTGATGAAGGACTCCATCAATTGGAGCCCCTTCAGCACGCAACTGCGCACCAGCTTCTTCAACCTCATCAACGTGAACGCGAGCGCCGTTTTCGACCCTTACGCGGTGGACACCAACGGCACGCGCTTCGACAAGAGCCACAAGGAGCTTTACGGCAGCCTCGCGCGCCTCACCAGCGCCAGCGCGGCCGTGGGCTTCGAGCTGAAGAGCAAACGATACGGCGGCGGTGGTTCACCGAGCATAGTGGGCGAGAGCGACCCGAGCAAGGGCGCACGCATCGACTTCAGCATGCCGTGGCGATTGGCCGTCAACTACACGTACGACATCGGCCGCGCGTGGAAGCAGGGCACCTACACCGAGACCGATCGCCAGAGCGTGCTCTTCAACGGCGACATCACCGTCTTCAAGTACTGGAAGCTGGGCGCGCAGAGCGGCTACGACATCACCGCCGGTGAATGGACGCCCACCAGCCTCAACCTGTATTGGGACCTGCACTGCTGGGAGTTCAACTTCAACGTAGTGCCCATCGGCATCCGCCAGAGCTTCGGCTTCCGCATCAACGTGAAGGCGAGCATCCTGAAGGACATGAAATACGACCGCACCTGGCCGATCAGGAACGACGGGGAACTGTTGTATTGAGCTAGGCTACTCCTTCACCACCGAACCAACGCCTATCACAACACCTTGGCGCAGGGCGCGCAGGGTGTACACGCCCGGGGCGAGGCCTTCGGGTTGCAGCGCAAGGCCGTTCACCGGTGTGGTGGTGGTGCGCCGCACGGTGCGGCCCATGGCATCGGTCCACAGCAGCGCATCGAACACGTGGCCCGGGGCAAGTCGCAGCCAGCCTTCGGTGCGCATGGGCACGGGCCACACCTGCGCGCGCTCGGGGCCGGGCTCTTCGCGCACGCCCAAGGTCCATGGCATTTCGCTGTCGTGGTAGCGTTTACACTGGTTGGTGATGCTCAGCAACGTATCGTTCAGGGTGAGGTATCCGTCCTGTACGTAGTTGCACGCAACACCGCTTTCGTCCGGGTCGTTCACCACCCCCAGGTAGTTATGCTTCCAGAAGTGCCGGTAGTAGATCTTGCCATCGGGGCCTTGGGCGAGGACTTTCAACGCGGAAATGTTCCCATATAGACTGCTGTCCTCGCGGATCAACGTTTTGCTGTTGCGGATGCCAGCACAGTCCAGGGAGGACAGATCGTATTGCCAGAGTTGCTGCATGATGCTGAAGCCCGTGTAGAACTGGTCGGTAACGTAGAGCTTGGTGCCGCCAGGGGAAAACTCGACGCCTTGCGCGAACTGCAAACCCGGCAATGAGCAGATCGCGCTCACCTCGCCTGTGGCATCGTTGAACGAAAGGATATCCACCAGACTTGTGTCACTGACCACATAGGCTGTCATCGCCAGAAGGCTTCCATCGTACGATGCCACCATGCACCCGCGATCGTAGCTGGGGCCATGCACCGCTCCGGTATTGGAGATCACCGGCACGGTATCCAGTCCGGACGGGTCGAGATGATAGGCGTGGTAGCCATCCGTATCGCGCTCATGCACCAGCACCCAATAATCGGTGCCGTTGGCGTGCGGTATACCGGTCATCTTCCCCCCTGGCAATGCAGGGGGCTCCATGAAATCGATGGCTTGCGGGTAGTTGGTGCCACCAGCGCCCCCGTTCATCGTCAGGTCAACGTCGAAGAAAAACGTGTAGGCCCCTAACCCACCAGCACTACCCTTGACAGCGAATACAGCAACTCTGGATGAGTCGTTCGGCCAAGGCAGCATGAGAGCGCCCTGAGCCCCGTCAGCCAATATATCATCATCGGTACCTATTACCGGCTCTTGAGATGCATTGTAGACCGTGTCCCCTGGGGTGTACAACAGCAGCGCTCCGGCCGGTGAAGCGAGCGAGGCGGCATAGCCGGGCTGAGACGCAAGTCCTCCTTGGTTCGTCGGACCACCTGAGCTGAAGTCCATCCATACATCGCGCATCAAGAACCAGTGATCATTGCGGGATTGCCCATGCGTTGGCATGGACGCGAGCAACAACACATTGAGGGGGAGCAACTTCAAGTACCGCATGATCAGTAGATCCTGAACCCACCAGCAACATCTCCTTCGAAGGTGAAGGTCGTTGAGCAGCATGTGAACGTGGTGGAGCCACCAGTGCAGCTTGAAATGAGACCAACCACAGAGGAATTGCAGCCTGAACTGCAGTATATCTCAAGTCCACGAAATATATGGCCCGGCGGAATGTTCGATTGCGCCGGACTATTGGCCGGTACAGAAACGCAGTCTGTCATTTCAGGCGTCGAGCCCGGACAGTTGGGGCCGATCCGATACGTCACCTTTACCCATATCGGGCAACCCGTATCGTTGGTGAAATCGATCTGCGCCGTGGCAGGCAACGCCATGGCCACAACCAAGGCCATCAGTGCAGCAAGCCTAGAGAGAGAGAGAGGTTAAAGTGTTCACGGTAGTGGGGGCTTAGGAAAGCCGAATGTAATGTGCGATCAACCGGGTGATGCCGATCATTGAAAGAACGCGGTGCAGCCTTGCCCACATCCCGCAGGCCTCCTGTGCGCGATACACGGAACCAAGGTGAACTGCATTTCCGATCTACCCCTTCGCCGCGTAGCGCACCAACCTGGGCGGCGTTCCCTTGCCTTCGGTGCTGATGAGCATGTCGCCGCCCGGCAAAAAGGTGATGCCCTCTGGCTTGGGCAGCAACGCAGCATCCAACTGATGCAGATCAACGAATCGGCCTTGGCGATCAAGCTCAAGTAGCAACTGATCCGCTGCGCTGAGGATGAAGTAGTGGTCGCTGATGGGATCCACCGCGATGCTGGCCATGCGCAGTTTCAGCGCGCTAACGGCGCGGCCCTTGGGGGTGGTGCGCACAGGTAGATCGATGCCCTTTGCGCGCGCGCCTGCTTCAATGTCCGATAGTGTGAAGCTGAGCACCGGCTCGGGCAGCACTTGCTTCGACCTAGGGTTGAAAGCGAACACGAGCCGCCGTTCACGCAACGCGGGTTCGCCTTTCTGGAAATCCTTTGGGGTGATGAGAACGAGGTCGTTCTTGTCGTCGTAACCGAGCCCTTCGATGTTGTGCTCCTTCAAGTGGAGATGGTAGCTGTCCACGGCGGCGAACTTGTCCTGCACGCGCTCTACACGGTACACCAATCCATCGCTGCGCAAAGCGAAGAAGCCCGTGCCCACGCGCGTGAGCCCTTCCATGTCGCCGGGCGCGCCGAAAACGTAGCGGGCTTTGATCAAACCGTTGGTAAGATCGATGAAGTAGATCGCCGCTTCCTCGTCCTGAAGGCAGGCCACCGTGTTGGCATCGACATCGGTAAGGCCGCTGACTTCCGTGAGCTGCGCAGGCAGGTCGAACCGCGCAACGGGGTGCTTGAGATCGTGGCGCAACGGTGCTGCGGCCAAGAACGGCAGAGCAGCGAGGAAAAGAAGGCGCATGGTGCAAAGATCAGCGTGCGGCACGCCGTTCCTGCAGATAACGCTCGGCCATGTCCACCATGAACAGAGCGAGGTGCTTGCGATCGCGTTTGGCACTGAGTTCCGTGAGGGCCGGCAAATGGGCCATGGCGAACTCGAGCGAGTGCGCCATTTCGACGAGCGTGGTGGCGAAGGAACGTGCGTGCTTGAGCCGCGGCGAACAGGCCTTCACCTCCCCGGCGATGTGCGCGCACAGGTCTTTGTACGGCTTGAACAGCTTCAGCTCGTTGTCCGAGTCCACGTTCTTGTGCATGAACGACTTGGAGCCCTCGTTGATCACGAGTTCCCGCAACCGTGCGGGGTCGAACTGCCCTGCCCGTGCATCGGACGGCCAGATACCGCACATGGCCTTGATGTCGCCGCGCAAGCGCTCCATGGGATCGGCAAGGGACTTTCCTTCCTGGCGGCAATGCGTGGCCAACCAGAGCCAGTACGCCTGGAAGTAGTACTGCAGCAGCCGTTGCTTGTTGGCGAAGTAGTGGTACACGGTCACCTCGGTGCTGCCGATGCGCTCGGCCAGTTTCTTGAAGGTGAAGGCTTCCAATCCCAGTTCGATCATCAGGTCCAGGCCCTCGGTGAGGATGCGGGAGCCGATGGGGCTGGCGGTATCGCGCAGGGCCAGACCGGGGTCGGGCTCGATGAGGTAGCGGGGCATGGTGATGGAGCAGCGCGGCGAAGGTAGTACTGCAATAGTTTGTTATTGTATAACATCATTCTTGTTTAGCATTACTATAATTGCACCCCGATGGCCATCAACAACATCACACCCTGGCAGCGCTTGGCGCGGTTGCTCCGCGTGGACAAGCGGGAGATCGGCCATATCTACCTGTACGCACTGGTGGGCGGTGCGATCAGCCTGAGCGTTCCACTGGGCATCCAGGCCATCATCAACCTCATCAGTGGCGGGCAGGTGGCCACCAGCTGGGGGGTCCTGATCGCCTTTGTCACCATCGGCGTGGGGTTCACCGGGGCTTTGCAGGTGATGCAGCTGGCCTTGGCCGAGAACATCCAGCAGCGGCTGTTCGCACGGAGCGCCTTCGAATTCGCCTACCGCATTCCGCGCATCAAGGCCGAGGCGGTGAGCGGCAAGTACCTGCCCGAATTGGTGAACCGGTTCTTCGACACGGTGTCCATCCAGAAGGGACTGAGCAAGCTCTTGCTCGAGGTTCCCCTGGCGGCCCTGCAGATCGTCCTTTGTTTGGTGCTCCTGGCACTATACCACCCGTTCTTCATTGCGTTCGGTGCACTCTTGGTGCTCCTGCTGTACTTCATTTTCCGCTTCACGGGCCGGAAAGGGCTTTCCACCAGCATCACCGAGAGCAACTACAAGTACGCCGTGGCCCATTGGCTCGAAGAGCTCGGCCGCAGTATGGGCACGTTCAAGCTGATCGGTGAGACCAACCTTCCGCTGGAGCGCACCGACAAGCTGGTTGACGGGTACGTGACGGCGCGCAAGGCGCACTTCCGTGTGCTCCTCGGGCAGTACGGGGCCATGGTCGCTTTCAAGGTGGTGGTGACCCTGAGCTTGCTCGCCTTGGGCGGCATGCTGGTGATGAACGAACAGATGAACATCGGCCAGTTCGTGGCTGCCGAGATCGTGATCCTGTTGCTCATGAACGCAGTGGAGAAGATCATCCTGCGCATCGAAACGGTGTACGACGTGCTCACCGCCCTCGAAAAGGTGGGAAGCGTGACCGACCTGCCATTGGAGCGCGAGGAAGGCCTGAAGACCTTGGACCGCGACCCGTCACGGGGGCTCGATTTGCGCATCACCGGCCTGGGCTTCCGCTCCCACTTCCACGGCAGGCCCGTGCTGCAGGGGGTTGACCTTTACCTGGCGCCGGGCGAAAAGGTCTGCCTCTGCGGTCCGAACGGGGCCGGCAAGACCACCTTGTTGCGCATCCTGGGCGGCGCCATGGCCCCACATCAGGGAACGGTGCAGCTGGACGGGCACCCGATGAACAGTCTCGACCTGGACGTGGTGCGGTCGGTGATCGGCGACAGCCTGAACGAGGAGGAACTGTTCGCGGGGACCGTGCTGGAGAACATCGTCGTGGGCCGCGCCTGGGTATCGGAGCAGGACACGATGGAGGCCTGCCGCGTGACGGGACTGTTCGACCAGCTCGCACAGTTCCCCGAGGGACTGCTCACCAAGCTCGACCCGCAGGGATCGCGCCTGCCGAAAAGCCTTGTGAAGCGCATCATCCAGGCGCGGGCCATCGCCGGTTCGCCGCGGTTGATCCTGTTGGAGGACAGTCTGCAGAACTGGGACACCCGCGACCGGGAACAGCTGCTCGGATGGATCAGCGCACCCGAACGGCCATGGACATTGCTGGCCGTGAGCAACGACCCATGGTTGCAACAACGCTGTGCGCGCACCGTGGTGCTGCGCGATGGCCAACTCACAACGGCTTGAGCCATGCTTGACCTGAGCCCCAACAGCCCCGCGCCCGCGCTTACGCGCACGAGCTTCCGTTCGTTCCGCACCATCGGTGTTGCCCGGGCCAGCGGCCTCTTCGCCGTGTGGGTGAAGATCATCGCCGTGGTGGCCATCGTTGCGCTGTTCCTCCCCTGGACCCAGAACATCCGGGCCCGGGGAACCGTCACCAGCTTGTCGCCCGATCAACGCCCGCAAACCATCCATGCCATCATCCCCGGCCGTTTGGAGGAATGGTTCGTGCAGGAAGGGCAGCTCGTGCAAAAGGGCGATACCATCCTTCGCCTCAGCGAGGTGAAGCCCGAGTATTTCGACCCCAAACTGTTGGACCGCACACAGGAACAGATCACCGCCAAGGAACTCACCGGGAGGAGCTACGAGGAGAAAGTGCACGCGCTGGATGCACAGATCGACGCACTGACCGGCGGGCTCCGCATCAAATTGGAACAGGCCCGGAACAAGATCCAGCAGGCGGGCTTAGAGCTACAGAGCGACAGCATCCGCGTGGTGGCGGCCGAAGCGGAGATCAAGGTGGCGGACGATCAATTGGCCCGCGGCCTGCAACAGTTCCAGGAAGGCCTCATCAGCAAGGTGGAGCTCGAGCGCAGGCAGGTGGTACAACAGAAGGCCAACGCTTCCCTCATCGACGCGCGCAACAGGATGCTCGATGCCCGCAACGAGCTGTTGAACGCGCAATTGGAGATCAATGGCATCCGCAACGACTACCGTGACAAGCTGAGCAAGGCCGAGAGTGAAAAGTTCGCGAGCATGAGCCAGATGTACACCACCGAGGCCGAAGTGAGCAAGATGCAGGTGGACCTCGCCAACTACACCGTTCGCGCAGGCAACTATTACGTCACCGCACCGCAAGCGGGCTACATCACCAAGGCCGTGGTGACCGGTGTGGGGGAAACCGTGAAGGAAGGCGACGGCCTGGTGACCGTGATGCCGGCCCGCTTCGACCTGGCGGTGGAGCTCTATGTGCGACCGATGGACATGCCGTTGATCAACAAAGGCCAGAACGTGCGCTTCATGTTCGACGGCTGGCCGAGCGTGGTGTTCAGCGGTTGGCCGAACTCCAGCTACGGCACCTTCGGTGGCGAGGTGGTGGCCATCGACAACTTCATCAGCGCCAATGGCAAGTACCGCATCCTGGTGGCCCCTGGCAAGGACGATGCCCCATGGCCCGACGCACTGCGTGTCGGTGGCGGTGCCGTCGGTTTCGCGCTGATGAGCGACGTGCCCATCTGGTACGAGCTATGGCGCCAGATCAACGGATTCCCGCCGGACCTGTACACCGGGAAAGCCGGAACACCGGAAAAACCTAGCATGCCATGAGGGCTTGCGCGCTGATGTTCCTGATGGTCGGCGCGTGCATCGGCGCAGTCGCGCAGGTGCCGCCCGTACTCACGCGGGAGGCCTTCGTACGCTTGGTGCTGGAGAACCATCCCATAGCCCGCCAGGCAGCGCTGCGGCCGGCTCTCGGCGAAGCCACGGTGCGCAGTGCGCGCGGTGCGTTCGACCCGATGGCCGTGGCCAACTACGACGAGAAGCGATACGACGACAAAACGTATTTCGAGCTCTTCAACGCCGGTTTGAAAGTGCCAACGTGGTACGGCGTTGAACTGTTCGCGGGCTACGAGGAGAACAACGGCGACCTGTTGAACCCGGAGTCTTCAACACCGGATGACGGCCTGCTCAAAGTGGGCGGCCAAGTGAGCTTGGGACAAGGGCTGCTCATCGATCAGCGCCGCGCCACGCTGCGAAAGTCGCAGGCGTATTTACGCGGCACGCAGGCCGAACAAGAGCAACTGCTCAACGACCTGCTGCTGCAAGCCCTCAGCGATCACACCGATTGGGTGGCGGCCTACCGCGCCGAACGCATCGCCGTTGAAGCGCTGGAACTGGCACAGCTCCGGTTCAACGCCGTGCGCGGCAGCTGGCAAGGCGGCGATCGCCCCGCCATCGACACGTTGGAGGCTTTCCTGCAAGTGCAGGACCGGCAGATGCGCCAACAGCTGGCCGCGCTGGCGTTCCGCAATGCCGGGCTGCGTTTGAGCGACCACTTGTGGAACGCCGCACAGCAGCCCCTTGAGCTCCAACCCAACGTAGTGCCCGAACCCGCCGACCTGCTATCGCCGGGCTCGTTCCAATTGGCGGATACGGCCATGACCAATGCGCTGGCCCACCACCCCTTGCTGGCGCAGGCCAGCGCGCGGATCGATCAATTGGAGATCGACCGGAGATTGAGGAGCGAGTACCTCAAACCCGAGCTCGACCTGCAGTACCAGTGGCTCGGGAACGGAGCATCCTTCAGCGATGACGGCACCTACCCACTGCTTGCACAAGGCCATCGTTTCGGCGTGGGGTTCCAAGTGCCGCTCTTCCTGCGCAAGGAACGCGGTGAACTCACACTGGCCAAGCTACGGCTCACGGACGCGGGCTTGGGGTTGGAGCGCGATCGATTGCGCATCCGCAACCGCATCGGCGAACGCGCCAACAACATCGAGGTCCTCACCGCACAAGTGCGCCTCGGTTCCGATATGGTGCTGAACAACGAGCGCCTGCTCTCCGGCGAGAACCAACGTTTCGTCGCCGGGGAGAGTTCGCTCTTCCTCGTCAACGCGCGCGAAGTGCCGTTGATCGATGCGCGCATCAGGCAAGTGGACCTCGAGGCCCGTTTACGCAAAGCCTACTTCGGACTGGAGCACGAGGCGGGAACGTTATGGCGCTCCTGGAACCGCTAATGATGTCACCATGATCCACGTCACCCTGCAAACCCGCTCCGTGGCAGCTGCTGAGAAACTCGCTGCGCACCTGATGGAAAAGCACCTGCTGCTCTTTCCGACCCTCGACACGGACCACGAGGAACTCCAATGGACCGACGGTAAACTGGTGCGCACCAGCCAATTGTTGCTGCAAGGCATGAGCAAGGCGCTCCTTTACCGCGACCTCGAGAGGGAAGCCATGGACCTCCTGGGCAACGACTTGGTGCGCATGCATGCCGTGCCGGTCACCGGCATGGACCCGGTGGCCCAACGCGCCTTGTTGGAACAGACAACCAAAGTATGAACACCATGCTCCGCTGGATCACAGCAGTGCTGCTGCTGGCCGTGCTGCCGGCACACGCCCAACTGAACAACCGGCTGGAATCGGTTCAATCGGTACAGCAAGGCGACAATGCGTTGCGGACCGGCAACAGTGAGCAAGCCCTGCTGCACTACACCAACGCCATCCAAAAGGACCCGGCGTTCGCGGATGCCTACATGAAGCGAGCGGCGCTGCTGGGCCGTTTGGGCCAGCATACGCAAGCGCTGGCCGATATGGACCGGGCACTGGAACTGAACCCGTACAGCGAATGGATCCTGGACCGGCGTGCCAAGGCACGCATGCTCATCAACGATGTCAAGGGCGCCGAGGAAGATTGGTCGAAGGCCATTGCCCTGCACCCGTACGACAACCTGTTGCGCGAACGGCGGGCCGATGCCTGGCTTGAGGCCGGCGAACCTGGCCGTGCACAAGCAGACCTGGATTCCATGATCGCGCGCAACCCGTCCGACGTGCTGCTGCTGCTCAAGCGCGGGTCCGTGGCCTTGCGCATGGACAATGCACCGGAGGCCATGGAGTGGTTCCGCAGGGCACAACGCACCGCGCCACGACTGGCCATCGTATTGGACCTGAAGGCCGTGGCCATGATGAAACTGGGCTTGTGGCAGGATGCGCTCGCCGTGCTGGACAGTGCGCTCCGCATCGACGACGATTTCGACCTGGCCTACTACAACCGTGCGCTGGTGCACATGCACTTGGGCAACATCGACCAGGCTCGTACCGATCTGGACAAAGCCCTCGGCATTGCGCGCGACAAGGCCCATGTGTTCTTCCAGCGTGCCCTGGTGCGCAAGCGCGATGGCGATCCCGTGGGCGCTCGGGAGGACTATGACCAGGCGTTGGGTCTCTCCCCCGATTACCTGGAAGCCCAGTACAACCGGGCATTCGTTCGCACCCAGCTCGGTGACCACGCCGGATCTTTCGCGGATGTGGAGCGGGCACTGTCCCTGGCCCCCGGAGATCCCGATACATGGACCATGAAGGGTAGCCTGCACATGCTTTTCGGCGAGTACGATGAGGCGCTCGATCATTTCGACCGTGCGATCTCGCTTTCTCCTGACAATGCCAACGCGCATTTCAATCGCGGTTTGGCCTACCACATGACCTATCGTCCGCTCGAGGGGTGCAACGACCTCCGCCGGTCGGCCTCGATGGGTTCGAAGGAGGCGGCCGATGCTCTGACCTACTTCTGCGCGTTCTGAGGCGCGTCGGGGCCGCTGGTTGCATAGGAGCGGCCTGTCGTCCAATTCGCCACCATGGCCGCACCCAAGGGCGTGAGCACGCTTTCCGGGTGGAACTGCACACCGCACACTTCGTAGTGAAGATGGCTCAACACCAAGTTCACGCCCAGTTCTACCGTGAACTTGAACACACCGCCGTGGAACTTCAGGACAGCGACCTTGTGCCTATGCATGCCACGTCCAACAAGCACACGGACAGCGGAACGCAAAACGAACTCCTACAACGATCAGCGGAGGTGTGAGCAGCTGGATCAACATTCGACATCCCCATTGGCGTGCACTGCTCGGACTTGCGGTCCGAACCCGGCCGGCATCACGGCTGACCGGTCGCAGTTGATCGGCCATGCTCAACGGGCAGATATCATTGCGACAACAATCCGCCCATGCGCCACGCCATCCTCCTCGCCCCCGCTCTGCTCTGCGCCATCGCCTCCACCGCCCAACTGCTTCCCGCCACGGGCGAGTTCCGCGTGAACCAGAACGTGCCCAGCGAACAGTACCTGCCGCAAGTAGCAGTGGGCCCCGCCGACGACTACCTGGTGGTGTGGAAGAGCTGGCTGCAGGACGACAACACCGCAAGCCTGTACTTCCGCCGCTACAACAGTGCGCATGTGGCGTTGAGCAGCGAACTGCTGGTGGCCACGGGCCTGAACCAGAACACTGCGCAAGTGGTGAAGGTGATGTACTGGCAGAACGGCAAGTACATCATCGGCTGGAACGACGTGAACAACGTGAACATGGTGGTGGTGGAGGCCAACAACGCGCTCGGCGCCATCATACCGCTCACAGGCGGCGGGGAATGGGACTTCGATGTGAACGGCAACACGTTGGCGTTCCTGTACGGCAGCGGGTTCAGCGACCTGCACTTGCACGGCTACGACCTCGGCACGAATTCGTTCATCGGCTCGCCCGTTCTGGTTACCGAAGACGCGAACAACGACTATGATCATCCGAACATCCGCTTCAAATCCAACGGTGATCTGGTGGCCATCTACGGCCGGGGTAACTATCCCAACCGCATCTACCGCAAATCGTTCGACAGCGACTTCCTGGCGCAGATCAATGAGACCATCGTGCATGACCAGAACAGCTCGCTCAACTGCATCGACGTGAGCACCAACGCCAGTGACGAGATCCTCATCAGCACCAAGTGGGGCGTGAACGGCACCAGCGTTTACCAAGCGTGGCTCCTGGATGCAAGCGGCAATACCATCATCGACGAGCTTGGCGTGTTCAGCTGCTCGTATGCCTACTTCACCAGCGAATGCACGTTGTTCGACAACGGCGACTTCTTCATTGTGATGGGCAACTGGCTCAGCCTGAACGACCCGGACGATTACCAGGTGCGCGGTTTCTACGCCAAGGACCACAACGCCCAGAACAGCGGCGTGGTGGTACTGAACACCACCACCGCCGGCCGCCAGGTTTACCCTGCCGTGGAGAAACGCAGCGATGGCGGCTTCATGGTGGTGTGGGAAGGGAACGGTTTCCAGGGCGATACGCATGGCATCAACGCGCGGGCTTACGCTGGTGCATCCTTCCCCGGTGTGCAGGCCACCAGCAATGCAACGCTCGTGACGGAAGAGACCGGCACCACGCAAACGCTGCAACTCCGTTTGGGCACACAACCCACCGGCAACGTGGTAGTGGATCTCGCCAGCAGCGATGCCACCGAGGCGACCATCGACGTGGCACAGATGACCTTCACCACGGCCAATTGGGACCAGCCCCAGACGGTGACCGTCACCGGTGTGGACGATACCAGCGACGACGGGCACATCGACCTGAGCGTGGTGGCAACGATGAACGTTCTCACCGCCGATCCGCTTTACGGCGCCATGGGACCGGAGCAGTTCGCGGTGACCAACCTCGATGACGATGCCACCTTCACCCTGCCTGCGCCAGCGGCCTTCTGCCGTGTTGATGGCATGGCCGCCGTGAACGTCCTCGTGAACAACCAGGGTGGTGCGGTGGGCAATCCTACGGCCAGCAGTAACGATCAAGCGGTAGTGGGCAACGGCGACATCACGGTGCAACAGGTGAACGCCACGACCTTCGCAGTCACCATCGGCACAGTTGACGACAACGTGCCGGGCACGGCCACCATTACCGTGACGGTGGAAGATGCCAACTTCAGCTACAGCGGTTCTTTCCCCGTCACCACGCTCGGTATCACACCCGTCATTTCGCAAGTGGGCGGCGACCTCACCACCACGGCCGGTGTGGCTTACCAGTGGTTCTACGAAGGCAGCTTCATCGCCAACGCCACGGATCAGACCTACACGCCCACGCAGAACGGCAACCACACCGTACTGGTGGTGGATGCTGATGGGTGCAGCGGAACCTCAGCGCCGTTCAACTACCTGAGCACGGGCGTTGCGACCGCGGCAGCGTCCATGGCCTTCGTTGTGGCCCCCAACCCCACCAACGGCAGCATAGTGGTGCACACGGGCATCCCACTGGCCAGCGATGCACGCGTTGAACTCATCGACGCCGCGGGCCACATCGTGCACAGCGAGCAAGCACGCCCGGGCATGCAAACGCTGAACGTTGCACCCGCACCCGGAGTGTACACACTGGTGCTCTGGAGCAACGGGCGGCACGCGCAGCGCGTGATGGTGGGGCGGTGAGATCAGGCGCTCAGCAACCAGTTCTCCACCATCCTTTCTCCCGTGGGCGTCATCACGCTCTCCGGGTGGAACTGCACGCCGCACACGTTGTAGCGAGCATGGCGCACGCCCATGATGATGCCTTGCTCACTGAGCGCCGTCACGCGGAGGTCGGTCGGTAGGGTGGTTGGATCGGCCGCCCAGCTGTGGTAGAGCCCCACTTCGATCGGTGCAGGAATGCCATGGAACAGCGCATCGACGGGATCGGTCGGGAGGCAAGGCACCGCAATACCGTGCATCACCTTGGGTTGGTTGAAGAGCGTTCCGCCGCACGCCTCCACGATAGCCTGCATGCCCAGGCACACACCGAGGATCGGATGCGTGGGCATCAACCGTTGCAGCAGTTCCATGGTGATGCCCGCTTCTTGTGGAAGTCCCGGACCGGGGCTCAGTACAATGCGATCATAGCGCGCGGCTTCGTCCACCGAAACAGCATCGTTGAGCACCACATCCACCTGTGCATGTGGCGCCAGCAGGTGGTGCAGGTTCCAAGTGAAGCTGTCGTAATTGTCGAGGAGCAGGATGCGCACGGTGGGACGAAGATGCGTCTCACCCCTCCTACCTTCATCCGCATGGACCGCACGACCATTCCTTCCAGTTCAGACTTCACCATCGCCGGCATGCTTGCCATCCTCGAACGCACACCGAACGTGCTGCACGCGCTGCTCTCCGGCCTCGATGAAGAATGGACACACCACAATGAAGGCGGGGACACATGGACGCCCTACGACGTTGTGGGCCACCTGGTGCACGGCGAGCGCACCGACTGGATGGCCCGCATCCGCAGGTGCTTGTCAACGCACGACAAGGCCTTCGTCAAGTTCGACCGTACCGCCATGTTCATAGAGAGCTCCGGCAAAACCCTCGATGACCTTCTTGACGAGTTCGCCGCGCTGCGGCAGCACAACTTGCTGGCGTTCCGCGCGCTGGACATCACCGATGCCGACCTCGGCAGCCTAGGCATACATCCCACCTTCGGCGAAGTGGAGCTTCGGCAACTGCTGGCCACATGGGCTGCGCACGACCTCGGTCACCTGACACAGATCACGCGCGTGATGTGCAAGCAGTACCGCACCGAGGTTGGTCCTTGGAAAGAGTTCATTTCGGTGCTCCGTTAGCAAACAACGAACGTTCCATCACCACCGCGGGCAACCCAGCGGAATGGTATGTACGTTGTGCAATGCGCGCTGACGGAAACACCGTCATCGCGGACCAACCGGACAACCAAAACAACTACCATGGACAACACCACCAACGCCCTCAACTGGTTCGAGATCGCCGTTAGCGACGTCGACCGTGCACAGAAGTTCTACGAGACGGTCTTCAACATCAAGATGGAAGCCATGGAATTCCCCGGCATGGTCATGCGTTCCTTCCCCGGCGATGGCATGAACGGCAAGGTGGGCGGCGCGCTGGTGAAGAGCGAGCAGCACACGCCCAGCGCAGAAGGCGCGGTCATTTACCTGAACGCCAACCCCGACCTGAACGACGCGCTCGGCCGCGTGGAGAAAGCCGGTGGCAAGGTGCTGATGCCGAAGACGCAGATCACACCGGAGATCGGGCACATGGCCTTCTTCATGGACACCGAAGGCAACGCCGTGGCCATGCACAGCAACGGCTGAGTGTTACTGCCGGCAGAAGAACCCGGCGTTCCTGGATCGCTTCGCTCCGTTCGCGATGACGGACGCGCCGAGGTTGGCGCTTCACCGCCTATCCGAATGGATCGCACTCCGTCATCGCTGGACTTTTACCGCGAGGTACGAAGCAGCTGAGCCGAAGCGATCCGGTCGGCGCGGCCGCTGGATCGCTTCGCTCGCAAAGCCTCGCTCGCGATGACGCACGCGCCGAGGTTGGCACACACCACCAACATCATTGGCACGCGCTAGCGTCATCGCGAGGGCCGCTCTGGGCCCGAAGCGATCCAGCAAATGGATGTCACTCGTCCTTGCGGTGCAGGTAGGGCACGAGCAAACCGACTCCAGTGCCTAAGCCGAACCCGACGAGGACATCCGTGGGGAAGTGTCGGCCTGCACGTACACGCAGGTAGCCCACTAGGGCTGGTAGCATGGCCGCGCCAACCCAAATGGCCGTCTTCGCATCGCGATGCAGGTCGCTGCGTTGCAGCATGCTTGCAACGGAGAAAGTGATGGCGGCAAGGTTGGCCGTATGCCCGCTCCAGAAGCTGTGGCGGCCATCCTTCCAGGCATTGGGCGGCGGTGGCGCGTCGGGGTTGTAACGGTAGGGCCTGTTGCGCAACGTGGTGTACTTGGCCAGATTGGTCAGCGCGCTGCACAATAGGAACGATTCCAACCCGATGAGCACCGGCGTCAGCGGTTGGTCTCCCTGCTGCTGTACGGCAGCGCCGACCAAGGGCACCACGGCATCTGCAAGGAACAACCGATCGCTGGCTTTGGCCGCCTGTGGGTGGTGCTGGAACGTGGCTATCCGGTCGAAGCGGTTGACGGTGCTCCGGTCCAGGACCACCGTATCACGAGGTTGCGCGGAATACCGGGTGCCGATGTCGAAACCCACCATCAGCGCCGCATGCCCAACGACCCCTGCGCCGATCAGGGGTGCATCCAGACCCCAGCGCAGCTCGTGCGTGTTCTGCGCGTGCCCCCCCGTGCAAAGGGCAGCAACGCAAACGGTCCCGACCAAGCGGGACCGTTGCGCGATGCTATTGAGCAGATTCCTCAATCGGTGATGATGACACCCACAGCGGTGAACATGAGCTCGCTCTTCGGCTCGGTGATCTTGGCGATCTCCTCCTTGCTCTGCCCGGCGTCCTCGGCATAGTGGCGCAGCATGGCCACGGTCGTCACCTCGCGGTGCACCATGCCTTGCAGCACGGCCTTCTTGCCTTCCAACCCGTGGGTGGGCACGAAGAAGCCATAGTCCTGGAAGCGCACTTTCATCACGCTGCCGTCTGCCATCTTGGTGTCCATCCAGCAGCCCTTCTTGGTGCAGCTGGTGATGATCTCGCACTGCAGCTTGGCCTCCATACTGTCCTTGCCTTGCACGGCCTTCAGGAAGTCCGCGCTGGTCATGGCGCCATCGGCGGTGATCTTGGCGCCGTAGTACTGCGGTCCTTTCTGCTCGGTGCCATGGCTGTGCCCGGCATGGTTGTGCCCGGCATGATCGTGTCCTGTGCTCTGGGCGAATGCACCCGTGGTGAGGCCGATGGGCAGGGCGAGGCTGAGAATGATGTGTTTCATGGTCTGTTCTGGGACGGCAAATGTCGCGCGGACAGCAGCTTGGGCCGTGGCATTAACAAGGCGTTAGGCGAACCGGTCCCGGTGTTCGCCACCTTTGGAGCCTCGTCCATTGACATCCTGTGCATCGTGCCGTCGCTCTCCGGCTTGTCCGGAGGGAGGAAAGTCCGGGCAGCAAAGGGCAACGTGCTTCCTAACGGGAAGGGGCGCCATCGTTAACGGTGGCGCCACGGAAAGTGCCGCAGAAAAGAAAACCGTCCCGACTTGTCGGGACAAGGGTGAAAAGGCGGGGTAAGAGCCCACCAGCGCCGTGGCAACACGGCGGCTTGGCAAACCCCACGCGCTGAAAGACCAAATAGGCCGGCGAGCGTTCCGACTTGTCGGAGCGCAGCGGGCGGCCCGTCCGCCGTCGGTGGGTAGGTCGATAGAGGCCGCGTGCGAACGCGGTCCCAGATAAATGACGGTGTGCTGGCGACTTGTCGGCAGCAACAGAACCCGGCTTACAGATGCACAGGCCATACATGAAGGGCCCGGCGCGCAAGCGTTGGGCCCTTCGCCGTTCATGACGGCTCACGGCAGTTGTTCTGCCCGTGTGAGCGTCGGGATCGTCCCCCCAATGGTCTGAAGGATCGGATCCCTGTCGTTGAAAGATCCGGTGTACTTCACAGTACCGTCCATGTTCACATCGTGCATGTTGTACACACCGGGCAGCGTGTTCGTGGGCACTGTACCTCCAATGGCCTGCAGGATCGGATCACGGTCGTTAGCGGCGCCGGTGTACTTCACTATGCCATCACCGTTGGTGTTCCCCGGCCAGAGCACCATGTAGTTGTATATCGTATCGCCCAGTTTGCGGGCATTGGTTCCCCAAGTGGCCGTAGATGCGGACGAGAGGTCGACGCCCCCGTAAGCCGTCCACGGTACGGTTACCGGTCCCTGTACCGCCAAGGGAGCCGCTGTCATGCACCCCAAGTGGTTCCTGTGCCGGAGCGCCACGTAGTAGTTCCCTGGGGGTACATTGAATTGGAGCGCTGTGCCACCGTCCGTCTGCACGATGCTGCCAGTGCTTGCGATCAGCCCCTGCCTTGTCGCCACAACGACCGAAGGATCGAGCGCCGACCGCAATTCCACACGCACCCAATCCACGGGGCCGTCCAGCGATGCATTGGCCCACCATGCAACGGAAGCCGTTTCACCACCTCCTCCGGCCTGGGGAAAGCCCAGCCCAGAGTACGGCTCAACGGTGGGCAACAGCCCTTGTTGCCGAAGGTTGCTGGGCATGTAGCCATTGGTGTAGGTGCCGCCGAGCATCGCACGCACCCAGAGGATGGATGTGTTGGCTGGGTCGGTCATCGTCACCACCACATCATCGAACAAGGCCACGCCGTCAAGATCGGCATAGGCCTCCAGCACAATGCAGAACTGCGCGTTGGGGTTGGACGAATAGTCCGTCGTGGGGATCATGTGTGGTGGTATCGATCCCGGCTTCCATATGGTGGATGTATTGTTGAGGTAGTAGGTATCCGTATAGATCCGCTGGCCCGTGCTGAAATCGACCCATGCCAGGCGCATCGATGCGGTGGAGCTCAACTGATCCGTTTGGCACCATGCCGAATAGCGGTACGCCTTGGTGGGGTCGAACGGGATCGGATAATACACCCTGCGATCCCAGTTCTGCTGGTCCACGGCGATGGACAAGGATGTTGAACCGCTGGCACCGGGTCCGATGGCGATGGGTTGTCCATCGCTCTGCACCCAGCCGGAAAAGCCGTTCACGCCTTCGAAATCGAACGAAAAGGTTTGGGCGGTGCTCTGTGCTACCGTGGCGCACACAATAAGTGAAAGTGGGAGGCGTGCTGGAAGCATGGGCATGTCGGGATGGAACGCTATGGGCATGACGCGCCATGGTGTGAATGGTTGCCGAGCGTCCGGGTCGATGATATGGGCGGGCAATGGAGGCAATGAAGGTCAACGCAGCCTAACGCCACACGCTCATGGTCATCCAACCCAGGAACAGCAAAATGAGCACAACTGCCAGCACCCGATAGACCATCGGTATGGGAGCGGGTTTCTTGTTGGCCATGGTGTGAAGATACACCCGGCAGCAGCGACCCTTCAGGCCGCCTTGAGCGACGTCTCCTCGGCCTGCACCGCCGGTCGGCCCAATGTCCGGAGGCGGCGTGCGTGCGATGCAAGGGCTGCGCGCAGGGTGGGCTTCACGTTGTAGGGCAGGCCGAACTCTTCCACCGTGCGCCGCACGATGGGTGCAATGGCGCTGTAGTGCACGTGGCACACATGCGGGAAGAGGTGGTGCTCGATCTGGAAGTTGAGGCCGCCCACGTACCAGTTCACCCAGCGGTTGTTGGGCGCGAAGTCGGCGGTGGTGAGCACCTCGTGCACTGCCCAGTCGGCGTGGATGATGTTGTTCGCATCGGGAACCGGTTGTTCCGCGCCTTCCACCACGTGCGCCAGTTGGAACACACAGCCAAGGATGAACCCGCTCACGAAGTGCATGATGAACCAGCCCAGCACTACCTGCCACCATGTGAAGCCGGTGACGAGCATGGGCAAGGCAATGTGCACCGCTGCATAGGCCACCTTCAGCAGCACCAGGCGCAGCATCTCCTTGCGCGGGTTGCGGCCCATCTTGGCAATGGCCCCGTTCCGCGTGAACTTCCGCAGCATGAAGAAGTCGTTGAACACCTTGGTGATGGTGAGCAACCCGTAGAAGAAGAAGGCATGCACATGCTGGGTGCGGTGCGCAGGTCCCAGCTTCGCCTGATCGCTGAAGCGCAGGAGCACGTTCGAGTCGATGTCCTGGTCCACTTCGTTCACATTGGTGTGCGTGTGGTGCGCGCCGTTGTGCTGTATCCGCCACGTGAGCACGCTGCTGCCGATCAGGTTCATGGTGCTGCCCAGCAGATCGTTCACCCATTGGTGGCGACTGGCCGAACCGTGCACGGCGTCGTGCATCACGCTCATGCCGATGCCCGCCAGCCCAATGCCCATGAGCACCACCAGCGGCAACGCCCACCAAGCTGACATCGGCACGGTGAGCAGCACCACGAACGGCGCCACGTACATGACCATCATCGCGATCACCTTCACCACCAGTCGTCCATCGCCCTTGGTGCTGAGGCCGCGCTCCTTGAAATAGGCGTTCACGTTCTTGCGGACGGCAACAGCGAATTCCTTCTGCCAGCTCTCGCTGGCGACGTAACGCGGGTCGGTCATGTGGGTGAGTGCCCGGCTACGGCGGTCCGTACGCGGAGGCGCCAAAGGTACCCGGTGCGCACCGGGCGCCGACACGGCACTAATGCGCGGCTGCGAAGTCCCCGAAGGAGAAGGTCCAGACGAACATGGCCACCACCACGGCCAGGCCCATGCCCGTGAGCAGTTGCGCCCGGCCTACAGCGCGCACGTAGGCTTCGTCGATGTTCAGCGCGTGCAGCTTGTTGCGCACCTGCGTCTGCCGCACCACCATCACTGCGGTCATCAGGATGCCGGCGACACTGAAGACCAGTCGCGGCGAATCCGGCAGCAAGAACGGCAACCCGATCACGACGGCCAGCATCAACATCGCCACGGCCAGGCCGTTGGTGCGCATGCCGCGGAAGGCATCCATCAACAGCACTTTCTGCTCATCGGGCAAGTTGCCTTGCGCGCGCTCGGTCATCCGGCGTGCACCGTACGCGCAGAGGAAGTAGATGACAAGGGCGACGATGAGGGGGATGGGCATGAGGAGCCGCCAAACTACTTCGCACCAAAGGACAGGATGACATTGTGCGCCGACTGGCACGGTTGCGGATGCCACGCCGGAAAACCAACCCGCATGTTCACCGCCATTACGCTCCTCATCAGCACACTGCTTGTGCTCACTGTTGTTGCCCAGAACACCAAAGGCCTTTGGGCGCCGGGCTTCGCTGCTGGTTATCGACTTGTGGGTGCGCCGCGCAGTGCTGGTTTGTTGGGATCGGCTACGTGGGTGTTCGGCGCAGCGTTGATGGTGGTGTGCGTGGTGGGATAGGCTCCAATCGATCAGATGATCCCCTCGACCAAGGTCCGGCTTATGCCCTTAGGGCAATTGCTGTGCGCGGATCGATGTCGGCACTGTCCCGCCAACGGTTTGCAGGATCGGATCCCTGTCGTTATCGGGACCGGTGTACTTGATGGAACCGTCCATGTTCACGTCATTCAGGTTGTAAACTCCGACAACCGTGTTCGTCGGTACTGCACCTCCAATGGCCTGCAAGATCGGATCGCGGTCGTTGCCTGCCCCAGTGTATTTCACGACGCCATCGCCGTTCGTGTTTCCTGGCCAGAGGACCATGTAAGCTCCACTCGTTGCACGCGCATTGAGGCCCCATGTCATGAAACCAGTGGACCTGAAATCGAGTGTTGAGGTAGGATAATAGTGCCCCAGTGCTATTGCCGTGGCAGTCATCGCGGCCAAGTGGTTACGATGACGCACAGCCACATGGTACGTGCCGGCCGGCACATTCCAGGACATCATCCCCTGTCCGTTGTAATCGCATGTGGTGCCCACCTCGGTGAGCACGAGGTGTCTTGCGGCCAAAACGACCGACGGATCGGCAACGGATCGCAATTCCACACGGACCCAATCCACACCTTGGTTCAATGAGCCCGGATCCAATACCATGGGGGTGCACCACTCTCCTCCTCCACCACCGATCTGTGGGTAACCCAAAGCCGTGTAAGGCTCATTGAGTGATACCAGGCCCTGGTCGCTGAGATGGGTTGTCATACTGCTACCGACGATCGCCCCGCCCAAGAAGAGCAACGGGGTCCGCATCATCACGGACGATTGCGGTACCATCTCGATGGAGATATTGTCAAAGAAGATCTCGCCGAATGAGGGTGATGACGCAGATAGGCAAATGCAGAATGCGCCGGAACCCGGGATCGAATTCTCCTGAAAATGCTCCATCGGAGCCCACGAAGTTGTTCCATCCCCTGACAGGCTCGATCCAAAAATCACATTGGGAGGAGGCGCAAGCGTGTCGATCCATCCAAGGAACGCCCGTACCAAGACGCTCGGGCTTGGGGTCTCTTGCCAGAGGGTCACATGATAGAACACATTCGGGTCGTAGGGCACTAAGTGGTAGATGAACGCACTGGAATCCAAAAGGCCCACAGGCGGCCTGGTCTGCACGCGCAAGCTCGTGTTACTGGCAGCGCCCGGCACTGTCTGCAAGGGCGTGCCGTCATGGTTGTGCCATCCGTCCAGTCCGTTCGGACCCTCGAAGTCCCAGAAAAAATTCTGGGCGTTCGATGGCAAGGCCATGGAAATGAACAGAACGGAAAAAATGAGGGTTCGCATGGCGGCTGTGTCGAAGATAGACGCGGTACCCGAACGGAGTTGCCTACACGAGCTGGCGAACCAGCTACTTCCCCCCTATCCTCCCGAACTCCACATCCAGTATCGCGTACTCCTTCCAGTCGCGGTGGTCGAAGTGCCACCACTCGGTCTGGAAGACGGTGAAGCCTTCCTTGTGCATGGCCGCAGTGAGCAAGTGGCGGGTGCATGGCGCAAGAGGAAAACAAGCTGTCCACCTTGATCTGTCGATACCTCCTTGGAAAGTACATTGCGCCATGCGCAGCTTATCTGGTCCGATGCTCCGGGTGTTGGTCCTGGGGTGCTCAATACTTGCGGTGCACAGGACCATTTACTGCCAAGTCGCACCATCCATTGCCTGGCAAGGGACCTATGGTGGCTCCCACGATGAGATCGGGCGGGACATTGTGCGAACAGCAGACAACGGGTTTGTCGTTTCCGGGTTCACAACATCTGTCGATGGCGACGTTTCGGGCCAGAACGGCGATCACGACATGTGGATCTTCAAGATCGACAGCGCTGGGACCCTACAGTGGCAGCAAACCCTGGGCGGTATCAGTTGGGATGATGCCTATGACTTGGCGCAGGCCGCTGACGGCGGTTACTTCCTTGCCGGGTTCATAACACCTTATCCCGTGCTATACAACCAGGCTGCCGTGATAAAACTGGACACCAGCGGTAACGTGTTGTGGAGCGTCAACCTCGGCGGAACGGGCAACGATCTCTTCAGGTGTGTTGAAGGCACGGCGGATGGTGGATGCATTCTCATCGGCCGGACGGATTCCAACGACGGCGACGTAAGCGGCAACCACGGTGCGGATGACGCCTGGGTGGTAAAACTGGACAGCACGGGCGCACCTCAGTGGCAGCATTGCTACGGCGGAAGTCTCGCCGAAGTGGGCTGGTCCATTACCTCAACGAAGAACGGCGGGTATCTCTTCACGGCCTCAACGTTGTCCGCCGATGGCGACGTGGCCATGAACGCCGGCGGCAACGATGTTTGGCTGGTGGCGCTGGACAACTCGGGGATGATCCAATGGGAAAAGTCGTTCGGGGGTAGTTGGTCCGAAACGCCTTTCGACCTGGCCCTGACGTTGGACGGGGGGTGCGTGATCGCCGCCCGGACCTCCTCGAACGATGGGGACGTAAGCGGCCTGCACGGCAACGAGGACGCCTGGGTCGTGAAAGTGGATTCGATGGCCGACCTTCAATGGCAACGCTGTTTCGGCGGCTCGCTGTTCGACACCCCGGTGGATATCGATCAGCTCGATGACGGCGGTTTCATCTTCACGGGGAACACGCGCTCCATCGATGGTGACGTGACCGGCAATCATGGTTGGTCCGATGCATGGGTTGTGCGATTGGATGCCTCCGGCAACCTCTTGTGGCAGAAAGCGATGGGCGGAAGCGACTGGGATGGCGGCAGTTCCGTGGTCGCTCTTCCTAACGGCCACTTCATGATGACAGGCTACGTGCAATCCGCTGATGGCGACGTCCAGGATTTCATCGGCGTTCGTGATGTGTGGCTCGTGGAACTTGGTGAAGAGGACCTCATTACCGGAGAACCTTCCACGCATGCGGTATCTAAACCTTCAGTTGTTCCCAATCCTACGCAAGGCCAGATGATTATAGTTGGGGACTTGAGTGCGAACTCCGACTATGCTGTCATCAACACCTTGGGATCGGTTGTGCTCGCTGGGCGACTGCAAGGGTCCGGTTCCATCGTTGAGCTGGGGGCTCTGCCCGCCGGACCATATGTGTTGCGGGGTTCTTCCCCCTACGGCCCCTTCAGCGTACGGCTGGTGAAAGAGTGAGGTCGCCGAAGCGTAAGGTCTTCTACCCAAATGCTGGCTCACTTCCCTCCTATCCTCCCGAACTCCACATCCAGTATCGCGTACTCCTTCCAGTCGCGGTGGTCGAAGTGCCACCACTCGGTCTGGAAGACAGTGAAGCCTTCCTTGTTCATGGCGGCAATGAGCAGGTCGCGGAGGCGCGTTGCCTCCGGTGTTGCGCAGGCATAGACGGGGTGCGAGCGCTCGGTCATCTCGTCGTACTCGCTGGGCATCAGCACGGCCTTGCCGGTCTGGAGGTCGTATAGCGTGAGGTCCACGGCGCAGCCGCGGTTGTGGCGCGAGCCTTTTGCGGGGTCGGCCACGTAGTCCTTCTTGGCCTTGGGCGTGTTGTCCCAAAAGACCTTCGTCACGCTCCACGGTCGGTAACCGTCGAAGACCATAAGGCCGTAGCCCTGCGCGCGCAACGCTTGGTGCACGCGCACCAGCGCCTCGGCGGCGGGACGTTGCAGGAAGGCGCGCGCCTGCTTGTACACCGGCCTGCCCAAGAAGTTGTTCTTCATGGCGTAGCGGATGTCGAGCTTGATGGTGGGGTCCAGGATCACCAGTTCCACCAGCTCCGGCGCGCGGAAGGGACCGGGCTCCGTTGGCGGCTGGGCGCGCAGCACGGAAATCGCCAGCAGGGCAACACCTAGAAGGGCATTGGAGAGGAAGCCGAACACGGGTTCAAGCTAGCATGTGCTGGAGGTGTGGGACACAAGTCTTGGTCCGAGGGCCTTGCGCTGAAGACCAACGCGGCGAAAACGCGAGCGGGTGCGGGCTAGGTAAAGTCAAACAAGTTCGGATCGTACTGCAACCAGTATATCTCTCGCGCTATCTGATAGGCAAGTACCACACCGAAAGAAACACCAACGACGAACAACAGATCCCTGTTGCGAGCGAAGTAGTGGTATGTCCTCCGGCCCATCAACGCGAACTCAGGAATGTAGACCACCGAATAGCATGCGTTGGCTGCAACGCACGCCATACCGATCGCAACAAGCACCCCGAACAATCCAAAGTTGGGTCGATCACCGACCCCGGCCGAAATGATCTCGCCCGGGACATAACCGAGGATGGTCGGTGGAACCAAAAACGCATTGAACCACCACCGGCGCTTCTCCCAAAACCGCATCACCTCACGGCGGTGGTCGTTCAGCACTTTCGGTTTTTCTCCGCTATTCTCCACATCGTCAATACTACATCACTCAGGCTGATCAACACAGCGCATCCAATATGGTCCAAGACGGTCCACACAGCGAGGTGGCACGGGTGGTGACGATCGCTGGCATTCGGCATCCGCGCTCAGCACTACGGCGCCGCTCTGAACAACCCGATGGTGTAATCCAGCAGCTTGCCATCACCGTATTGCCCATGACCGGGCACCACCACCTTCACGTCGGGGTAGGCCTTCTTCACCGCTTCCACCGTGAGCGACCAGTCCGCCACGTTCGCATCGCCCAGGTAGCCCTTGCTCGCGTCCAGCTCCTTGATCAGGCAGCCGCCGAACAGCACCTGCTCGTTGGCGAAGTAGCCCACCACGTTGTCCTTCGTGTGGCCTTCGCCGTGGAAGGTGGCGGTGATGTGGTCCGTGCCGACCTTCAGCGTGAGCGGCTCGGTGAAGCCGCGCTGGGGCACCTCCACGCTATCGGCCGCGGCCAGGGCGATGGTGCGTTGGTGGGCGTACGAAGGGATGCCGTGTGCGTGGAAGGCCTTCAGCCCGCCGAGGCAGTCGTCGTGGAAATGGGTGGGTATCACTGCGTTGATGCGGCAGCCCAGGCTGTCCTGCACGTAGCCGATCAGCTCGGCCGCAACGCTGTCGTTGGTGGGCGTGTCGAACACGATCGCCTCGCCACCGCTGCGCACCACCAGCCCGTTGCACGGCACGTTGCCGAAGTCCTGCGTCTGCTTGTAGCTGGTGTGGACGAAGGCATTCGGCGAGACCTGCACCACCACCAACCCCGCGCTGTGGCGGACCTCCTTGGGCACGAAGGCCGGTTCCGTCGGCGCTGTGCATTGCACAAGGAGCAATGGCAGGGCCAGCAGTACAATCGATCGCATGGCGCGAATATCCGATCCGTTCGGGTCGGAGGCGTGGGCCGGGCTTCCATGGGCGCGATGGGCGCCGTGGCGACGGCTCAACGGCTGATGCGACTTCAGTACAGTTTCATGGGCGGGCAAAGGCCCTGGACGAAAGGCCACTCGCCGAAAGCAAGCGGCGACGGGGAGGCGAGCAGATGCGCCTAGGGAACGATGCTACATTGGGCGCATGATCCTGGGAAAGTCATGAGCAAAAAGCGGATAGTTCGGTCTTATGCGGTCAAGGGTGGCGATCGCGTGGTGGTTGGTTTGGTGGTGTTCGTCTGGGAAGATGACGGCATCCACTACGCCTTTGCACCATCCTTGGACATCACCGGCTATGGCAAGTCCGAGGGCCAAGCCAAGGCCTCGTTGGACCTCATGCTCGATGAGTTCATGGAGTACACGCACAACAAGGGCACCATCTACAAGGAACTGGAGCGGTTGGGATGGACCATGAACAAGAAGAAGAAGCGGCTCAGAGCGCCTGAGCACGCCGAACTGCTGGCAGACAACGAAGACTATCGTGAGATCGCCGGGCGGCTTGATGTACGCAGCGAGAAGCGCGAGGTGGCTTTTGCGCTGTAGCCATGTCCTCGCGCAAACTGAGCAACGTACCGCTGCGCGAATTCCAGGCATTCCTCGAATTGGCGGGGTGCAAGTACATGCACACCAAAGGTGGCCATGAGAAGTGGACACGCTCCGACCTCTTCCGCCCCGTGATCATCCAATCGCACATTGATCCCGTGCCGGAGCGTATCGCGCGCAACTTGCTCAAATTGCTCGGACTAGGCCGGGAGGACTACCACGACATCATGGAAGGCCGGAAGGTGGTGCGCCGCGTTGGCGAACGCTACGTGCTGGCTATCAAATAAGGCAAGCCTGAGGCCAGAGACCGAGGGCCACTCGCCGAAGGCAAGCGGCGGCGTGAGACGCGAGCCGGTGCGGGTGTATCGTATCTCGTGAGGTGAGGTGTCGCACCAGTACAGCCGAACTGCGATCTTGAGCGCGGAATGCTCTGGAGCCGCCCGAAACCCAGCGTGACGCCTGAAGACCAGGAGTGGTTGGAGGATGCCGTCCCCGCGCTGCTGCAAGCCTTCGGCTATGAACGCCTACTTGGCCTGCCCACCCTCACGCCGAACACCAAGTACTTCCCGCACGACTTCAAGAAGGATGAAAGCGATGCCGAGTTCGTGCTTCAACATGTTTGCTCAACCTTGTTGACGGACAGGAAGCGCATCGAACTCATCATCTACGACGACGCAAGCGCGGAGGTGAGCCCCGGCATCCGCATGTCCAGCGCAGACCGCAAGGGCCGATCACACGGTGCTGCTGGTACTTATCAAGAGGTTGCACCCGAACAGTACCGCATCGTGGTGGACAGCAAACAACTGCTCAACCTTCACCAGCTCATCGCAACGTTGGCGCACGAGGTTGCGCACATCAAGATCCTCGGGGAACGCCGACTTGAGCCGGATGACCCTCAGCATGAACTGCTAACAGACCTTACCGTGATCGTTCATGGCTACGGCATCTTCCAAGGGAACTCCGCGGTCTCGTTCGCGCAGTGGCAGGACAGCACGCATCAAGGGTGGAGCATCAGCCGCATTGGCTACCTGCCGGAACAGGTCATCTCTTACGCCTTGGCCCTTGTAACCGCTCTGAAGGGTGAACAACCTGAATGGGAGCGCTACCTCAGCTCGGCCATGCGCAAACACTTTGCGCGCGATCACACCTATCTGCTCAAGCATCCCGAGATCATTGAAGCCGTCCGGCAAAGAGCCAGGACAAATGAAGACCAACCAGACGAGTAGTAGCCACTCACAGATGGCAAGCCACCACTTGCGACGAAATGGAGTGTGGAGGAATACACCTGAGTCCGTAAGATTGAAATCGAATGAAGCGCGGTCCTCTTCTCCTTTCACTCGCTCTGTTCTCTTTCATCGGTCTTCGATGGTGGTCACAGCATCGGCTGGATCAAATTGCCACACAAAATCTTGGCACCACTGCGCAACTGGACCAACTTGACACCTTGGCCATCACTAAGGCGGTGGCTGCCTTGGTCATCAGCGCCATCTTCATGGGCGCAGCCTTGTTCATAGTGATGAAGAGAGGGAATGAAACTGACCGGGGATGGGCGTTCGGCATTGTGGGCATTGTCGCGATGTTCTGGCTGGGCTGAGGGAAAGCATCATGTCTGTTAGGGACCGAGTCCTTGGCCGCGGGCCTCTCGCAGAAGACATGCGGCGGCGTGGGTCGTGAGCGGGTTGGGGGTAGGCGGCTTGACGCGAGCAAGTGCGTGGCGGCGTACATCGAGCCAGTGCCGGGAGCTAAACTTGTAGAAGTAAAATTGCCAATCATGATTGAATGGTTGCAGCTTCATGGTGAGACAATCTCGATTGCTGCGGCGGTCGCGACATTGGTCTCCGGACTCGTGGGGTTCGCGATCAGGCAGTTGATCACCCATCGCTATGAAAAGGCCATGCACGCTTTTTCAGTTCAGTTCTCGGAGAAGCACAAAGTCGTCACTTATACCATCAGAACGGTTCAAGGACAACTTGTCAAATTCAAAGAAGAGTTCGAGAGTGGGTTCGGTCGTCTTCGCGAGCTGGACAACCATCCTTACTGGGGAAGCAGTTACGTGTACACCATTAAGACCGAATGGGATCACAATCGGCTCAGCTTCGACGAAGACGTCACACCTCTTGTAGTGCGGCTCATCCGAACGTTGGATTCCTTAGGAAAGAGCATGGAAGAACTTGGCCGCCAACCAAAGGCAATCAAAGAAGGCCCTGACTGGCTCAATCAGCTAGCCAACTTGGAGAACCGATATAGACAAGAGTTGCCGGCTGTGCTCGATCCTTTGGAGAAGCAGTTTAGGAAGCTGCTCAACCAGAACACTTAGCGAATTCTCCTCGAGGGTATCGAAAAGGGATCAAGGGACTATCACCCTGCCACCCCATCACCTTCCTCATCGCCTCTCCCACCCTCGCCTTCGGCAGGAAGCCCTGCTCCAGTGGGATGGCGAAGGGCACGGGCGTATCCCAGCTGGCCAGGCGCATCACGGGTGCATCGAGGTGCTGGAAGCGATCGGCCCTCATTTCCTGATGTTCTGGAACCATTCGGTGCGGGTGTCCATGAACTCGAGCACGATGATAGTGTCGTCTTGGATGCGGTGGAACAGTCGGACCTGTCGCGCCACGGGAATGCTGCGAATACCCTTGTCCTTCACTTCCACCACGCCCATGTGCGGGAAATTCTCCAACAGTGATACCGTTTGTTCAACTTCAGCGACAAATGCGTCCGCCACCGCCGTGCCCCACTCCGTTTCCAAGTAGGTCACTATCGACCGGAAACTGTCCTCAGCCTCTCTTGTCCAAAGGGACCGGAGGCTTATGCCTTCCTCCGCTTCATCACCTCGTCCGTCGTGGAGAGGTTGTTCGGGTCCAAGGAAGAGGTGTAGGCCGCAAGCACACGTTCCCGCTGCGCATCAGTAAGCATCTGCCAGACACCTTGCGCACCGCTTTCACCGCTCGACGCCAAGAGCTCATGGATGCGCTTGAGCATTTCCTCGCTCTTGATGGAGTCGACCAGCTTGTGGATGCTGGAGCGAAGTTCAATGGAGGTCATGGGCGTGCGATATGATGCGAAGTTAAAGGCTGTCAGACGTCGGCATCTACCACACCATCACCTTCCTCATCGCCTCTCCAACCCTTGCCTTCGGCAGGAAGCCTTGCTCCAGCGGGATGGCAAAGGGCACGGGCGTGTCCCAGCTGGCCAGGCGCATCACGGGTGCATCGAGGTATTGGAAGCAATGCTCGTTGATGAGGGCGCTGATCTCGCCGCCGAGGCCTGCGGTCAGCGTGTCCTCGTGCAGCACCAGCACGCGGCCAGTCTTGCGCACGCTGTTGTAGATGGTCTCGGTATCGAGCGGCAACAGGGTGCGCAGGTCGATGATGTCGGCATCAATGCCGGTGGCAGTCGCGGCTTCCAGCGCCCAGTGCACGCCCATGCCGTAGGTGATGATGCTCATGGCGCTGCCCTCGCGCGCCACACGGGCCTTGCCGATGGGCACGGCGTAGGGCGCATCGGGGATGTGCTCCGTGATGCTGCGGTAGAGCGCCTTGTGCTCGAAGAAGATGACCGGGTTCGGGTCGTCGAACGCGGCCATGAGCAGGCCCTTGGCGTCGTGCACCGTGGCGGGGTACACCACCTTCAGTCCGGGCGTCTTAACGAACCACATCTCGTTGCTCTGGCTGTGGAAGGGCCCGGCGCCCACGCCAGCGCCCGTCGGCATGCGCACCACCACGTCGGCGTTCTGCCCCCAGCGGTAGTGCATTTTCGCCAGGTTGTTGCAGATCTGCGTCATGCCTTCGCTCACGAAGTCGGCGAACTGCATCTCCACCATCGCCTTCATGCCCTTTATGCTGAGGCCGAGCCCCGCACCGAGGATGGCGCTCTCGCACAGCGGTGTGTTGCGCACGCGGTCCTTGCCGAAGCGCTCCACGAATCCTTCCGTGATCTTGAACGCGCCGCCGTACTCCGCAATGTCCTGCCCCATGAGCACCAGACCGGGATGCCGCTCCATGCTCTGCGCCATGCCGTCGCTGATCGCGTCGATGAACCTCTTCTCGGACGATGCGCCGATGGCTGTTAGCTGCTGGCCGTTGGCCCCGTCTGCGCGAGGGCCAATGGCCAGTGGCTGAAGGCCAACAGCAGCTGGGGCATAAACATCAACCACCTCCGCCGCCTCGTTCGCCACAGGTTCCGGTTCGGCAAAAGCCACTTGCAACCCGTCTTCGATCTCCTGCTTGAACTCCGCGCGGATGGCGTCGCGTTGGGTCTCGGTGAGGATGCCCTCGCGCAGCAGCCAGTTCTCGTAGTTCATCACGGGGTCCTTCTTGCCCCACTCCTCGAAGAGTTCCTTGGGCACGTACTTGGTGCCGCTGGCTTCCTCGTGGCCGCGCATGCGGAAGGTGATGCACTCCACCAGGACCGGTCGCGGCCGCTCGCGGATGCTGTCGGCAATGCGCGCGAGGTGGTTGTAAACCTCCAGGATGTTGTTGCCGGCCACCATCTGCGCTTCGATGCCGTAGCCGATGGCCTTGTCAACGAAGTTCTTCATGCGGAACTGCTCGTTGCTGGGCGTGCTCAGTCCGTAGCCGTTGTTCTCGATGATGAAGATGACAGGCAGGTCCCACACGGCGGCCACGTTCACGCTCTCGTGAAAGTCGCCCTCGCTGGTGGCGCCATCGCCGGTGAAGACGAAAGTGCAGCGGTTCTCCTTCTTCAGTTTGTGGGCCAGCGCAATGCCGTCGGCGATGCCCATCTGCGGGCCGAGGTGGCTGATCATGCCCACCACCTTGTGCTCCTTGCTGCCGAAGTGGAAGCTGCGCTCGCGGCCCTTGCTGTAGCCGGTGGCCTTGCCCTGCCACTGCGCGAAGAGCTTGCTGAACGGCATATTGCGGGTGGTGAACACGCCCAGGTTGCGGTGCATGGGCAGGATGTACTCGTCCTCGTGCGCTGCCAGCCCCACCCCCACGCTGATGGCTTCCTGGCCGATACCGCTGAACCACTTGCTGATCTTGCCCTGGCGCAGCAGGCTCAGCATCTTCTCCTCGATCATGCGCGGCTTCACCAGCGCGCGGTAGGTCTTCAGCAGGAAATCGTCCTTGTGCGTGCCGCGCTCGTACCGGAGCTGACGCTGTTCCATCACATTGTGCATGGGGGCGAAAGTAGCGGCCGCTGAGGGCTGCAGGCCACGGGCCTCAGGCCACAGGCTCCTCTGCGCGAGACGCACCGTCGGTGGCCTCGGCGAAGGACATCGCCACAGGCCTCAAGCCTCAGGCTGCTCTATGCAAGCCTCACCCTATGTGGCCTCCCGAAAGCCTTGCAGGCAAGCATGCCCTGGTTCATCCGCTTGTGGAGCGGCTTATTGCGAGACCTGTGCTCGCACGACCCGTCGCGCTGCACGAACGAGCCTGTGGCCTGAGGCCCGTGGCCTGCAGCCCGCATTCCTCCTCGCAGCACGCCCTGTGCTCGCACGACCCGTCGCGCCGCACGAACGAGCCTGTGGCCTGAGGCCTGAAGCGATCAACAACGCAGCATCCTTTGAACAAGCCTAAGGCCTGTGGCGGCATTTCTCGGCGATCGCAACCATGCCTGTACACGCACCGCTCGACGAGTCGCACGAACGAGCCTGCGGCCCGAGGCCCGTGGCCTGAAGCGATCAACAACGCAGTACGTCTCGTGCTCGCACGACCAGTGGAGCCCCACCAACTAGCCCGTGGCCCGAGGCCCGTGGCCTGTAGCCGTATTCACCATCTTCGTTGTAAAGCGGAACCGGGATGAAGGACTTCAAGAAATTGGAGATGTGGCAACTGGGGATGGAGATCGTGGACCTGGTCTATGACCTCTACGATGGACTCCCGTGGCAGCAGGTGGCAGAGTACAAAGCACAATCCATGCGTGCCGGCATTTCCATACCATCGAACATCGCAGAAGGCAATTCGCGCCGCACGGAACGCGAGAAGTTCCGCTACATGGAGATCGCGTTGGGTTCTGCGTACGAACTGGAAACCCAGACGCTCTCGGCGCAGCGTCGCCCGTGGTGTTCCAAGGACAAGGCCGAACGGTTGCTGCAAGCCCTTGAACGGGAGCAGAAGATGCTCTCCGGGTTCATGGCCGTGTTGAAGCCGTGAGGGCTGCGGGCCTCAGGCCACAGGCTCCTCTGTGCAAGCCTCACCAGTAGCGGCCTCGGCGGAGGACATCGCCACGGGCCACGGGCCTCAGGCCTCAGGCTCCTCTGCGCGAGACGCACCGTAAGTGGCCTCCTTCAGGTGGCACCTCGTTACCACGCCTTCCTGAGCCCACTTGCCGAGCGGCTTATGGTGAGCCTTGTGCGCGCACCACCCGCAGCGTCGCACCAACTAGCCTGAGGCCTGAGGCCCGTGGCCTGAAGCCCGCATTCATCACCAGCGGCGTCAGCCGCGGCCTACCTCACCTTCTCCATATCCTTCACCGCCTCGAACTTGGGTTCGATCACCCACTTGCCCGTTTTGTCGATGAAGCCCCAGAGGTCGCCTTGCTTGGCGGCGGCGTAGCCGTTCTTGAACTCGCGCACGCCTTGGAACTGCGGCTCGATGACCCACTTGCCGGTCTTGTCGAAGAAGCCGATGAGGTCGCCCTTCTTGCCCTTGGCCAGGCCATCGGAGAAGTCGCCCCACACTGTGGTATCGGCCACGCGCATGATGGTGCCGTCCTTGGCCACGTACATCCAGTTGTCGCCCTGCTTCACGCGCGCCATGCCGCTCACCGCGTCGAACTCCTGGGCGGCATCGAATTGCGGCGTGATGACCCACTCGCCCTTCTTGTTGATGAAGCCCACTTTGTTGTCCTTGGTCTTGGCCCACGCCAGGTCGCCCACGAAGTAGCCCACGCTCAGGAACTGCGCAGGGATGACGATGTTCTGCTCGCCGTCCATGAAGCCGTGCATCTTGTCCTTCTGCTTGAACGGGGATAATCCGCCCTCGAATCCTTTCACGTCAACGATGTTGGGGTCCTTGATGGCGGTCTCCTTGCCGTCGGGGGTGAGGATGTACTGCTGCTTGCCCAGTTTCACGACGGCGAAGCACGATTCGAAAGCTTCCACCTTGTCGTACTTGGCGGCGATGGCCATTTTGCCTTGGGAGTTCATGAAGCCCCACAGCTCGCCGATGCGCACGGGCGACAGGCCGCAGCTGAAGCCTTGGGCATCCTTCACCATGCCGCTGATGAGCATGAAGTCGGCGGGGTCGGTCTTCAGCATCTCGCCCTTCAGGTTGATGAAGCCCGCTTTCTCCGTGGCGCCGTCCTTCACCGCCGCGAAGCCGGTCTCGTTGAACGGGAAGTTGTGCTTGAACTTGGGCGGGATGATCATGTTGCCCGTGTTGTCCATGTAGCCCCAGAACTCGCTGCCGGCCGGACGGGCCTGCGTGACGAGGTTCTGCGCGCTGGCATGGATGCCGAATGCCGCGAGGGCGAGGAGGGAAAGGGAGCGTTTCATGGCTGTTGGGAAGTGGAGCGAAGGAAAGCAGCGCGGGGCGAACAAACAATGCGCAATGCGACCCTTCCCATCTTCGCGCCTCATGTTCCGCAACCCGCTCACCGTACTCCTGGCCCGAATTGGCACGGTGCTGCTCATCTACACCCTGCTGCGGCTGGCGTTCGTGGCGCTCAACGCGGCATCGTTCCCCCATGTGCCAGCATCGGCCTACGCGGGCGGCGTGCGGTTCGACTTGTCCGCAATCGCATGGCTCAACATCCTCTGGTGCTTCCTCTTTCTGGTGAAGCCCGATGCCAAGGGTTGGTTCGCCATGGTGCAGAAAGGCGTGTTCCATGCGGTGAACGCCGTCGGCTTCTTCTTCAACAGCACCGACCTCGCCTACTACCACTTCACGCTGAAGCGCAGCACCGCAGACCTCTTCGGCATCATGAGCGCGGGTGGCGACATCGGCAACCTCGCGCCGGTATTCGTGCGCGACTACTGGTACGTGGTGGTGATCTTCCTGGCGTGCATCGCGCTAGCGGAAGTGGGCTACCGCTGGACCGGGCGTTTTGCGAAAGAAGACGGTCCGCAAGTGTGGAAGAGCATCGTTTGGCGGGCTGTGGCCATTGCGGTGTTCGCCATCGGAAGTCGCGGTGGTTTGCAATTGATGCCGCTGGGCGTGCTCGACGCCGGGAACTATGCGCCGCCTGCCTACTTCCCTGTGGTGCTCAACACGCCCTTCACCATGATGATGAGCTTGGGCAAGCCGGTCATCGAGGAGAAGAAGTACATGCGCCAAGCGGAAGCGGACGAGTTGTGGCCGGTGGTGCACACCTACGCTGATAGGATCAACACACCGACCACCATCACGTTGTCCGCTCAACGACCCAACGTGGTCTTCATCATCCTCGAGAGCTTCAGTGCGGCCTACAGCGCGAAGCTCAGCGGCCAGGAAGGCTACATGCCGTTCCTAGATTCACTGATGGACCGGAGCCTGACCTGCACAAAGGCATACGCCAACGGCCGCCGCAGCATCGATGGCATACCCGCCATCACGGCGAGCATCCCGGAGCTGATGGACGAAGCGTTCATCACCAGCAACTATGCGCAGACACCGTTCACTTCCATCGCCAATGTGCTCGCGAAGAAGGGTTATGCCACCAGCTTCTACCACGGCGGCCGCAACGGCACCATGGGCTTCGATGGTTTCGCGAAGAGCGCCGGGTTCGCGCGCTATGTGGGCCAGAACGAATACCCCGACCAACAGGACAACGATGGCCACTGGGGCATCTGGGACCAACCCTTCCTGCAGTTCTTCGCCCGCGACCTGTCCAAGGAGCAGCAGCCGTTCTTGAGCTGCGTGTTCACGCTGTCCTCGCACCATCCTTACGAGTTGAAGCCCGAGGACGCGGCGCGCTTCAACGGCGGTCCGCTGCCCATTCACCGCACGTTGCAATACACCGATGATGCACTACGGCAGTTCTTCGCCACGGCCCGCGCGCAGCCTTGGTTCGGCAACACGCTCTTCGTCATCACCGCCGACCACACGGCCGATATTGAGCGCAACGGTCAGCACTACAGCGAAGCAACGGACTACTGGGTGCCGCTCGTATTCCACATGCCATCGGCCATCATGCCGGTCGCTTCTGAGCGCGTCGCACAACACATCGACATCGTGCCAACAGTGCTGGACATCATCGGGCACAACGAAGCCTTCTTCAGCTTCGGCAGCAGTGCGCTGCGCAACGAGCGCATGCCGTGCATGGTGACGGCCAGCACAGGGATGTACATCGCCATTGATGCCAACGGTGCCGAACGCTTCACCGACCACCACCTGAACGACGGCGCTGTGGCGAGCGGCGACGCACGCAAGGATTCGTTGGAGCGCCAGTTGATGGCGGCCGTTCAACAGTTCAACAACCGCCTGCTGGCGCGTAAGCTCACGGTGGAATGAAGGCCACGCTCATCATCAACCCGCGCTCGGGTAAAGGCAATGCACCGCGCATCATCGCTACCGCCGAGCGTATGGCCAAAGAGCTGGGCATTGAACTAACGGTGAAGCGTATTGAAGGCATCGGCCACGGCACCCAACTGGCGCGCGAAGCTTCACAGAGCGGGCAGGACCGCGTGGTCTTCGCCGGTGGCGACGGGACCTTGAACGCGGTGGCGCGCGGGCTCATCGGTACACGCACGCCCATCGGTGTGGTGCCCATGGGCAGTGGCAACGGCTATGCGCGTTCGCTCAAGCTCCCGCTGAAGCCGGAAGCCGCATTGCGAGTCGCGCTCACCGGCACCGCGGCGCCCATGGACGTGTGCTACCTGAACGACCAAGCATTCATCGGCACGGCCGGTATCGGTTTCGATGCGCGGGTGAGCTGGGCCTTCGACAAGAGCAAGGGCCGCGGGCTCTGGGGATACATGCGCATCATCCTGCAGCAGATCCTCAGCGCGCAACCCATGCCCATAACCATCACCGCGAACGGGGCACAAGAGCAGGAGCACGTGCTGATGCTGGTCTTCGCGAACACGCGTGAGTTCGGCAACGGTGCCATCATCAGCCCCGGCTCAGCGCCCGACGATGGCATGGCCGAGCTGCAGGTGGTGCACAAGCCGGGGCTGATCGGCCTGGTGCGCGCTTTCTACGACATCTACACAGGTGGTGCGCAACGCAGTCCCCACATCCGGTCGGTGGTCACCAACGCAGCGGTAGTTACCCAACCCGATGTCATCGCGCACCTCGATGGTGAACCGGTGGAAGTCGGGCGCGAAGTGCGGTTCAGGCTGGAGGCGAAGCAGCTGTGGGTGGTGCGGTGAGCGCTCACATCGGCACAAGGTGCAACTCCAGGTCATCGCCCTTTTCGCGCAGCCATATTTCCTTGTCCATTAACCGGAGGATCTCGTAGGTATTGTCCGCCGCGTCGTTCTCAAAGGCGAGGCGGAGGTCCTCGCTCTGGTTCTGGAACTCCCACTCGCCGCTAGTTGAAAAATCGAGGTCGATCCCGGCAAGGGAATAGTAGGCGATCAACGTGGCATCGCGGCTACGGCTCAAGCGCAGTTCATACTGATCGAACGACGAAGTGACATCGTTCCCCCCTTCCGTGGCACGCTCAACGCGCCAATCGTTGGCCACGCGCTCTTCGCGTGAACGGAGGCTGAAGGCGGGACCGTCTTCGTACTTCTGGCAGGCAGTGAAGGCTGTGCAAAGCGTCGCAACGAGGCCCGCACGGGTGAACAAGGATTTCATCGGATCGCGTTTGCACTGATCATTGCAAACCCGGCACCACGCCCCCGGCGGTTCGGAACCAACAGTATCCGTGGCGGTGCTTCCCCATTGAACCACCTCCATGAGCGGCAAAACGGGCAATCAGTTCCACCCTACCACTACTTCCCCTTCATTTCCCCTCCCGTCATCTTGTTGCGCTCCATTTGCATGGGGTTCGGCTGCTTCCATTGGTTCTCCTTGAACACGTCGAAGCGTGTGGGCACCATGCGCGGGGGCCAGCTGTTGTTGTTCAGATCGCAGTCGGCTGTTTCGAGGAAGGGGTCCAGGGTGACGCTCTTCACCTCTTTGCGTTTCACGAAGACCTTGGTCACTTCATCGCTGGTCTTCCAGAGTTCGGCGGGGATGCGCTCCACTTCCTTGGTGCCGTCCACGTATTCCCATGCAAGGATCACCGGCATCACCAGCCCGCCGATGTTCTTGAACGAGACTTCGTAGATGTGCAGGTCCTGGTCGAGCAGCGCGAGCTCTTCGGGCTTCAGGTTCTTCTTCCACTTCTCGAACTCCTTCAGCTCGCGCTCGGTAGCTGTCAGCGGGTCGAAGCTGTTGTAGAAGTCCTTGGTGCTGGGGTCGCGCTCCACCACCACTTGCGTCACGTCGGTCTTGTTGCGCTCGCGGCTGATGTCCACCACCTCGCGCGACTTGTCCTCGCGCTTCAGCTTCTCGGCCTGCACGGGATCGCGCGGGTCCATGCGCTTGTACTTCAGGTTCTCGATGCTGATGTCCACATGATCGGTGGTGTAGAACCAGCCGCGCCAGAACCAGTCGAGGTCCACGCCGCTGGCATCCTCCATCGTGCGGAAGAAGTCGGCCGGCGTGGGGTGCTTGAACTTCCAGCGCTCACAGTAGGTCTTGAAGGCGTGGTCGAAGAGTTCGCGGCCCATGACGGTCTCGCGCAGGATGTTGAGCGCCGTGCACGGCTTGCCGTAAGCATTGTTGCCGAACTGCGTTAGGCTCTCGCTGTTGGTCATGATGGGCTCGATGCGCGCCTTCACCTTGTCCGGCGCGGCGTTCGGGTCGCCCTTCATGTAATCGACGATGTTGCGGGGCTTGCCACGCCAGCTGGGATAGTCGCGGTCCCACTCCTGCTCGGTGAGGTATTGCACGAAGGTGTTGAGGCCCTCGTCCATCCACGTCCACTGACGCTCATCGGAGTTGATGATCATCGGGAAGAAGTTGTGGCCCACCTCGTGCGTGATCACGCCGATCATGCCATACTTCGTCCGTTCGCTGTAGGTGCCGTCCTTCTCCGGGCGCCCGCCGTTGAAGCAGATCATCGGGTACTCCATGCCGATCTTGTCGGTGTGGATGCTCTGCGCCACGGGATAGATGTAATCGCAGGTGAACTTGCTGTACGTCTTGATGGTGTGTGCCACCACCTTGGTGCTGTATTGCTCCCAGAGCGGATTGCCTTCCTTTGGGTAGAAGCTCATGCAGAGCACGTTCGTGATCTTCGGTGCCGTGCCCACGGGTTGGTTCATGCCGTCCCAAATGAATTTGCGGCTGCTGGCGAAGGCGACATCGCGCACGTTCGTGGCCTTGTAGGTCCAGGTCTTCTTGCCAACGGTCTTCTTCGTATCCGCGCTCTTGCTTTCGTTCTTCAATGCCTCCTCCGGCGTAACGATCATCACCGGTGCGGTGGCGGTGCGGGCCTTGGCCAAGCGTGAACGTTGCTCGGCGGTGAGCACCGCACTTTCATTCTGCAGCACGCCTGTGGAAGCCACCATGTGGTCGCCCGGCACGGTGATGTTCAGGGTATAGTCGCCGAAGTCGAGGGTGAATTCACCGGCACCGAGGAACTGCTTGTGCATCCATCCGCTGTAGTCCATGTAGGCCGCCATACGCGGGTAGAACTGGGCGATGGTGTAGATGTAGTTGTCCTCCTCCGGGAAATGCTCATAGCCGCCGCGGCCGCCCACCTTCATGCGGTCGTTGATCCAGTTCCACCATTCCACCTTGAACGCGTAGGTGCCGCCCGGTGCCAACGGCTTGGGCAGATCGATGCGCATCATGGTCTTGTTGATGGTGTGCTTCAGCTTGCCGCCGTTCACATCCGTCACCGCTGTGATCTTGTAGCCACCTTCGAAGGGCTTCACCCACTTGCTCACTTGGTCTAGGCTCACACTATCGCCGACGGTTCCCGTGCGGATCAGATTGGCATCGCTCCCCGGCTCGAAGATGTTCTGGTCCAGTTGCAGCCACAGATAGTCCAGCTTGTCGGGGCTCTGGTTGTGGTAGGTTATGGTCTCCTTGCCGGTGAGCTTCGGCATCGGCCCGGTGGTCTCGTCGATCTCCACGCTGATGTTGTAGTCGGCCTTCATCTGCCAGTAGGCATGGCCGGGGGCGCCGCTGGCGGTGCGCTGCTCGTTGGGCGTGGGCAGTTCCTGGTCCAGCTGACGGAACTTGTCGCGGCCGTAGCGTTGGTCCTGTTGGGCGGAAAGCGTGCAGGCGACGAAGGCGCCGAGCACCACAAGGGAGCGCTGGTTCAGCATTGGGCGAATGTAAACGGCCCTCAGGAAGACCATCGGCGACCACCGGGGACGACCCGTTGGCTGGTAATACGCACCGGCGCGGGATGTGCAGAACGTCGTTACCGACGTGCTCTACCAGCGGCTCATCAACGGAACTTGAGCGATCCGCGGATGGTGGAGCTGCTCAAGGAGATCGATCTTCATCCTGCACGCCATGCGCAGCCAGGACGATCAGCCGCTCGTACGATGGTCAGTCCTGAACCACCAGCTGCGCGACGGAGAGGCGGCCCGAGGCGCCGACCACCTGAAGCGCATAGGCCCCCGGCGCGAGACCAGCGGGCAGCGTGAGCATGCGCACAGGACCGTTCACCGTTCGCGCATCGAGCACCAGCTCCGCGCCGCGTGCATCGTACAACCGGACGCGCACCACATCCTCCACCGACCCCAAGGTGATGGACATGCCCCTCCGGGCCGGATTGGGGTGCACCATCACAGCGAACGGCTCGTCCGCTTCCGCGACCGACGTGCTGATATCGTTGATGTGGCGGAACACCGTGATGTCGTTGTTCGTGCCGGAGTAGCCGCGCCCTGCGACGACGATCGCACCATCGCTCTGCAACACCAGCGCATTGGCCTCGTCGAATCCGCCGTTGATGCTATTGAGCACGTATCCGTTCGTACCGAACGTATTGTCCAGCACACCTGTGGTGGTGTAACGGGCCAGCACCTGGTCCCGAGGGCTGAAGATGAAACCACCGGAGGTACCGCAAACCAGGGGCTTGCCATCGGGCTGCAGTACCACATCATAGAACACGTTCTGGTCCACCGGTGGATTGAAGGTGACCGTGCCTCCTGTACCGAAAGAGGTCACATCAGCACCAGCATCGTCCATTTCCAACAGGAAGCCGTCGTACGTGAAGTCCGCTTGTTCGGTGAACCCGGTCAGGAAGATGTTGCCCGATGCATCGAGCGACTGGCCGAACGCCACATCCTGCTCGTTCGGGGTGATGGCCTTCACCACCGTGCCGCCCGCGCCGAAGGTGGGATCAAGCACACCGTTCGCGTCAAAGCAGGCCACCAGCACGTCGCGGTCGCTGAGCCCCCCGCCGATGTCGACGGAAAAGCTGCCACTGGCAACGATGCGCCCGTCCGTCTGCACACCGACGCTCCAGAACTGGTTCTCGATCTGGTCAACGGTTACCTCGGCAATACCGTTGCTGCCGAAGGTGTTGTCCACGGAACCGTCCGCGTTCAGCCGGATCACCACAGGTTGGTTGTTGAAGTTGGCGTCGATCCGTGAGCCGGCCATTAGGAACTGCCCATTGCCCAAGGGCGCCACGGCAAAAGCGAAGTCATCCGCTGCACTCACGTTGGGCTCGCTGTAGCCGCCCGTTCCGAACGACGTGTCCAAGGTGCCATCCACGTTCAGGCGCATGGCCAGCATGGAGGCGGAGAAGTTCGGGTCGTAGCGCGCGCCCACCACCACGATCTTGCCGTCCGCCTGAACAAAGAGGTCATACGCATAGGATTCGTTGAAGGCGTTGACGATCAGTGTGCCGTCGCCATCGAATCCGTTGTCGAGCGTGCCATCAGTGTTCAACCGCATCACCAGCAACTTGCCCGAGAAGTTCGGGTTGATGGCCGTGCCGGCGGCAAGGATCTTCCCATCGGGCTGCACCTTCACGCATGTCAGGTTATCGTTTGCGCCGAAGTCCTGCACGTACTTGCCAGCGGTGGCGAACGTGGGATCAAGCGCTCCGGGTTGGGCAACAAGCGAAAGGGCGACCGCCTTGGCCGCCATGATCGTTGGGATACGGAATAGTGGTGTGCTCATTGAACAAAGATGCTGATCATCGCCGAACACGGAAGGCCGGTGCCGAACAGCCCGCTCCGAGACCATCTTTGTCCAATGCGTTTGCTGCTGCTCGCTCTCGTCACCTCAGCCTTTGTGGTGCCCCACGATTTCTTCGTCTCCATTCTCACCATCCGTCACAAGCCGGAAACGCAGACGCTCGACTTGACGTGGCAGATGACCGCGCACGACATTGAACACGCGCTGGCAAGTCGAGGTGAGCTGAAGCTGGGGTCGGACAAGGAGCACCCCAAGGCCGACAGCCTGTTGAACCGCTACTTCATGGAACACCTTTCACTCTTCCAAGAGGACAAGCAGATGGCCTGGAAGTGGGTGGGCAAAGAACTCGACGGGGAAACGTTGTACTGCTACTTGCAGGTGGAAGGTGTTGCCACCCTGAACGACCTGCTCGTTTCCAACACGCTGCTGCACGATGTCTTCGCCGAGCAGCAGAACTTGGTGCATGTGGAAGGCGAGAAGACCCCAACGCAGTCGCATACGTTCGTGAGGGGATCGAACGCGCATGAGTTCGCGTGGTAGCTTACCTGATGAAACGCTACTTCTCTCCATCGACGCGTGATGCGCTCGCGAATGCAAAGGAAGAAGCGTTGCTGACGGGTGGCACGAAAATCAGCATCGCGCATCTTGTTCTCGGGCTTGCACGATCGGTCGAGGAGCAATGCGGCCAGTTACTCGCGCAAAAAGGTCTTGACCAAACCTTCGTTCGCGAGCATGCGCGAATTGGTCCATCCATCGTCACCACCGGCCCATTGGTTCTTTCACGCGAAGGCGAAGAGCTCTTAAAGGACAGCGCGTTCGGTGCCTTTTTGCATTCTCAAAGGGTGATCCAGCCGATCCACGTGCTCCTTACCCTTTTGAAGAGCCCTAGGGATCCGATATTGCACGAGCATTTTCTTCGTGTTGGATTGAGCTATGACGCCGCACTGGTGGAGTTCCACAAAATGGACCCCACGCTCGCTTCGAGCTACCGTGGTTGGCTGGCAACAGGATTCTTCAGCGAAGTGATCCGTGTCACCCAATTGAACAAGTTGATGGCTTGGACCTGAGCGCTGCTCGCTGTAACACATGCTCGCAAACCCTTGACCCGCCCCGAAAAAGCCGCCTTCGTCTCCCGCAAGCTCGCCGAGCTCTACCCACGCACGTCCATCCCGCTCGACCACGAAGACCCGTACACCCTGCTGGTAGCCGTGGTGCTCAGCGCCCAGTGCACGGACAAAAAGGTGAACGAGATCACGCCGCTGCTCTTCGCAAAGGCGCGCACGCCGCAGCAAATGGTGAAGCTGAGTGTGCAGCAGATCGAGGACATCATCCGACCGTGCGGGTTGGCACCCGCCAAGGCAAAGGGCATCCACGGTTTGAGCAAGATCATTCTGGAGAAGCACGGCGGCAAGGTGCCGAACTCCATCACCGCGCTTGAAGCACTGCCGTCGGTGGGCCACAAGACCGCCAGTGTGGTCATGGTGCAGGCCTTCGGGGTGCCGGCCTTCCCGGTGGACACGCACATCCACCGGCTCGCTTGGCGCTGGACGCTGAGCACGGGCAAGAGCGTGGAGCACACCGAGGCCGACCTGAAGAAGCTCTTCCCCGAGAAGGACTGGGCCGACCTCCACCTGCGCATCATCTACTTCGGGCGCGAGCATTGCCCGGCCAAGGCGCACGACCCGCGCAAGTGCCCCATCTGCAGCGTGGTCGGCAGGAAGGAGCTCTTCGACTGATCTTCGCGCCCCATCCATGAGCGCCATCGGCTACTACATCGCCCTGCCCTTCCTCTACGGCATCGCGTTGCTGCCGTTCCCGCTGCTGTACCTGCTCAGCGACCTCGTCTTCGTCCTGCTCTTCCACGTCATCGGCTACCGCAAGGACGTGGTGATGACGAACCTCCGGAACAGCTTCCCGGAGAAAAGCGAAGCCGAGCTGCGCGCCACCATGAAGCGCTTCTACCGCTGGTTCTGCGACCTCACCTTGGAGACACTGAAGACGTTGACCGTCTCCAAGGAAGAGGTCCGCAAGCGGGTGAGCTTCCCCGGGGCGGATGTCTTCAAACCGTTCGTCGAGGTGAAGCAGAGCGTCATCATCGTGATGGGCCACTACGGCAACTGGGAGCTGGCCGGTGCGCGCTTCGCCGTGGAACCGGGCCTGCACCAGCTCATCGTCATCTACCACCCGCTCCAGAACCCGCACTTCGAAAAGCTCATCGTGCACATGCGCACCCGCTTGGGCAACCGGCTCTATGCCATGCACGATACGTTCAAAGGCATGGTGCGGGACAGGCACCAGCTCACGGCCACGGCCTTCATCGCCGACCAGACGCCATCGCCCGAGAAAGCACTCTGGACCACCTTCCTCAACCAGGACACGCCGGTGTTCACCGGAACAGGGGTCATCGCCAAGAAACTGGGCTACCCTGTGGTGTACATCTCCGTACAACAGCCCGAGCGTGGCTACTACGAGATGGGCGCCGAATTGCTCATCGCGGATCCGAGGTCGATGTCCGAGGATGACATCAATCAGCTCCATACCCGACGTTTGGAGCGCGACATCCGCAATAAGCCCGACCTTTGGCTGTGGACGCACCGACGATGGAAGCACAAGCGGCCCGCCGCATAGTGGACAAAACCCCGGTTGAGGGCAAGGACCTGATCCTGGCCACACGCCGCTTTGCCCATGAGTTACGCAGCAAGAGCTGGATGCACTTGGGTGTGGCCGTGGCCGTTCTGGTGGCTTGGTATCTGGGTGCTTTGTTGCTGCCGACCTGGTGGTTGAAGGCCATCAGCGGAGTGTTGGCGGGCCTAACGCTCATACGGGTCTTCATCCTCTACCACGACCACCAGCACAAAAGCATCCTCAACCGCAGCCCGCTGGCCAACGCCTTCTTCTGGTTCTATGGTGTTTGGATGCTCAGCCCGCCCAGCATCTGGAAACGCAGCCACGACCACCATCACAAACACAACAGCAAGCTCTACACGAGCAGCATCGGCTCCTTCCCGGTGGTGACTGTGGAGAAGTACAAGACGCTCACCAAGAGCGAACGTTTCACCTACCTGTTCATCCGTCACCCGTTCGCCATCGCCTTCGGGTACCTCTTCGTGTTCATCATCGGCATGTGCCTCAACTCGTTCATCAGCAATCGGGGCAAGCACTGGGACAGCCTGCTCACGCTGGTTTTCCACGCTGCGTTGGGGTGGACGACGTGGTTCTTCTTCGGTTGGCAGGGACTCGTCTTCGCGTTCTTCCTGCCCTACCTCGTCACGTTCGCCTTGGGCAGCTACCTGTTCTACGCCCAGCACAACTTCCCGGGGTCGGTGTTCGCCGACAAGGACGGCTGGAGCTACGTGAAAGCCGCCATGGACAGCAGCAGTTTCATGGAGATGAGCCCGGTGATGCAGTGGTTCACCGGCAACATCGGGTTTCACCATGTGCATCACCTCAATGCGCACATCCCGTTCTACCGGCTGCCGGAGGCGCACGCCGCCATACCGGAACTGGTGAAAGCGAAACGCACCTCGCTACGGCCCGCCGACATCATCCGCTGTTTCAGACTGAAGGCATGGGACCCCGCCCAACAGCGGATGGTCACCATGCGGGAACTACGGGCAGCCTAACGACGAAAGCCCCGCTCGCAGCAGGGCTTCCGTCCGATAAGCCGGTTCAGTTCAGTACGATGGCCACCTTCCCGATGGGCGGGGCATCCACCACCCGCAGTGCCTTGCTGTAGCCGAGTATGGCTGCCAGGGTCTCAGGGCGCGGTCCGGGTTGTAGTTCGAGGTTCAAGCGAGGACGGGTGGAACGGCGTTTACGAAGGGTAGTGTGGTTCATGCGGTTTGCATTTCGGGTGTACAACGCCCCTCGGTTCCGGTGTATTGTGCCCCCAAGCGAAATCGGCCTCGACCGGTCGCGAAATGACCGGGGCGGCCCAATGGGCCGCCCCGGAACCTGTCATTCCATGGCCGATCAGGCCCGCTCCAGCATCATGGCGTTCTTGTCGATGAGCTTGCGCATGTTGATGAGTGCGTAGCGCATACGGCCCAAAGCGGTGTTGATGCTCACCTGGGTCACGTCGGCGATCTCCTTGAAGCTCATGTTCATGTACGTGCGCATGATCACCACTTCCCGCTGTTCCGGCGGCAGGGTGTCGATGAGCTTGCGCACGTCCTCATCGATCTGCACGTTCACCATGCGCTGCTCGACGTTCTGGTCGGTCTGCTTGATGCGGGCGAATACGTCATGCTCGTCATCGCTCCGCAGCAGGTGCATCTTCTTGCCCCGGCGGAAATGGTCGATGACCATGTTGTGCGCTACTCGCAGCACCCAAGGCAGGAACTTCCCTTCGTCGGTGTAGCGGTCGCTTTTGAGCACGTTCACCACCTTGATGAAGGTCTCTTGGAAGATGTCCTCGGTGACCTCCCGGTCGCGCACCATGAGGTAGATGTGGCTCCACACCTTCCGCTTGTGGCGGTGCAGCAGTGTGGCAAAGGCCTCCTCACGGCCTTCGAGGTACTGTTTCAACAGGTCCGAATCGGACAGATGCCCAAGCCTTTGGGGCTGAAGACGCTTCACAAGCATGACCTTCCCTTTTTAAGTGGAACAGAAGTTCAGGGTAGAGGTCTATGCCTATGCGTCGGTGGGTTTAGGTTGGCTCGGGCGGTTCGGGTCCTTTGACGTGGAACAGGCCGGTCCGGTTGCTTTAACGTTCACCACAAGTGGGTATTGTGCGACCCGTGGAAAATTCTTGTGGTTGGACCAAATGTAGCTCAGTTGCAGGCGAAAACAATACCGGTCCTCGTTCAAGGCTGCCCTTTGACCTCTGCCAACTGGGTCTTGAGCACGGCCAAACCTGCTTCAAATCCCCTCGGGGCGTATCCCAAGTCGCGCACTGCCTTGTCCAGCACGAACCCGGTACGAGGTGGCCGCTTGGCCGGCTGGTTCAGGCTGGCGCTGTCAACGGGGCGGACCACGGAGATGTCCAAGCCGAAGAACTTGCCCACGCGCTGAACGAGTTCCAGGATGGACATACCATCGGGGCCCGATAGGTTGTAGATGCCCGTGGCGCGCTCCTTCGCAATGGCGATGCAACCGTCAGCCAAGTCCTCGGCCAATGTTGGCATGCGCCATTGGTCATGCACCACCTTGATGGGCTCCCCCTTCTCCAAAGCACTCTTCGCCCAGAGCACTACATTGCTGCGACTGAGGCCCGGGGCGATGCCGTAAACAATGATGGTGCGGGCTACAGCCCAACGTCGGAGCCCGGCGTTCATCACCGCACGCTCCGCATCGAGCTTGCTCTGGCCGTAGATGCTCAGCGGGCGGGGCTCATCTTCCTCGCTGTACGGTCCGGCCTCACCGTCGAAGATGAAGTCGGTGCTGAGGTGGATGAGGTGCGAATCGATGGTCTTGGCCGCGTTGCACAGGTTCTCCACGGATTGAACGTTTTGCCTGCGGCACTCAGCGGGTTCGAGTTCGCAGGCATCCACGTTGGTCATGGCAGCCGTGTGGATGATGGCGTCGGGACGGTGATCGCGCAGCACGGTCAGCACCTGCTCGGCAACGGTGCAATCCAAGGGAGTGTACGTATAGCCCGAAGGGACGGGTGTGCGATCATCTCCCCGGGAAGTGGCGATGAGCTGCACTTCCGGGTCGTGCTTCAGCGCCGCCACGAGCTTCTGCCCCAACAAACCGTTGCTACCGGTGACAAGAATGCGCATGCGGCGAAGATGGGGCGCCTTGCATAATCGGCAAGGCTAAGCGGCACATCTGAGCTATCCCACGTCAGCTGGCGCCCCCGACCGCCGAGCGCGATCCGCTCGTTTCGCCAACACGAACTCCGGCCAGGTGGTGGCATCCTCTGCATCATGGATGCGCAGTCGTTGTGTCGGGTCGGACTTCAAGAGATCGTCCTTGGCGCAGCCCAGCACTTGCGCTGCGGTAATGACCCCTGAAATGGAGGCACCTGCGACACCGTGCGTAAGGGTGCTGGCACCGGTGAGATAGAGGCCACGGATCGGCGACTTCGGCTTGAAGGCGAAAGGACCAACGTGCTTCAGGGTCTTCTCCGTGCCGTACACGCTGCCCCGTGTGCTCTGCACATAGTGCTCGTTGGTGATGGGTGTTCCGATATCGGCATGCACCACATGCTTGCGAACACCGGGCAGCACGCGCTCCAATCCGTTCAACATCTTCTCCTGGATGCGGGCCTTCCATTCGAGGTACTCCAGTGATCGTTCCTCCATCCCCTCAAAGCGTTCAAAGGCCTTGTAGTCGAGATAGGTCACCATCTCGATGGTGTGGTGACGGCCGTTGAAGCTGGCCGGGTCCTTCAGTGTGGGGCAGCTGATGAAAGCCGCAGGGAACTCGTCGTCCGTGAGAATGTCATTGCGGGACATGTCGCGGAAAAGCACCTCCATGTCCACGTTGTCGCGCAGCATCCAGATGTTGCCGGAGTCGAGACCAGCGGCGCGTACGTCCATTTCCACGGTCACGAATAGCATGATGCTGGTGACCGAGTAACGCGACCGGTCCAGCTGTTTGAGCAGGCCCGCATTCAATCGTTCGCGTCCCACCATGCCCATATATGTCTTATGCGGATCAGCGTTACTGATGACTATCGGCGCAGATATCCTTTCACCATCGGCGAGTTCAACGCCAACCACGCTTTGGTGCTTGCCCTCGCCCTCCAGCAGGATGCGCTTTACGCGCGCGCTGGTGCGGACCACGCCGCCATGCCTCTTGATCGCGTTGGTCATGGCCTTCACGATCCCGGCGCCACCGCCTATCGGGTAGTAGCCACCATCGAAGTAGTGCTGCATCACAGCAGCGTGCACCGGGAAGGGCGCAAGGCTCGGCGGAAGCCCATGATCGCCGCACTGCACATTGAGCACGCTCTTGAGCAGCGGATCTTTGATGTGCCAGTCGATGACGCGCTTCAAGCTGAACAGACCGTACTTGCCCAAGTGCCGCGTGCGGAACGGGATGGTGAGGTGGTCCCAGAAACCGCTCATGCGATGAATGAGCTGCAATTGGTCGCTGACGTTGCGCACCGTGGTGAGGTAGCGCTTCAACCCTTTGCGCTCGTGCGGGAAACGAGCGGCAAGGTGCTCGAACAGGTTGTCCATCCCCGCAGGCATATCGATGCGGTGTTCACCGATCCAGCAATGCTCATAGGCCGTGGGGTTCATGCGGAAGAACACCATGTCGTTGGCTACGCCCAGGCCTTCATAGAGTTCGCGGGTGCTTTCCCCCTCGCCCATCATGCCGATGTAGTGCACACCCGGACTGAAGCGGTGCCCGTGCAATTGGAAACTGTGGCACCAGCCGCCGGGGACATCGTGCTGCTCCAGCACCAGGACCTTCTTGCCCGCACGGGCCAGACAAATGGCGGCCGACAAGCCCCCGGCCCCGGATCCAATGATGATGATGTCCGTGTTCATCGCGGTGCAACCGGGCTGCGCAACGGGCACGTTGTGCGGAACGGGAGGGAATGCAAGCCTACGGAATGGAGGGACACCAGCCTACAACTCCCACACCGTGCTCCGCTTGCTGAAGGGACGCTTGATGCGCTCCTTGTGCTGGAGCACGAAAGCCATAACCAGGTAGACGACGAGGTGCAGGCCAGCAGTGATGCAGCCCAGATAGATGAAGCTGAGGCGTACTTGCTCGGGTTTGATGTTGAGCTTGTCGCCCCACCATGCGCACACGCCGAACGCCTGGCGTTCCGTAACGGTCTTGATGCGGTCGATCATGGTGCAGGTCGCTTGAGCAGTTCCGTGCCGATGACGCAATGTAGGCAACGGCGTTGCCCGCAGTATTCGTTCTTCAGTTCGAGCAAGGGTTGGGTGCGTGCGGCAGAGCGGGCACGGATGCCGAGACTTTCCCAGCCCTCAATGATGGTGTTGGCTTCGGGCGGTAGCTGATCGAGCAGGCCAAGCGCGCGGTCGGCCAGTTCGGGTTTGCCGTGCAAGCGGCCCACCGCAAAGAGGAAAGGCACGATGACGTTGATGACCAGCAGCTCCGCGGCCGTGCTGCCCAAACGCTTTGGCTCCGGTTTGGCGGTTTTGTCCAGTAGCCAGTGGTCATGCCAATAACCGTCGGCCTCCACTTCGAGCAGAGGAATGAGATCCGCGGCACGCTCCTGCTCCAACAAACGCCCGAAAACGCCATCGAGCTTTGAGAACAGCCGGGCGAATTGCACTAGGCGCACCGTGGGGAAGTTGGCCGGGCGCAATCGACCGAACTTCCAGATCGCCGGGGAAAGCGGCCTCAATCCATGGAGGACCGCCAGCGCCGTGAATTCTTCCTGTATCCGCCGCGGATGCTCATCCACGAAATCCACTTGCAGAAGACCCGCCGTCCCGAGAACAAGTGCCTCGGTGCGCAAAGCGTTGTCGCGGTACTTGAGCAGCACCTTCAGCGGCAGCGCGCGCGCCAACTGGGCGAAGGGTTCGGCGTTCACCTTGAAGCCGAAGCCAGCGGCCAAATGCTGGTGGAAAGCCTCGGCCTCATCTCCACGACAGCGCGCTATGACCTGCTCGACGTCCTTCGTCTTACGCTCCAAGCGCTCAATGAGCAGCCGCTCCAACCAGAAGTCGATGCGCGCTGGATCGACGGCACCGATGGAACCTGCGCACGGCACCCACGCCTTGGTGTGCATCAAGCGCTCGTATGCCGCCAAGCTCCATTTGCTTATGCGATCGCCGAGCACCAAGGTGGGCACGCGGCCGCCCTTGCTCGTGCGCACATCCATGTCGTGGGTGTGAACAACGTGCAGGATGACGTTGTCGTAGGCCGGATCTTCGTGGTGCCTGTGCAGGAACCACTCGCTCGCACGCACATGCACTTCGATGTTCCCCGCGAACAACTGGTCATCGAGCCGGATACGCCCGTCGTGGAAGTCAGGACCGGAGTTGGGTTGCAAACGCCCCGGCTTCACCACCTCCACAGAGTTTCCTTCTACTGTGGCGAGATCATGCCGTGCGAAAAGCTGCTGCTCCCAAATGAACTGGAGCAGGTCCTCGCCATGCGGGAAATCCGGCAGCCGAGGCGGCTCAGCAAGCGACGGGGATTTCGTCAGGGGCATGAGCGACAAGATGTGCAGAACAGCGCACACTTCCTAGTGCTGGATCGCGTCGCCCTGCGAAGGGCTCGCGATGACGGTTGTCGAACCGTCATCGCGAGGAGGAACGACGAAGCGATCCAGCCGGAAGAACGTCTCAGCACAACCCCCTCGCCCGCATCGCAGCCTCCATCTGCTTCTGCAGTTCTTCGGCGGCGCGCTTGGCCGCTGGGACGGCATCCTCTCCCTTCCCGGCGTAGAGGATACCACGGGAACTGTTGATCAGGAGCCCGCCATCGGAAATCATGCAGGTGTCGAGAACGGCGTTCAGGTCGCCGCCTTGCGCGCCAACGCCCGGAACGAGGAAGAAGTTGTGTGGTGCAATGGCTCTTGCCTGTGCCAGCACATCCGTTCGAGTGGCCCCGACCACGAACATGGTGTCATCCGGGCTGCCCCACTCTCCCACCCTTTCCATTACGCGCTCGAACAGACGATGTTGTTCAACATCCACCGGCAGGAACTGGAAATCCAATGCGCCTTCGTTGCTGGTTACACCCAGCACAATGGCCCATTTTCCGCTGCGACCCAGGAAAGGCGTCACGCTGTCCTTGCCCATGTACGGAGCGATGGTAACGGCGTCGAAGCCAAGCTTGTCGAAGAACGCTTCGGCGTACTTGCGCGCAGTGTTGCCGATGTCGCCGCGCTTGGCATCGGCGATGATGAAGCAGTCGCCTTTGGCCCGGATAGCAGCCACGGTGCGCTCCATGCTCTGCCAGCCTGGAACGCCCAAGGCTTCATAGAACGCGAGGTTCAACTTGTAGGCCACCGCCGTGTGGTGCGTTGCTTCGATCATGGCTTCGTTGAACACACCGACCGGATCAACAGAACCCCGGAACTGCTCCGGCACCAAGTGTGCTTCGGTATCCAAGCCCACGCAAAGCAGGCTGCGCTTTCGCTTGATAACCGCAACGAGCTCTGCGCGTGTCATGCGTTGCTGGTTTCCTTGAGGCGTTCGGTGCGGTCAGCCAGTTGCAGAGCATCGATGAGTTCTTCGATGGCACCGTTCATGATCGCGGGCAGCGCATGACTCGTGAATTCGATGCGGTGATCGGTGACACGGCTCTGCGGGTAGTTGTACGTGCGGATCTTCGCGCTGCGGTCGCCGCTGCTCACCTGGCTCTTGCGGTGACTGGCCTCCGCCTGTTGCTTCTTCTGCAAGGCTTCGTCGTAGAGCTTGGTGCGCAGCATCTGCATGGCCTTCATGCGGTTGCCGAGCTGGCTGCGCTCCGTCTGGCACATCACCACGGTACCAGTGGGGATGTGGGTGAGGCGCACCTTGGTCTCCACTTTGTTCACGTTCTGGCCGCCGGCGCCGCCGCTCCGTGCGGTCTCCATCTTCACATCGCTTTCCTTGATGTCGAAGTCGAACTCGTCGGCTTCGGGCAGCACGGCAACCGTCGCAGCGCTCGTATGCACACGGCCGCTGGCCTCGGTCTCGGGCACCCGCTGCACACGATGCACCCCGGCCTCGAACTTCAACGTACCGTAGGCACCCTCGCCCACCACGTTGAAGACGACCTCCTTGTAGCCGCCCACGGTGCCTTCGCTGAAGTCGGCGACTTCCACCGTCCAGCCGCGGCCTTCGCAGTAGCGTGAGTACATCCGGTAGAGGTCACCAGCGAAGATGCTGGCCTCGTCGCCTCCGGTGCCACCGCGGATCTCCATCGTACAGTTGCGCGCGTCGTTCGGGTCCTTCGGTACCAAAAGCATGCGCACTTCCTCCTCCATGCCTTCCACCTGAGTGCGTAGTTCGTCGCGTTCGGCGCGCGCCATGGCCACCATGTCGGCATCCCTCTCGGTACGCAGCATGTCCTCCGCGCCCTTCAGGTCCGTGTGCAGTTTCTGGAAGCGGTGGAAGGCTTGCGTGATGGGCTCCAGTTCCTTGTAGGTGCGGCTCAGCTCGGCAAAGCGCTTCTGGTCCGCAATGACCGACGGATCGCTGAGGCTCTTCTCCACCTCGATGCGCCGATCGTACACGGCGCGCAGTTTCTCCAACAGTTCGCTCATCGGAATACGTCCACGGATGAATACGGATGAGGATGATGAACGCTGACGCGGTTATTGGTAACGGAATTCACCATGGCCGGACTTGATGACGACCTCTTTGGCCGGAGCGGCTTCAACCCGGCCTACGACTTGTGCATCGATGCCGAAGCCTCTGCTGATGCCGATGATCTCCTCGGCGCGTTGGGCGGGCACGTAGAGTTCCATGCGGTGGCCCATGTTGAAGACGCGGTACATCTCGCTCCAATCCGTGCCGCTCATGCGCTGGATGGCAGCAAAAAGCGGTGGTGTGGCGAAGAGGTTGTCCTTCACCACGCGCAGGTCGCCAATGAAGTGGAGGACCTTGGTCTGGGCGCCGCCGCTGCAATGCACCATGCCATGGACATCGCTGCGCATGCGCTGCAAGGCCTCGCGGATAACCGGTGCATAGGTGCGCGTGGGCGAGAGGACAGCTTTGCCGAAATCCAATGTTGTTCCTGGGAGCGGGTCGGTGAGACGCGCTTGGCCGCTGTAAACCAGGTTCTCGGGCGTGCCGGGATCGTAGGTCTCCGGATAGGTGCTGCCGACAGCCTTTGCAAATACATCGTGGCGCGCGCTGGTGAGCCCGTTACTGCCCATGCCCGCGTTGTACGCGTCCTCGTAGCTGGCCTGACCGGAGCTGGCCAAGCCAACGATCACGTCGCCAGCCTGGATGCGGGCATTGTCGATGGCCTCATCGCGGCGCATGCGACAGGTCACCGTGCTGTCCACAATGATGGTGCGCACCAGATCGCCAACGTCAGCGGTTTCGCCGCCGGTGCTGCGGATGCCGATGCCATGGGCGCGCATCTTTTCCAGGAAAAGCTCGGTGCCTTCGATGATCGCACTGATCACCTCGCCCGGGACCAGGCGCTTGTTACGGCCGATGGTGCTGCTCAAAAGGATGTTGTCCACTGCGCCAACGCAGAGCAGGTCGTCCAAGTTCATGACGATGGCATCCTGCGCGATGCCGTGCCACACGCTCAGGTCGCCGGTCTCTTTCCAGTAGGCGTAAGCCAGCGAGCTCTTGGTGCCAGCGCCATCAGCGTGCATCACGACGCAGTGGTCAGCACTGCCCGTGAGGTCGTCGGGGACCACTTTGCAGAACGCCTTCGGGAAGAGCCCTTTGTCCAAGGCGGCAATGGCCTTGTGCACATCGTCCTTGGTGGCGCTTACCCCGCGTTGCTCGTAGCGGCTCTGGCTCATGGTTGGTGGAAAAAGAAAGAGCTTCCCGAGGGTTCGGGAAGCTCTTTCGAAGGGTTCACGCTAGTTCTGTGGCGTTGGGGTCGGAGGCACTTGGCTCTCCTTCGGCACGAAGTCGTTGCGCAGCACTTTCATCTCCGTGCGGCGGTTCTTCTGGTGCGCAGCTTCCTTCTCCTCTGTCGTTTTCATCGCTTTGATCTCCGCGTCCGTTACACGGGGGATGGTGGCCCCATAACCTTTGGGAACCATGCGCGCAGGATCAATACCCTTGGTCACCAAATAGTTCACGCAAGCCTGCGCACGAAGCTGGCTCAGTTCCATGTTGCCACCTTTGTAGGTGCGAGTATTGCGCGAGTCGGTGTGCGCCTGAAGCTCGATCACGATCTGCGGGTTGTCGGTAAGTACGTTGTACAGGAACTCCAACGAGTCTTTGCCTGCCTGTAGGATCTCAAATTTGTCGACTGCGTATTGGACTTCCGGGAGTCGGATAACCTCGTCGGTCGGTTGCAGGAAGTACTCTTTCACGAACGTTGTGCTCTCATTGATGCCAACCGTTGTGATCTGGTCCTTCACCACCAGGAACTTGTCCATGCTGGCCTGGATGCTGTAGGTGGTGTTCTCCTTGATGTAGCGGTCCTTTCCGTTCTCGATGAACTTGAAACCACCGTTCTCATCGGTGAGCGCCGTGTAATTGCTACCGTCCGTGCCAACAACTGCGATGGTCACACCCGGCATTGGGGCTTGTGTCTTCTTATTGTAAACAGTGCCCTGCAATGCGAACTCCAGGTTCGGCATGTAGAAGCGCCAGATGTCCATCTGACCCTTGCCGCCCGGACGGTTACTGGTGAAGAAGCCGCGCTCCTCTGTGCCGTCGAAGTGGATGGCCACGTCGTCCATGCTGCTGTTCAGCGGGTAACGCATGTTCTCGGGCTCTGCCCAACCGTCGCCGCTTTTGGCAGCCTTGTAGATGTCCATGGCGCCCATGCCCTGGCGGCCGTCGCTGCTGAAGTAGAGCGTGCCGTCGTGGCGGATGAAGGGGAATACCTCATCCTTAGGGGTGTTGATGCCACCACCGAGGGGAGCGGGCTTGCCAGTGGGCATGCCGTCTTTGTCCAAGGCCACTTTGTAGAGGTCTTTCTGGCGGCGGGTGCCCGCCATGTTGCTCGCGAACACCATGAAGGTCTCGTCCGGGCTCAGGGCCGGGTGGCCGACCGTTACGCTCACAGAATCGTCCTTAGCGCGCTCAGGGGCCAATGGCAGCTTCACAGGAGCTGCGTAGTTGCTGCCCACCTTCTTGGCCATCCAGATGTCGCAACCGAACTGTTTCTTCTTGTCGAACTCGCAACGGGTGAAGTACATAGCCGTGCGCTTAGCATTGAAGATCGGGGCGGCTTCGTGAGCCGGGGTGTTGATCTCAATAGGCAGTTTCACCGGCTCGCTCCACTTGCCCAGCTTGTCACGGCTGCTGAAGAACAGGTCCGTGAAGCTCTCGCCCAGGATCTGTTCCGTTTCGGTGCCCGTGGCGGCCGGACGGCTGCTGGAGAACACCACGTCCTCGTTCTTCTTATCAGCGTAGCTGGTGGCCCAGTCCATCTGCGGGGTGTTCAGCAACACCTCGGGGTCCACGCTGTAGCGGCTGGGGTCGTCCTTCCACTTCTGTGCCTGGGTGCAAGCGGCAATGCCTGCATCAGCGCGCATGTCGCCAGGCTTCTTGTCCTTGAACTTGTTGTAGCTGGTGATGGCTTCGGCGTATTTGCCTTGCTCCTTCAGCGCCTCGCCGATGTAGAAGTAGGTGATCGGATCCGGGTACTGGGCCTTGTTGGCTTTTTCGTACCAAACCTCGGCCTGCTGGGCGTCCCCCAGCATCCGGTAGCACTCGCCCACCTTGAAGATGAGTTCGCTCTTCACGGCCATCTTGTTCTCGGTAACGAACGCCTTCTTGTACAGTTCGGTGGCGTTGAAGTAGTAACCGTTCCTGAAGGCCTCGTCCGCTTCTTCCGCCAGTTTGCCCTGTCCGAAGGCGCTTCCTGCGCAAAGCAGGACAAAGGACAAGCTGGCCAGGATCTTCCTCGTGCTCATGTGTGGTGCTTAAGGGTCTTTTCCGGTGGTGGCGAATGTAGCATAAACGGCTTTCGTGCTTGGGAGCGGTCCATCACCGGGGCATGATGTCCCCAGAAGCCGATGCGCTGCCCGTTCATGGGCAGCGCATCGAAAGGTGACCACTCTTGCGAGTTGGGGACCGAAGAAGGTCAGCGGGTGAAAAGTACCTCCCGGAGCTTCGGGAGCGGCCAGAGCTCGTCGTCCACCATGAGCTCAAGCTTGTCGCTGTGGTGGCGGATCTGCTCCAGATAGGGCTTCACCTTGTCGCAGTAGGCAATGGCCTTGGCGCGGCTTTCCTCGATGACGTTGGCCTTCTTCCGCTCCTCGATCATCTCGTCCGTAAGGGTGATGATGCCGGTGATGTGCTCGCTCATTTCTTCGATGAGCTTCACCTGGGTGGCGCTGGCCTTCTTGGCCTTTTCGGCACCCAATACCTCCCGCAGGCCCCGGACGTTCTCGATCAGGCGGTTCTGGTAGGCGATGGCCGTGGGCACGATATGGTTCTGGGCCAGGTCGCCGGCCACACGGCTCTCGATCTGGATCTTCAGCATGTAGCTGTGCAGCTCGATCTCGTGGCGGGCTTCCAGTTCCACTGGGCTAAGCACCTCCATGTCGTTGAAGAGCTTCACGGTCTCCTTGCGGGCCCATACGTCCAGCGCGCGGGGGGTATCGGCGATGTTGCTCAGCCCGCGCTTGGCAGCCTCCTTCTTCCACTCGTCACCGTAGCCGTTGCCTTCGAAACGGATGCTCTTGCTGCTGACGATGAGTTCGCGGAGGACCTGTAGGATCGCATCATCCTTTTTGGCACCCTTTGCGATAAGCGCGTCCACTTCCTTGGCGAATTCCCGGAGCTGTTTGGCCACGATGGTGTTGAGAACGGTCATTGGCCCGGCGCAGTTGGCGCTGCTGCCCACGGCCCGGAACTCGAACTTGTTGCCGGTGAATGCGAAGGGGCTGGTGCGGTTGCGGTCGGTGTTATCCAGCATGATCTGCGGGATGCGGCCGATATTGAGCTTGAGGTCCGTTTTGGCCTCGGCGGTCATCTTCCCTTTGATGTTGCTCTCCAGTTCATCGAGCAGCTTGCCCAAGTGGTCGCCGATGAACACACTGATGATGGCGGGCGGTGCCTCGTTGGCGCCCAACCGGTGGTCGTTGTTCGCGCTGGCAATGCTGGCCCGCAGCACATCGGCGTTGCTGTGGATGGCCTTGATGGTGTTGATGAAGAAGGTGAGGAACTGGAGGTTCTCTTTCGGGGTCTTCATCGGCTTCAGGAGGTTCCGGCCGGTGTTGGTGGCCAGGCTCCAATTGTTGTGCTTGCCGCTGCCGTTCACGCCGGCGTAGGGCTTCTCGTGCAGCAGCACGCGGAAGTGGTGGCGGCGGGCGGTGCGCTCCATCACGTCCATGAGCAGCACGTTGTGGTCCACGGCCAGGTTCATTTCCTCAAAGACCGGAGCGCACTCGAACTGGTTGGGGGCCACCTCGTTGTGGCGGGTCTTCACCGGGATGCCCAGTTTGAGGCTTTCCGTTTCGAAGTCGCGCATGAAGGCCTGCACGCGCTCAGGGATGGCACCGAAGTAATGGTCCTCCAACTGCTGGCCCTTGGCCGGGGTGTGGCCGAAGAGCGCGCGGCCGGTCATCATGATGTCAGGACGGGCGTGGTACAGGGCCTCATCGATGAGGAAGTACTCCTGCTCCCAGCCGAGCGTGCTTACCACCTTGGTCACGTCCTTGTCGAAGTACTGGCACACGGTGGTGGCCGCCTTGTCGATGGCGTGGATGGCGCGCAGCAGCGGCATCTTGTAATCGAGCGCCTCACCGGTGTAGCTGATGAAGATGGTGGGAATGCAGAGGGTACGGCCCATGATGAAGGCCGGGCTGCTGGGGTCCCAAGCGGTGTAGCCCCGAGCCTCGAACGTGTTGCGGATCCCACCGTTGGGGAAGCTGCTGGCATCGGGCTCCTGCTGCACGAGCATGCTGCCGTCGAAGCGCTCGATGCTGCGTCCGCCACCGATCGGCTCGAAGAAGGCGTCGTGTTTCTCCGCGCTGAGGCCTGTGAGCGGCTGGAACCAGTGCGTATAGTGCGTGGCGCCCTTGCTGGCGGCCCACTCCTTCATGCCGCTGGCTACCTGGTCGGCCAGTTTGCGCTCGATCCGCTGCCCTTGGTGAATGGCTTGGCGCACAGCGTAATAGGCGTCCTCGGTGAGGAACATGCGCATGGCGTCCTCATTGAACACGTTCGTGCCGAAGTACTCGCTGATCTTCATAGCAGGCGGTTCGATGTGCTGGGGGGTACGGCTCAGGACCTCGGACATCGCCTTGGCGCGTAAATGGGGGGTACTCATCAGAAAAGGAGTGGATTTGGGCCGCGAAGGTATCCGAACAAGGGGGGTATGTCCGGAAAACCGACCTGTTTCTTTCTGAACATCCTGTTGGAAAGAGGGGGTGTTGGTGAAAGTGTCAAGGTTCAAGTACCAAGCGACAAGGCACAAGAACCCACACGCTCAACGGGAACCAACCAGCTTGGAGCTTGTAACTTGGTCCTTGAGCCTTGTCACTTGGAAGGCTGCTCCGCCTCCGGAGGAACCGTGGGCGCCTCCGTTGGCTGCCCCGGAACCGGTCGCCGGTGCTCCGGCTCCTCGATGCGGAACTGGGCGCGCTGCTCATCAAAGCCACGCTTCACCACGTTGGCTTCCTTCTGGATCTCGCGCTGCACCTGGTTGCTGGCATCGCGCAGCTGGCGCATGGTACGGCCCAGGGTACGTGCAATGTCCGGGATGCCTTTGCTGCCGAAGAACAAAAGGATGAGCAGCAGGATGACGATCAGCTCCCCGCCACTGATGTCAAGGAAAAGAAGGGGAAGGTGCGCGTTCATCGGAGGTGCACAAAGGTGCGAACACCTGGGCCTTGCCCGGAACGAAAGAGCCCCGACTTCCGCCGGGGCTCTCCACAACGATCGTTCAGCCTTACGCTGCTGCGGCCAATTGGCGTTGTTCGCGGCGCTTCAGGAAGTCCACAGCCACGGCCGAGGCCACGAAGATGGACGAGTAGGTACCGAAGACGATACCGGCGAAGAGGCCGAACACGAAGCCTTTGATGGACACACTGCCCATCACGAAGATGATGATGAGAACGAACATCACGTTCAGACCCGTCATGATGGTACGGCTCAGCGTCAGGTTCATGGCCTTGTTGAAGACGGTCTCCACGTCCTCGCGCTTGTGATCGGTGAGGTATTCGCGGATACGGTCGAACACGACCACGGTATCGTTGATGGAGTAACCGATAACGGTGAGCACCACGGCTACGAACGCTTCGTCGATCTCCAATGAGAAACCGACGACGCCCCACAACAACGAGTAGAGCCCGAGCACGATCACGGTGTCGTGGGCCAGCGACAGCAGCGCACCCACACCGTACTGCCAGTTGCGGAACCGGATGCTGATGTACGCGAACATGAAGACGAGCGAAATGAGCACGGCGGTGATCGCGCCTTTCACGATGTCGTCGCTGATGGTGGCGTCCACCTTGCGCGATTCCTCCGGTGGCCAGGCGAACCCGGTGCCCACCTTGTCCAAGCCACCCTTGAGCTGTGCCTCCACCAACGAATCCGTACCGAGGACAGCATCTTCGATGAGGTAGTTCGTGGTGATCTTCAATCGGCTGTCGCTACCGTAGGTCTTCACGGCCATACTGTACTGGCGGCCGGCCTCCGTTTTCACGGCAGGCTCCAAGGTCTCGCGCACTCTGTCAACGTCCACAGCTTGATCGAACTTCACCACGTAAGCCCGCCCACCGGTGAAGTCGACGCCCCAGTTGAAGCCGCGTGTGGTCATACTGAAGATGCTGATGCCCACGAGCACGGCGCTCACGGCATAGAACATCTTCCGCTTGCCCATGAAGTCGATGCTGGTGTTGGAGAAGGCGTTCTTGCTCCAGTTGGTCCAGAAGCTGATCGACTTGTTCTTGTCCAAACGCCAGCTGATGATCATGCGGCTGATGAAGATGGCGCAGAACAAGGAGGTCAGGATACCGATCATCAGCGAGGTGGCGAAACCGCGGATGGGGCCGCTACCGAAGATGTACAGGATGACACCTGTGACGAACGTGGTGACGTTGGAGTCGATGATCGCGCTGAGGGCTCCCTTGTAACCGAGGTCCACGGCGCTCTTCAGCATCTTGCCCGCCTTCAACTCTTCACGTACACGTTCGAAGACCAGCACGTTCGCATCCACCGCCATACCGATGGTGAGCACGATACCGGCGATACCGGGCAGCGTGAGGACCGCTTGAACACTGGCCATGGCACCGATCAAGAAGAACACGTTGCAGAGCAGTGCTATGTCAGCGACCCAACCACCGCGGGCGTAGTAGAGGATCATCACCACCAACACCAAGGCCAGGGCGATGATGAAGCTGTAGAGGCCCATCGTCACGTTCTCCTCGCCCATTGAGGCACCCACCACCGTTTCGTCGATGATGCGCGCAGGGGCTGGCAGTGCGCCGGCCTTCAGGATGGTGGCCAGGTCGTTGGCCTCGTTGATGCTGGCTTGCAGGTCGCGCCCACCACCCATGGTGATCTGACTGCTGCCGCCTGCGATCTCCGTGATCACGTTCGGAGCGCTGTAAACCAATCCATCCAGTACAATGGCAACCTGCTTGTTCACGTTCTCACCGGTCATCCGGCGCCAATCCTCGGCACCCTCGCTGTTCATGCGCAGGGTAACGATCACCTCACCGGTATTGTCGTAATCCTGCCATGCGTTGGTGATCACGCTGCCGTCCACGCGGGCCTTTCCGTCCACTGTGTTCTTCAGGGCGTTCAGTTGGAAGATGTCCGTGCCCTCGAACGGCTTGGCGCTCCATGCGAGCATCAGGTCCTTCGGCAGGTTGTTCTTCACGGCTTCCGTGCGCAGGTAACGCATCACCTGTGCCGTATCCGCCATGCGGGCCGTGCCCACACCGCAACCCCGGATCAATTGCGTGCCTGCAGCATCAACGCTCGGACGCATCACGGAGAACAACGGGTTGGCCTGGCGTGCTTCCAGCTTTTCCTCGTCGGTCAGCTCGCCATCCGCGTCCAGTGTGTCTTCCTCAGCATTCGCCGTATCGTCCGCGAGGCCATCAGCCACCTCAGCGTTATCGCCCAAGCTCGTCACCCGCAACGCCATGCGGCGGTTCTTCGCACGGCCCTCTTCGGTGGCATTCGAGGCGACAGGATGCTGGGAGCCATAACCCTCGGCTTCCAACCTGTCAGCTGCCACGCCTTTTTTCACGAGTTCTGCCACCACCGCTTCGGCGCGTTCCTGGCTCAACTTCAGGTTGGCCTCTGCGTTCCCGGTGCTGTCCGTGTACCCACCGATCTTCAACTTGACATCGGGGTAGGCCTTCAGCACCTCGTTCAGGTTGGTCAACTGCGCATCGCTGTTGGCCATGTCCAGCTTGTTACTGCCGCTTTGGAAGGTCACACGGTCGAAATCGAACCACGTCGTCTTGTCCACCGGTCCGTTCTTCTCGATAAAGCCGATCAGGCCGCTTTCCACACCAGTACCAGCACCGCTGATCGAAGCGCCCGTGGAGAGCGTCTTTTCAAACGTCGCGCTGATGTCCGTTTTGGCGCTGTCAGCCACCAGATCCGGGTTCAGCATGGCAGCCAGTTGTTCGTTGGCGGCCTTCAGGGCGGGGAACACGTCGATGTTGTCGTAGGTCTCCCAGAACTCGAGGTTGGCCGTGCTCTGCAGCACTCTGCGCACACGGTTCTTGTCCTTCACACCCGGCAGCTCGATCTGGATGCGACCGCTGAGCTGTTGCTTCTGGATAATGGGCTGGCTCACACCGAACTTATCGATGCGGGTGCGCATGATGCGCTCGGTGTTGTCCACCGCGGCCTTGGCCTGGTTGCGCAGCGCCTCGATGATGCCCGCGTTGTCGGCATCGGGATCGAAAATGCTGGCGTTCTCACCGTTGCTGAAGATGGCGCTGAGTCGGCCATTGGGCGCCACCTTGCGGTATTCGCGATCGAAGAGGGTGATGAAATCATCATCGCTGTTCACCATGGCCTTGCGGGCCTCGGCGATGGCCGTTTGGAACGCTGGGTCCTCACTGTTGTCGCTGAGGGCCACCACCAGCTCGGGGATGCTCACTTCCAACGTCACGGCCATACCACCTTGGAGGTCGAGGCCGAGGCTCATCTCGTACTTCTTGCAATCGGCATAGGTGAAGCCCAGCGGGTGCACCTTGTCGTTGCTGTGGTCGGCGATGTAGCGGTTTTGGAGGACCAGCTCGACCGAGTCCGTATCGAGCACCGCCGGACGCACCACCATGGCCTTCATCGCGGAATCCCAATACGATCCGTTGAACGGCGATGACTCAGCCACCGCTGCCTTCTCAATGCCTCCGGTGAACCACGAAAAACTCAACTGCCACAGGCACGCCAGCGCCAATAGGATGGTGAAGATCCAAAGCGCTCCTCTGTTCTGCATGACCGATAGGGGTTTCTGAAAATGGGCGGCAAATATAGAAACGCACCCGTGCGGCTGAAGACCTTGGCATCCAGTGGAAAACAGCTGATCAACGGCAGGACCTGCCAGCTGCGACCGGTCTAGCTTTGGCCACGCTCCCGGGCAACGATCATCCTCCTACGCCCGTCCGCATGACCATGAAGCAACTTCCACTCCCTGCTCTGCTCGCCGTTTTCACAGCAACCACGGCCAGCGCACAGTTCCAACTCGTTCCCGACGGTTCGGCCGTGGTGACCGAGAACGGCAACGGCTTCAACATGCCATGGGCCGGTGGCCTGAACTGGTGCCAGATCAGTGAGCTGGACATCGACCTGGACGGCGATGACGACCTCTTCATCTTCGACAAGAGCGGCGACAAGGTGATGATCCTGGAGAACGGTGGAACACCGAACACCGTTGATCTGCTTCACACCCCCGACTACGACAACGTTTACCCTTTCAACGAACTGCACGACTGGGCGCGGATCCGCGACTACAACTGCGATGGCAAGGGCGACATCATCAGCTACTCGCTCGGCGGCATGCGCGTCTTCAAGAACGTGAGCACCCCAGGCAACCCGGAATTCCAGTTGGTGGACACGCTTGTGCGCAGCAACTACGTTCCCACGGACGCGAACCTTTACATCACTTCCGTTGACCTGCCCGACATGGCCGACATCGACGGCGACGGCGACCTCGACGTGGTGACCTTCTCCATCTTCGGGGCGTTCGTGGAGTACCACAAGAACCTCAGCCAGGAGCTGTACGGATCGTGCGACAGTCTTGTGTTCGAAGTGGCCAACCGGTGCTGGGGCTACTTCAGTGAGAACTTCAACACCAACGCGATCAACCTGGACGATACCTGTACCAACAACGTCCCGAACCCGCAATTCGGCAACGATGTTGAGCAGCTCAAGCTCGACCTTTACAACATGTCGCTGCTGGAAAGGGCTGAAGCCTCACGGGCGCACGCGGGCAGCACGCTTCTTCTGTTGGACCTCGACGACAATGGTGCACAGGACCTGATCCTTGGCGATATCAGCTTCCCCTATCTGGTGGCTTTGTGGAACGACGGCACACCCCTCGCAGGGCACATGGGGTCGCAGGATGATTTCTTCCCGAGCTATGACGTGACGTACAACTCGGACATCTATCCCAGCGCGCACTACGTGGACGTGAACAACGACGGCAAGCGTGACCTGCTGGCGAGCCCCAATGCCGGTTCCCTCTGCGAGAACTTCAACAGCCTTTGGTACTACAAGAACGTGGGCACCGATGCCGCACCGGTGTTCGACCACCAGCAGAACAACCTCTTCCAGGATGAGATGCTGGACTTCGGTGAGGGCGCCTACCCTGTCCTGTTCGACCACAACGGCGATGGGCTGATGGACATCGTTGTTGCCGACTACGGGTACTTCGCCCAAGGCGGCAACTATCCCAGCATGTTCGCCGTGCTGGAGAACATCGGCACGGCCACACAGCCCGAGTTCGCGCTAGTGACGCGTGACTACGAGGGCCTCAGCAACAGCGGCATCGGCGTGGCCATGCACCCTGCCTTCGGCGATCTGGACGGCGATGGCGACAAGGATCTGATCATCGGCGATCTGCAGGGACGCATGCACCGCTACCAGAACATCAGCACCGGGCCGATGGCGGACTTCCAATTGCTAGCACCCAACATCACCGATGCCGGCAATGTCACCATCGATGTGGGCCAGTTCGCCACGCCCGTGCTCTACGACATGAACGGCGATGGCCTGAATGACCTGCTGGCCGGTGAACGCAACGGCAACATCAACTACTACCAGAACACGGGCACGGCCGCCTCACCGGTATGGTCGTTGTCGAACGATTCGCTCGGCGGGGTTGTGGTGGCCGAGTGGTGGAACGTCACGGGCTATTCAGTGCCCCATGTCTTCCTTAACGACCAAGGTGAACGCGAGATGGTGATCGGCAGCGAGAGCGGCTGGATCCATCACTACGGCAACATCGACGGAAACCTCAACGGTACGTTCACATTGCTCGACAGCATGTTCCAGGACATCCGCACCGGCAAACGCAGTGGCATAGCCCTGTACGACTTCAACGGCGATGACAGCCTGGATGCGGTGGTGGGCAACTACCGTGGCGGTCTCAACTTCTACATCAACGACTTCAGTAGTGATGTAACCACGGAGGCGAGTAAAACGGCTTTCCAGTTGATGCCGAACCCCGCGAACGACCAAGTGCTTGTGGCCGTGGGGGCGCGCTGGCGCAGTGGCATGCAAGTGCGGTTGCTCAATGCGCTCGGGCAGGAAGTGCTGTTGCAGCCGTTGGCGCAGCAACGCACCGTGCTTTCAACGGAGGCGTTGCCGAGCGGTCTCTACTTCGTGGAAGTGAGCGGTGCGGACTTCCGGGCCGTTGAACGTTTGGTGGTGAAGTGACCGGCATCTGGAAAAGACGCGGGCGTGAGTTAGTCCGACTTTTTGAGCCATGCGGACCATTCTCTGCGTCGTTCTCTTGGCCATTGGGCCGTTGACCGTCGCTCAATGCGAGCGGCTCGATTCAGCGTCGAGGGCCCTCGAGAAGATCTGGGATGGCCGTTTCGGGCAAGAGGTGTACGAGCAGGGCGATCCGTTCTACTCTGACTTTTTGAAGCTCCTTGAAGACACCTCGACATTCGGGTGTGTCCTCGACAGCACTGCCTTCATCGGCGACACTTGGTCCTCCGACGGACGACTACGCGTGCTGAGCTGGGATCATCTCAGCACCGGCTCTGGTCATGACATGGTTTCCATTGCCCAATTCCGGGATGCCTCGGGCATAGTACACAGCAAGGTGCTATGTCCAGCATCGGACGAGAACGACATAGCTGATGTGGAATTCTATCGCATCCACAAGCTCCAGGACAATGAAAACGCCAGCTATTTGTTGATCGGCTGGGGCACCCACGGGGGAGGCAGTCATCATGTTGTGGCCATTGCGTTGCGGATCAGGAGCGAACACCTCGATCAGCTTGACCGGGTGTTTCCCGTGTTCGGTGAAGGCTATTGGTCTTCGGATTCCATGTATGTCATTTCCACACAACGGAGCCATCGCATTGATATGCGCTACGATGAAGGCGCGCGGGCCATATCCCACAATGAGTTCAAGCCGGTTGAGGATGAGGATGTTCCATGGAGCCGACCAACTGGCCGCCGCACTACCTTACTGTGGTCCGGGGATCGCTTCATCATCAAGCCTGAATGACGAAGGCGCCCTCTCGGGCGCCTTCGCTTACTCCGTGTCTCTGTGTTTGAAAACCTACGCCGGCACGTTCATCTTGTCCAGCACATCCATCACCTCCTTCACAGCCTTGGCGCTGGCATTGCACAGCTCCTGCTCGTCCTTGTTGAGTTTCAGTTCGATGATGCGCTCCACGCCGTTGCGGCCCAGCACCACCGGGGCGCCCATGTAAATGTCCTTCAGGCCGTATTCGCCTTGCAGCCATACGCAGCAGGGGAACACGCGCTTCTGGTCGCGCACAATGGACTCCACCATCTGAGCAGCCGCCGTGCCCGGGGCATACCATGCGCTGGTGCCTAACAGGTTCACGATCTCGCCGCCGCCTTTCTTCGTGCGTTCAACGATGGCATCGAGCTTCTCCTTGCTGATCAGCTCGGTCACCGGAATGCCGCCCACGGTGGTGTAGCGCGGCAGGGGCACCATGGTATCGCCGTGGCCGCCCATGAGCACTGCCTGGATGTCCTTCGGGCTCACGTTCAGTTCGGTGGCCAGGAAGGCGCGGTAGCGGGCCGTGTCCAGGATGCCGGCCATGCCGAATACCCGGTTCGCGGGGAACTTGCTGTTGATGAAGGCGCAGTAGGTCATCACATCGAGCGGGTTGCTCACCACGATGATGATGGCGTTCGGGCTGTGCTTCACCACCTGCTCCGTCACGCTCTTCACGATGTTGGCGTTGGTGGCGATAAGGTCATCGCGGCTCATGCCCGGCTTACGCGGCAGTCCGCTGGTGATGACCACCACGTCGCTACCAGCTGTCTTGCTGTAGTCGTTCGTGCTGCCGGTGATGCGGCTATCGAACAGGTGCAGGGGGCTGGTCTGCCAGATGTCCAAAGCCTTGCCCTCTGCGAAGTTCTCCTTGATGTCCAAGAGGACCACCTCATTGGCCAATTCCCAACGGGCCACCACTTCGGCGCAGGTTGCACCCACGTTGCCGGCCCCTACCACGGTTACTTTCATCGGTCGTTCAGATTTTCGTTGTTCGTTACCGGCGGCGGCCCCGGCGCCCCGAAAACCCGTTTCCTCCTGCTTGGTGGGGCTTCCCGGCCGCGACTTCCGTCCTTCGGCGGGCAAACTTATCAACCACCCCCCACGTCAGTGCTGTCGGCAGGCATCCCTTTTCAACACTACCCGTCTTTGGGACGTATGGCTACATTCACGGCGCTGAGAAGCCAACCCATGGAAGCCGGAACGGCAACCGACACCCCTGTTCCCCGTCTGCGTCCCGTGTGGACCGGAACGGAGCAGCTTGAGCCGGCCTATGCGCCGCTGGTGGACGGGTGCATTGTCCAGGATCGCCGCAGCCAACAACGGGTGTACGAGTTGTTCTACGGCAAGATGATGGCCGTATGCCTGCGCTACACGAAGAACACTGACCAGGCCAAGGACATTCTGCAGGAAGCGTTCATCAAGGTCTTCCGCAGCGTGGACAAGTTCAACCGGGCCGGTAGCTTCGAAGGGTGGATCCGCCGGATCATGGTGAACACCGCCATCGACCACTTCCGCCGCACCAAGAACGCCTACCTCTTGTTGGGCGAAGAGCGCAGCATCGAGGACTTCCGCGACGTGGACGAGGACGACAACATGGCCGACGAGGGTCCCGATGAGGAGTTCAATGTGCAGCCCGCCGATGTCATCAACGCGATGCAAAAGCTCACACCGGCCTACCGAACGGTGTTCAACCTGTACGTCTTCGAGGAGATGACCCACAAGGAGATCGCTGACGCGCTCGGCATCAATGTGGGCACCTCGAAGAGCAACCTCGCGAAAGCGAAACATAACCTGAAGAAGATCCTTAAAAAGGAGCACAAGCTCCCTTGATCATATGAAGCAGATGGAAGGATTCGAACGCTCGGTGAAGGATGCCTTGGAGGACTTCCAGGTTCCTTACAACTCCGCCGATTGGGCGCGTTTGGAACAAGCCCTGGACGGCAAGGAACGCGGCGCGTGGTTCAAAGGCAGTGGGTTCCTGGCCGCCTTGCTGGCAGCCGGGATAACCGTTGCCGGTGGCACCTACCTCCTGAGCACCCGCAGCATGCCCGATGCACCCAGCGTTGCCCAAGCGCAGGTGCAGCCGCAGGTTGAAGTGCCGCAGCCCCAGGATGTGCCGACGGACAAGCTGGTTGTTGAAGCCGGGGAACCTGTCGCTGACAAGGCGTTGGAGCAGCCTGCCGCTCCCAAGAACCCGAAGCAACAGTTGGCACAGGAGTCCGAAAGTGCCGATGCCAACAAGCAGCCCCGTGTGATCCATAAGCAGGCCGAAGACCCGATCTGGGCAGAGGTGCGCGCCAAGGCCGTGGAGAACACCAGCAAGAGCGATGCGTTGATGATCAAACCGAGCCTGAGCGAAGGCTGCCCGGGTACCACCATCGAGTTCGCCGCTGCCTCTGCTGAAACGAACGGTGGGGGCATTTTCCTTTGGAACTTCGGTGACGGCAGCTTCAGCAACAAGAACGCTCCGGAGCACACCTATACCAAGAGCGGCACCTACAAGGTGATCCTCTCCTTGAGCAATACCAGCGGCGGCGCCATCAACAACAAGGACGCCAGCGACAAGATCATCATCCACGAGGCCCCTGATGCTTCGTTCACCCCGATGAAGCGCGTGGGCACGGACAACCTGCCCACCATGCACTTCGAGAACAAGAGCCACAGCGGTGCCAGTTACCACTGGGACTTCGGCGATGGCATGATCAGCACCGAGGCCCACCCTGACCATCTGTTCAAGAAGAAGGGGACCTATCCAGTTGAGCTGACCGTTACGAACGAGAAGGGCTGCATTGACCGCTCGAAGAAGGACATCATCATCACCGAGGATTTCAACCTCATGGCCGCCCCGAGCTTCAGCCCGAACGGCGACGGCACGCTTGACCGTTTCATTCCCGAGGCGCTCCGCACGATGCAACAGAAGTTCACCTTCTTGGTGTACGATGCCAAGGGCGGCCTTCTCTACCGCACCACCGACCCGACCATGCCTTGGGACGGCAGTGTGAACAACCTCGGCAAGGACCTGCTTCCCACCGGCCAGTACCTCTGGGTGGTGGACCTGGGCAAAGAGACCTACAACGGCCATGTGACGTTGGTCCGCTGACCTGTCGTTGAACTTTTGCGAACGCCCCTCCGACCGGTCGGAGGGGCGTTCGTCTTTCGGTATGGTGTGAACATCGAAAAGGTGAATGCGGAAGCGCCGGTCGCCCCTCCGCAAACGTCGATAGCCCGACCTTCGCCGCGATGATGAAACGACTCCCGCTCGTTACTGCCCTGTTGACGCTCGCCAGCACCGCCTTTTCGCAAGGTGGTCCTGATTGCACAAGTGCCGCTGCGGCCCCTCTGACACTTCCCTTCAACGGGACGGGACTGACGAACTGTGGTAGCGGAGACGACTACGATAGCGGCAATGCCACGATCTGTGGGTCTGCATTGTACATGGGTGGTGAGGACCAGTTGTACGCGTTCACGCCGACATCCTCAGGGGTCGTTACCATCAACCTCACAAGTGGCTCCTCGTTCGTGGGCATGTTCCTCTATGCCGGCTGCCCTGGCTTGGGCGGGGCGTGTGCGGGTCAAGCGTTCAGCGCAGGCGGCAGTCAGTTCATCCAAGCCTCTGTTACAGCTGGCACCCAGTACTTCTTGATGGTCGATAGCTGGCCTGCACCGAGCTGCCACCCCAACTACGATCTGGCCATTTCCGCGCCCGGGGCCTTTCCGCCACCCACAAGCCAAGATTGCTTCGGCTCTATTCCTGTTTGCCAAAGCACCTACCAGGAGTTGAACAGCCCCGTCGGCGAAGGGAACTACCCGAACGAGATCAACGACGGCACCAGTTGCCTGGGCGGTGGTGAAGTAGATGGCCAGTGGTACACGTTCACTGTACAGAACGCCGGGAATGTGTGCTTCTCCATCACGCCGAACGACCTGACCGACGACTACGACTGGGCGGTCTATGACCTCACCAACAACAGTTGTGCGGACATCTTCAACACGCCCGGCATGGAGATCAGCTGCAACTTCAGCGGTCTGGCCGGTGTAACAGGTGCCAACGGGTTAGCGGGCGGCCAGAATGAACCGTGCATCCCCGTGGTGGTCGGACAAACCCTTGCGCTGTACATCAGCAACTGGAGCCAGAGCCCGAACGGCTACACTGTCGATTTCGGTGTCGGCGGCGCCACCGCGAGCATCTTCGACCTTACCCCGCCGTCCTTGGACACTCTGTTGTCCGTCGATTGCAGCCACACCGAACTGGAAGCGCTTTTCAGCGAATTCGTCCTGTGCAGCAGCGTGCAAACCACGGACTTCACGCTTACCGGCCCGGGTGGTCCGTACACGATCGTTTCCGCCATCAGTGGCATCTGCAACAACGGTGGCAACCAGGACAACACTTACGTACTCACCGTAGCCCCGCCCCTGCAAGCCGGCACTTACACGTTGGAACTCGTGGACGACGTGGAGGATCTCTGCGGCAACATCGGCAACACGGGCACGGTCACCTTCACGTTGGACAGCGTACTGGATGTCGACTTCCAAGTGGTGGCAGCAGGATGCGGTGGTGCTGATGGACAAGTTCTCTCCAACGCTATCGGAGGCCTCCCGAACTGGCTCTATGAGCTCGATGCCATGCAGCAGCTCAACAACGGCAACTTCCTGAACGTGCAACCAGGGACCTACACCCTTACGGTCACGGACGGAATCGGATGCTCAGTGAGCGAGCCTGTTACCGTAGGACAAGCTTTGACGAGTCTGGACAACGACAGCCTGGTGGTTGACGCAAGCTGCAACGGACTGGCCGATGGCACCATCACCATCATTACCACGGGCAATGGCGGACCTTGGGATTATGAATGGACGGATGCCAACGGAACTGCTGTACAGACCACGCTGGCTGCCAACGGCGATACGTTCACCGGTGCTGCGGGGACCTACACGGTCATCGTCTATGAAGGCATCAACGGGAGTGGCTGCAGTGATACGCTAAGCGCAACCATCTACGAGCCCGTACCTGCCAACCTAACGGTGAGCAACGACACGCTGATTTGCCTTGATGGCACAGCCGCGCTGAGCGCCTCAGGCTCCGGCGGCGCCGGCGGCTTCACCTACACCTGGGACCAAGGGCTCGTTGGCAATGGCCCGCACAACGTGGACCCGCCGGTGAACACGACGTACGCCGTCTTCGGCACGGATGCCAACGGCTGCGTGACGGACACGCTTGATATTGATGTGAGCGTCCAGGACTCCCTTCAGTTCAGCTTGGTCGATACGGTGTACAGTTGCGCAGGTGTGCCGATCGGCATCAGCGCACAGAACATGAGCGGCGGGGACGGCCAATACAACTACCAGTGGACAGCAGGCCAGCAGTTCGGCGATAGCGTGAACTTCACCTTGAACAGCACCGGCACGGTATGCGTGACCTTGACGGACGGCTGCGAAACTCCGGCCATCGTGCAGTGCGTCCTGGCCATCATCACCCCGGTGCCCGAACTGATCATTTCAGTGGACACCGTATTGGGTTGCGAACCGCTAGCCGTCAACTTCAGCATTGTTGACACCACCGGACAAGCCCAGGTGACGTGGACCTACGGCGACGGCTCGTTCACGGTGCAGGACGACAGCTCCAGCCATACCTACGGCCAGGAAGGCATCTACGACCTGACGGTGGAAGTCGAATGGCCCAATGGCTGCGAGAGCGATTCACTGCTGAACAACCTGATCCAAGTGCTGCCCCAGCCCGAGGCCGGTTTCTTGTGGGCGCCACAACCCACCACGGTGAACGATCCCGTGATCGTATTCGACAACCAATCGCTCTACTACGACTCGGTGTATTGGGATTTCGGTGGGCTGGGCGGGAGCACGGACGTGGACCCCGCGTTCGAGTTCCCGAACGACGAAGGAGATGTCTATGACGTGGAGCTGATCGTGGCGAATTTCCTGGGCTGTGCGGACACCCTTGTTCAGCAGATCATCATCAACGACGACTTCGCCATCTGGGTGCCCAACGCCTTCACACCCGATGGCGACGGCACGAACGACCAGTTCTTCGTGGGCGGCACGGACATCGACACCGAGGAGTTCGAACTGCTTGTCTTCGACCGCTGGGGTGAGGTCATCTTCAAAACCAACGCGCCGAGCGAGACATGGAACGGCGGCTATATGAACGCTTCAGGCTTCGTGGTGCAGGACGGTGTTTACCCGTGGAAGCTCCGCGCCCGCAGTGCCACGCTGAAGACCAAGAAGGAGTTCACCGGGCATGTGAGCGTGCTGAAGTGAGCAACGATCAAGACAGGTAGTGCGTTCCTAGCCATGATGCGGGCAGCACTGGCTTTTCTTCTTGTCATTGGTCTGACCCCGTTGATCCAGGCTCAAGAGATTTCTCCCCGCAGCCCGCTATACGGATGGCGCTGTTGGATTGTCGGAGCCCCTCCCAAGCTGAGATACGAGATCGAGGAACTCATCGCAGCGCACGACACCGCTGGCATCTTCAACTGGCTCAATGATACCAGCTTGGTAAGGCAGGCCTATGCAGCCGAAGCAGTCATCAGGATCGATAAGACAGGTATGGATTTTCCCGAATGGGCCACGTAAAAAGCCAATGAACTGCGCACATCGAAGGCACTTGTGCCGAGTTGCATTGGTTGTACTACAGGAAGGATGCCGTTGAACAAGAGCATGCGCGAATTCCTCAAAGCGGTCAAGAGGTCCCGCAACGGACGTTGGAGCCGGAACTACGACCGTATCTTCTGAAACAGGAAGCCCCGGCTCATCACCGGGGCTTCTTCGTTCTTGATGGCCAGTCCTACACGTCCAGCTTCGCGTAGATGGCGTTCTTCTCGATGAACTCGCGGCGCGGGGGTACATCGTCGCCCATGAGCATACTGAAGATGCGATCGGCCTCGGCGCCGTTCTCGATGGTGACCTGGCGCAGCGTGCGGCGGTTGGGGTCCATGGTGGTTTCCCAGAGCTGCTCGGCGTTCATTTCGCCAAGACCCTTGTAGCGCTGCACATGCACGCTTACCTCCTTGCCAGCGCTCTTCATCCGTTCGATGACGGCATCGCGCTCAGCTTCGTTCCAGCAGTAAACGCCTTCCTTCCCCTTCTTCACCAAGTAGAGCGGCGGAGTGGCGATGTACACGTGCCCACCCTCGATCAGCTCCTTCATGTACCGGTAGTAGAAGGTCATGATGAGCGTCTGGATGTGGCTGCCGTCCACGTCAGCGTCGCACATGATGATGACCTTGTGGTAGCGCAGCTTGCTGATGTCGAGCGCTTTGCTGTCCTCCTCCGTTCCGATGTTCACGCCCAAGGCGGTGTACATGTTCCGGATCTCCTCGTTGTCGAAGACCTTGTGCACCATGGCCTTCTCCACGTTGAGGATCTTCCCGCGAAGCGGCAGGATGGCCTGGAACTCGCGGTTGCGGCCCTGCTTGGCGGTTCCACCGGCGGAATCGCCCTCCACCAGGAAGAGCTCGCTGGCTGCGGGATCCTTCTCCTGGCAGTCGGCCAGTTTACCGGGCAGCCCCATGCCGTTCAGTGAGCCTTTGCGCTGCACCATCTCGCGCGCCTTCTTGGCGGCATGGCGTGCGGTGGCGGCCAGGATCACCTTGTCCACGATGGTCTTGGCGTCCCGCGGGTGCTCTTCGAGGTAGTTCTCGAGCATCTCGCTCACGGCGATGTTCACCGCACCGCTCACCTCATTGTTGCCGAGCTTGGTCTTGGTCTGCCCCTCGAACTGCGGCTCCTGCACCTTCACGCTGATGACGGCCGTGAGGCCTTCACGGAAGTCGTCGCCGCTGATCTCGAACTTCAGTTTGCTGGTGGCGCCGCTGTTGTCCGCATACTTCTTCAACGTGCGGGTGAGGCCGCTGCGGAAACCGGCCAGGTGCGTGCCGCCCTCGTGGGTGTTGATGTTATTGACGTAGCTGTGGATGTTCTCGCCGAAGCTGTCGTTGTAGATCATCGCGATCTCCACGGGGATCCCCTGCTTCTCCCCTTCCATGTAGATCACTTCTTCGATAAGGGGGGTACGCGTGCCATCGAGGTAGCGGACGAACTCGATGAGGCCCTTCTCACTGAGGTAGGTCTCCGAGTAGAACGTTCCGTCGTCATTGGTGCGGCGCTCATCCGTGAGGGTGAGCTTGATGCCCTTATTGAGGTAGGCCAGTTCGCGGAGGCGCGCGCTCAGTGTGTCGTAGTTGTACTCGCTGACCTGGAAGATGGTGAGGTCGGGGGTGAAGGTGACGATGGTGCCACGGTAGTCCGTAGTGCCGGTTTCCTTCACGGGGTATTGGGGAGCACCTGCCTTGTACTCCTGCATGTAGCTCTTGCCCTGCCGGTAAACCTCCACCTTCAGGTCGCTGCTGAGCGCGTTCACGCAGCTGACGCCCACACCGTGCAGACCGCCGGACACCTTGTAGCTGTCCTTATCGAATTTGCCACCGGCGTGCAGCACGGTCATCACCACCTCAAGGGCGCTGCGCTTCTCCTTCGTGTGCATGTCCACGGGAATGCCGCGGCCGTTGTCCTTCACACGGATGCTGTTGCCCGGCAGGATGCTCACCTCCACGGTGTCGCAATGCCCGGCCAGGGCTTCATCGATGCTGTTGTCCACCACCTCGTACACCAAGTGGTGCAATCCCTTCACGCCGATATCGCCGATGTACATGGCGGGGCGCTTCCGCACCGCTTCGAGGCCTTCCAACACCTGGATACTGTCCGCCGAATACGTGGTGGCCGCCGCCTTTTTCGTCTCGCTCATTTCTGCTGTCTCTGCCATTTTTCCTGTAGGTGAACCCGCCGTTGCCGGAAGGCCCGCGAATGTACCGCCAAGGCCCCCTTCGCCGACGGCTCTATTCCAGCGTTGACGGGGCCTTCAGGCTCATTTTACCAACACGGACCGCCCCTCTGTTGAAAAAGGGATTTGGAGGGTGTTGGGGCGGGTGTTGATGGATCCTCCGTTCTCATCCCCCTCCCCCCATTCCAAGGGGGACAAGCACCCTTCAGGCTCGCCGCACGCTCCCCGAAAAAGCACTCCGGTTAAACGACCAAGTATGCACTAGGCACAGTACCAAAATTCCACCCCTGCGCGACCTGTCAGAACGAGATCGTGGCGCCGCCCATGACCAGTGTGCGCTGGACAGGGTGGTTGAGCCAGCGCTCGTACTTGTCGGCGCCCAGGTTGCTGCAATCGAGCCAGATGCTGAAGCGCTTGGTGTAGCGGTACTCGACGCCCAAATACAGGTCGAAGTAGCTGCCCAGTTCGAACTGCTCCAAGGCCAGCGACGAACCCGTATCAAACGTCGGCTCGTTGCCGGGGATGCTCGCGGCATAGCGCGCACCGAGCATTTCCACTTCGGCTTTCAGGATGAGCTTGTTGCGGATGTCGTACACACCGCCCAAGGCCACGCGGTAGTTGGGCATGTACCAAGCTTCGGCCTGGCCGCGCGCCTCGTTCGTGTAAATGTCCACGCGGCCGTTCAGCTTGGTGTGCTCACCGATGTGGTACATCAGCTCGCCACTTATGTCCAGCACGTCCACTTGGTCGTACACGGTGAAGAAGCGGTCGCCGAGGATGGTGTCCGTCTGCGAGATGAAGAGCATCTTGTCCTTCCAGCGCGCAGAGCTTACGCGCACATCGAAGCCCAAGCGGCTGCTCACGCTGCCCCGGATACCGCCGTAGATGTCGTACATCTTGCTGGTGTTGCTGAGCACCGGAGCACCCATGAGCCAGGGGTTCTCACGGGTGAGGCTGCGTAGGCTGTTGCGCTCGCGGGCACCGTCAACACCCACGTAGGGCACCAGGATGTCGTCGAAGAGGCTGTAGCTCAAATAGGCACGCGGGAAAAAGTGGAACGTGGTGCGGTCGGCGCGGTCGTCCAGGAAGAGCACATCGGAGTTGGCCGCATCGAGGTAGATGCCCACGCCCACTTGCACCAGGTATTTATCGCTGCGTGTGCTCACTTGGGGAAGCAGCCCGATGAGCAAGCCGCTCTGCTTGAAGTCCACGATGCCTTGCTTGGCGCGGTAGCTGTTGTTGTCCACGAGGATCCGCCCGCCATAGGTCTCGCTCCCCTGCTCCATGGCCAGGTCGGCCATCACCTTCACGTTGGTCTCCTTGCTGTCGCTCGTGTTGTTGTACTGGTGCAAGTCCAGCTTCACGTCGTGCGCGATCATGCTGCTGTCCTTGTACATGCTGCGCACCCGCACACCGAAGCCCAGGTCGTTGTACACCTGTTTCAACCGGTCGTCCTCCACCTTGCCGAGATCGAAGCTGGCCAGCGCGAGATCGTCCGTGCCGCCGTAGTAGCTGATGCGCCTGCGGTCGAAGCCCACGCTGCCGCCCACCTCGTGCTTCTTCAGGTAGTGCGTGTAGTGCGCGTCCATGGCGTTGAAGCTGTATTGGCTCTCACCCATGTTGTTGATGCCACCGTTGCTGCTGAGGTGCTTGTAGTGCACGCCCCAGCCGTTCTCCCGACTGCGCGTCTGGTCGTAATAGAGTTCGAGCAATGGCGTGGTGTACAGCCCGAAGCCCGCTTTCGCGAAGCCCTTGTAGAGCTTGGTCTGGAGCGTGTTGATGCCCAGCTTCACGGCAGAAATGCTGTCCACGCGCGCAGGCACGTGGCCCTTCACGTCCATGAGGTTGTACGACACCGGCGCGATCGGCAGAATGGTATCGATGAGCTCCGGGCGCAGGTCGATCTTGCGCGCATCGGCCATAGTGGGATTGAAGGTGCCGGAGATCTCGTAGTTGCCACCAAGATTGGTGGAGTCGCGCTGCGCAAAGGTGGCGGCGCAGGCGAACAGCAACAGGGCCGTTGCGATGTGCTGGATGCTCTTGTGCATGTGTTTCATCGCTTTCAGTTGCCGTCGCCGTCTTGCCCCGGCGTTGGTAAATTCTTCTGTTGCTCCTCGTTCAGGAGGATGTTGAGTCGGTTGCGCGCGTCGGCCACCAGGTCCGGTTCATCGCTGTTATCGATAACACCCTGCCACGCTGCCTTGGCCTGGAAGCGGTCGCCGAGCTGCACGTACACATCGCCGAGCAGGATGAAGCCCATGCTGATCCAGTGCTGGTACCCGCCGAAGTCGTTGGCCAGCGCGAACACTTCCTTCTCCGCTTCCTTGTACTTGCCTTGCAAGTGCTTGATGTAGGCCATGCGGTACTTGGCCTCGGCGCTCATGGCCCCGTGCTTGCCTGCCGCGATCTGTTTGTACTTCGTGTACGCGCCATCCTTGTCATCCAAATCCAGCGTTTGGTTGGCGATGATGAGCTGCGCCTCGGCTTTCACAAGGGCATCCTTGTTGTGGGTGTTCGCCACGACCTTCTCCGCGGCCGCTGCAGCTTCCGTATTGCGGCCCAGCTCGCGCGCGCAACGCATCTGGCCTACCTGCGCAGCGAGGACGTTGTCGGGGTAGGTCGAAATGCGCTCCAAGCGGACCAAGTGCTCCAAGGCACCCTCCCAACGCTTGTCGCGGTAAAGGATATCGCTGGTGTAGAACAGCGCCTTTTCCATGTTCTCGTTGCCTTCCACCTTCACCACTTCCTCCAGATCGGCCAGTGCCTCGCTGTACTGGGCTGCCTTGTAGTGGCAGTCGCCTTTGTAGAAGTGCGCCTTGGTGGCGTTGGCGCCATTGGGGTACTTCGTCAGATAGCTGCCGAAGGCACCGATCGCTTGATCGCACTTGCCGTCGAAGTAGAGCTGCTCCGCGCTGCGGTAATAATTCTCGTCCAGCTTGGCTTCGGCTTCACTCTGGTTCACGAACGAGAGGCCGCGGAAGTAGCTCTCCCATTCCGCAACACGACCGGTCTCCACGTAGATGGCCTCGATGCTGGCCAACGCATCAGCGCTTGCTTCGCGTGTCGGGTACTTGGCCACGATCGCCTTGAACTCCTGCAGCGCGGTCTCGTTGTCGCCCTGGCGTTTATGGATGAGCGCCACCTGCAGCATGCTCTTCTGCACGAACGGGCTCTCGCTGTGGTCCGAGATGACCTGCTGGTAGTAGGTGGCAGCCTGCGCATCGTTGTCCAACCGGATGTAGGTCTCACCCAACTGGAACTTGGCATCCGGTGCGTAGCGCGAGTTCGGCTTTTCGGCCAGCAGCTTTTTCAGCGTTTCCACTTTGGCACCTTGCAGACCGGTGAGGCCCTGGCACATGGCCTTTTGGTAGGTCGCGTAATCGCGGTCGCTGGTGTTGCTGCGCAGGGCATCATCGTACCAGTTGATGGATTGCGCCCAGTCCTTGGCCATGTAGTAGCAGTCGCCCACACGCAGCTTGGCGTCGGCGCGCTGAGCAGGCTCACCCGCCGTGGTGCCCACGAAACGGCGGAAACTCGTGGCCGCATCGGGGTACTCCTTCATCTTGAAGTAGCAGTAGCCCTGGCTGTAGCCCGCTTGCTCGTACAGGTCGGTGGCATATGCACCGCTTGCATTGCGCAACACATCGTACTTGCGCAGTGCGGCCGCGTAGTCCTCTTCGGCGTAGAAGCACTCTGCCGTCCAGTAGTGGCAGCGCGCGTTCAGGTCCTTGTTCACCGGGTACTTCAGCGCGCGGTCGAAGAACAGGGCCGCATCCTTGAACTTGCGGCCGTCGTACAGCTCCACACCGCGGTCGTAGGCCAGCTTCTGGTAGGCCTCCTGCATGGCGATGTCCTTCTGCTGGATCTTGTCGAGCGCTTCCAACGCCGCTTCGTAGTTGCGCGTCTTCAGGTACACGTTCAGCAGGAAGCCGTAAGCGTCGTCGCGCTTGGGTGAGTCGGGATACGCCTTCAGGTAGTTCTTCAGCGCGATGATGGCCTCGTTGTACGGATCGAAGCTGAGCTCATAAGCGAGCTTGGCGTAGTTGAAGAGGGCATCTTCGGTCACGCGCGGGTCCTGCTTCAGGTCGTACGCCTTCTTGAACGCCGTGCGCGCGTAGTTCTTCTGGTCGAGCTTCATGTAGCAATCGCCCATGTGGTAGGCGGCGGCTTGCGCGAGGCTGTCGGTACCGTTGGCCACCATGGTCAGCTGCTGCAAGGCCTTCTCGCAATTGCCGGTCTTGTAGTAGGCATGGCCGAGCACGTAGCGGTCCTCGCGCGTCACGCCCGCACGCTGCACGCTCTTCTCCAAGTGCGGGATGGCTTCGGCATAGTTCCCTTGGCGGTAGTTGCTCTCGCCCAGCAACCGGCTCATTTCATTGATGCGGCGCTTGCCGTCGGGGTTCTCGACGATGGGCCTGGCGTATTCGTTCAGCTGATCGTACTTCCCTTGCAGGAAGAGGATCTCGCTGATGTAGTGCGGCACGATATCGCCGAACGCTTCGTCGCCCTTCAACTTCTCGAAACCCTTGAGCGCCGTTTCGTACTCGCCGCGCTCGTAGTTGATGTGGGCACTGTAATAGGTGGCCGGTGACACATAGTTGCCGGGACTTCCGGGCAGGCCGCTGGCGCCGTCCTTGATGCGGGTGAAGTCGTTCATGGCCGCGTCGTGCTTCTCCTCCATGAAGCTGGCGTAGCCCCGCTTGAAGTAGAACTCCTCCTGGTCCTTCACCTCCAGGGTCAGCGGCTCGACTTTCGTGCCCCACGTTAGGCAGTCCTCCCAGCGTTTCTGGGCGAAGTAGTGGCGGAACAGTTCCAGTCGGACGGCCGGCACGTGCTGGCTCTCGGGGTGCGCATCGATAAAGCCCAACAGGCGCAGGGGCGCATCGTTGTGGAAGAGGCGCACGGCGCAGATGGCGCTCCAGAACTCGCTTTCCACGCGCGTGCCGTCGTGCGGGTCGCTGATGCGGGCGGTAACGCGCTCCAGTTCGGTCTGGGCGGCGCCGTACTTCTCCTTGTCGAACAGGTCGAGCGCGTGCACCAGGTCGGCGTTGCGGTGCTCGAAGTGCGCCGGGCGCTGCGCGAAGAGCGAGGCGGCCAGCACAAGGCCCATTGCCGAAAGGACGGATCGCTGCATGGTCATGGTCAAGTGGTCAAAGGTGCCCACGCGCGCACGCGTGCCCGGGAAACACCGGCCCGACTTTTTCACGCGGCAGTGTGGACGTGGGGACAGCACGCACCATTACCAACGAAGACCGTGCCCTTCATCGTGCGTTACTGACCATGGACCGGTGAAGACTCGTGACGAACAAGCGGCACAACGGCCGTCAGCGGAACTATCCTTGGCCCCTATGTCCGCCGAACCGATCATCGAGCTGCGCAGCGCCCGCATCTTCCAACGCGAGAACCTCATCCTCAACAACGTGGACCTCACGGTGTACAAGGGCGAGTTCATCTACCTAATCGGCCGCACGGGCACCGGCAAGAGCAGCTTGATGCGCACGCTCTACGGCGACCTCCACCTGAACGAAGGCGAAGGCCATTGCTGCGGCTTCGACCTGCGGAAGCTCAAACGCTCGCAAGTGCCCTACCTCCGGAGGAAGATCGGCATCGTGTTCCAGGACTTCCAACTGCTCACCGACCGCAGCGTGATGGCGAACCTGCAGTTCGTGATGAAAGCGACCGGCTGGAAGGACGCCAAGCTCATCGACCTGCGCATCCAGGAAGTGCTGGACCGTGTGGGGCTGGGCAACAAGGGCTACAAACTGCCGCACGAACTGAGCGGAGGCGAGCAGCAGCGCGTGAGCATTGCCCGCGCCTTGGTGAACGACCCCGAACTCCTGCTGGCCGACGAACCCACCGGCAACCTGGACCCCGAGACCACCGAAGGCATCCTTGACCTGATGATGGAGATCAGCCGTAGCGGCCGCGCCGTCATTATGGCCACGCACGACTACACGCACATGAAGAAGTTCGGCAACCGCGTGGTGAAGTGCGAGGACGGAAAGCTTTTGGAGATGGGAGCGACGGTGGTTTGAACGCCTTCACCCCAACAGGTCGACGATCCGCAACGCATTCCTCCGGTTGCTGAACCGCTCTTCCAGGACCTTCGCCCTCACTTCAAGTGCCTGACCATTGGCAGGTTTGCCCATGCACGCGAGCACACTGGCGCGCATGGTGACCGCATCGCCGTGCACGTGGCACAACTCCTCCAAGCCAGTGCCCTCCACCATGGCGGGGTTGCATACCACATGGCGCCCGGCGAACAAGCAGAGCAGCAACTTCAATTTGATGCCGGTGGCCTGGAAGGTGGGGAGCACATGCACCTGTGCTTCGCGCACGAGCCGGTGGATGTGCTCCGTTGAAATGTCCTCGAGCAGTTGTGCGTTCTTGTGCTTTGCTACTTCCGCCTTCAACTCGCTGCTGGTATCGCTGCCCGCGATCACGAACTTCACATCAAGCCCGCTGAAAACCTCTCGGAGCAGCCAGAGCGCGGCCTTGTTGTTGTCGGCAACGCCGAGCGCGCCGTGGTACAAAGCGAAATCGCCCAAGCCGCCCGGGACTTCCACCCGCTCGCAGGAATGGAAGGCGGGCATGTGCACCACGTTGCGGAAGTGCTGCGCGAAATAAGCCTCATCCTTCGGTGAGATGGCCAGCACGGCATCGGCTTCGCTCAGCACGGGTTCGTAACGCTTCAGCTTGGTGGCCTCGGCGTTGAAATAGCTGCGCTTGAACGCGCTCTTCTCCACGCGGGCAAGGGCACTGTAATAATCGTGCTCCACGTTGTGCGCACGCACGATGCGCCTGCGCCCGTGCAGCCGTGGATCGCCCAAGTGGTAGCAGCTGTGCAGCCCCTCGAACAGGATGGCATGATCGTCCTTCAGCAACCGGTCCACCAGTTCATCGCTGCGGCGGCTCACCACCACGTAAGGCAGGCTGCTGAGCAACTGCACCTTGCCCATCTGGCGCTTGTAGTAGTGCACGCTGTGGCAGAACGGCTCCAGCTCCTTGCGCTCGCCACGCCCGTACTCGAAGCAATGCAGGTGCACCTTCACGCCGATGTCGTGCAAGGCTTTCACCTTGTAGAACACATCGATGACCCCACCGTAATCGGGTGGCCACGGAACGTCGAGGCTAACGATATGCAGGTGGGGTTCGGCCAACTTCAGCGAGCAACGCTTTCAACTTCGTCTTCTCCGCCTCACCGTCCAGCGAAGCGGCGGCGAAAGTAGCGTTCCGGGCCAGCGCGGTCCGGCGTGCGGGATCGGCCTTCAGCGCCCTTACGGCTGCGGCTATGGCAGCGGGCTCCGCGTGGGCCAGCACCACTCCGGCATCGTAGTGCCGCACAATGGCCGCGACTTCCGGCAGGTCGGTGGCCAGCACCGGGATGCCCGCGTGCAGGTAGTCGAACAGCTTGTTGGGCAGGCTGAAGCGGTAGTTGAGGTTGGTATCCTTGTCGAGGGTGAGTCCCAAGTCCGCGTTGCGCGTGTAGGCCATCATTCGGTCATACGGCATGCGACCCAGCAAACGCACACGGTCGCTCAGCCGGTGCTCGTCCACCATACGCTCCAGCACCGGCCAGGCGTCGCCACTGCCGATGATGAGCAGCAAGCATCCTTCCAACTCGCGCATTGCCAGTACCGCTTCTTCGGCGCCGCGCTGCACGTTGATGCCAGCACCTTGCATCACAAGGATGAACCGGTCCATGGGAAGGCCCATAGCGGCACGATCCACCTTCTCGCCCATCGGCGTGCACATGGGAATGTTCCGCACCACCTGCACCTGCACACCGTAACGCTCCGTGTACGCCTTGGCGATGCTACCGTTCACGGTGATGACCGATCGGAGCTTCGGGAAGATGGCTCGCTCAATGGCCAACCACACATGTCGCACCCAAGGCCGGTGCACTAGCTCGGGCACTTCGGTGTAGAACTCGTGGCTGTCGTACACCAAGGGCTTCCCCAGGAACCACGCCACCAGATAGTTCGGCAGCAGCGTGTCCAGGTCGTTGGCAACAAGCAAGGCCGAACGCTGGAACAACAACAGGAAGAACAGCCGCAGGTTGTACTCGGCATAAAACAGCGGCCCCTTGTTGAAGAGCAGCCGCATGCGCCGGGTTCCGTAAGGGCGCTCCAGAGCCCGACTTCCAGGCAGCACGCGGCCGACCAGCAGAACATCGTAACCGAGCTCCTGTAGCACCGTGCACGTGCGGTGCACGCGATTGTCGGTGGCCAGGTCGTTGGTCACGCTGACTATGGCACGTTGCTGCGCGGTGGGCATGCGGTACATCCCGACGCATCGGGCCGGTGGAAGTCCCGGACGGTCGGGCGCTCAAAGTAAACCGGCTTGTAATGGGCGGAAAACGAACGCCCCGGCATGCGAGCATACCGGGGCGTTGCGCAAAGGATGTTTGGCTCAGTCCACCATAACGGCTTGGGTGGTGATGCGCTCCCCATCCAAGGTGAGCGTGAGCCAGTAGGTACCGGCTGCCATGCCTGCAGTGTTCCAAACCATGGTGTGCTGCCCGGCCTGCATACCGGCATCCATGAGAGTGCCCATGACGCGGCCTTGGCCATCGGCCACGCGCAACTGTGCCCGGCCGCTGGTGCCGATGCGGTAGCTGATGGTGGGGTTGTCTTGGAAAGGGTTGGGGATGACGACCAAGGCGTTCTCGGCCAAGGGCGCAGAGGCCGTTGCGTCGGGTTGGCGGTTGATGTCGATGTAGCCGAATCCAGCACCTTGTAGCATACGGGTGCCGTCGTCGAGGGCACAGCATGATGCGACCTGCTGTTCCAAATAATCAATGCGGGACTGCTGCTCCTTTGCGTTTGAGATCAAGATCGGAATGATGACCATGTAGTTCACGCCTTTCAACGCGTAAGCTGGAGATATCTCGTTGCCCAAACTGTCCAATACGGCGTCATGCCATATCTCCGAAACTAGTTCAGGACGCACCTGCTCTACATCCTGGGCCACCAGACCCACTTGGGCGGCTATTGGCAGACCGAGTTCAGGGTGGAGTTGGGTATTGAACGTGTAACTCTTGGGTTCGAACTGGGCAATGAGCGCCGCCCCTCCACTGAAAGGCTGAACGTTGTCTTTGAGTCCTGCGTCTGAGAGCGCGAAAATCTGGTTCAGGTAAAGGCTACCGCCCTGGATATTGACGTGGCCATCGAACCAACCCGCATAACCCGGACCACCTGATGCATCCGCGTTTATCGCAATACCCCACACTCCCCTGGTCCCAGCCAAACCAGCGGTAGTATTGCCGTCAGCGAAACCTCGAACACCAACCACACGACCACCGGTAGTCCAAACAGGCTGTGTGCTCCAGAACAGGTTGTTCACTGCCGCATTGCCATCAAGGCCTCAGTTGCGTGGTCCGTTCCGCACGATGCCTCTGGCTCCAACATTTTGGCCGCCACCCCCACCACCTACTTCAGCGGTGAACACACCGCCTACGTTGTTCGTCGAGTTCGTCGTCATCAGGACGTTGAAACCAAGGCTTGTTGCACCACCGCTATTCACTGTTCGTGCCACATCCAACTTGGCCACCGGAACTGTAAGCCCAATGCCGACGTTCTCGGTTGCATCAGGGCAATTGGGGTTGAGAGCACCAGTGGCCGTCCACACATGGTTCGGCCCGGCGCTTACTGTCCAATCGCAAGCGGTGCCACCCAACGTGGAGGCATCGCGCCATTTCACCACACCGAAGTTGGCGCCCGGTGTATCGTCCACGACCATGACTTTCGTGAGCGTGTTCGCCACAGGGTCGCTCGGAAGTTGCTCGATACGTAACCTTCCATTGCGCATATGTAGCCGCTCAGTGGGGCTTTGGCCAACGGCCGTAAAGTCGCCAACGCCCACAAAGCCTTGGTCCTTGTTGAAGGGGAAGAGCTGCATGTACTCCAAGCCATTGTAGCTCTCGGCGCCGGTACCACCCGCCACCGGTGTGGTGGTATAGATGAACCGGATGCGCTGTCTGAAGGCTTCGGTCAAATCGTTCTCTCCAGCGCTGATCACAAAATCACTGCGGTCCAACGTGTAGGACCATGGTGTGGTGCCATTGCTGGCATCGTGGTATACATGGCCGATATAACCCATGTCGTTGTTGCCGGTGAAGAGCACGCCGTTGCGGAAGTACGGGCGCCAAGGTTCTTCGACGAGGCCGTCGAGGTCTACCAAATGAAGCCTCGCTCTTGAGGGCATTTGCTGCATTGCAGGTGTCAAAACAGTACCTCGCTTACCAATCGACATGAACCCATCAAGCGTCAGCGGATACGTGTTCACCGCAGTCTGAGAACCGTTCGCTCGCAACATGAATCCATCAGCATCGCTGTTCTCCAGCCACAGTATGCCAGGATCGGGACCGTTACCCTGCTCAGCACGTATCCTGAAGTCATTGAAGTTCGCTGTGGTGTAAATCCGTCCTAGGTTCATTGGAATACCAAGAGTACCACGCTGAAAACGCATCTGGCCATTCTGACCCAATGGTGTCTGAAGCCACATAAGCTCGCCGGCAGTGAAGCCACTGAGCTCGTGAGCCCGAACATTAAACGGAGCGCTACCAAGAGTGGTACCGACACTCACCCCTGGCGGACTTCCAGTCAAGGTCTGCGAACCACCAACCCGGTTATCCATTGGGCGCTCGAACTATAGGCTCCAAAGGCAAGCACTACCGCTCCATACCATCGCATGGGCCTCAATTCAATGTTCCTCATGGTTTGTTCAGTTTGATTTCCCTACGACGATGGACTTGGTCACGGAGGCGCCATCGCACAACCTCATATTCAACCAATACGGACCTGCAGAGTAGGAGGTGCAGTCCAACTGGACCCAGCTTGTCTGGGGCTGGAAACGGTTCACAATCCTTCCCATAGCATCGATGAGCGTTACATCACACAGTGGCCCTTCTGCTGCCACGATCAGGAGATAGCTCTCCACAGGGTTCGGAAAAATTGACAGCGCTTCTTCATCCTTCGAATCAACGTAAGCCCCGAAATCACAATCGCTGGGCACACGGCCAACACACACACAATCCACCATCGCATAGGCGGCTGGCTCACCAGCAAGAGCATCGAGAGTATGTCGGAGCAACAAGGTGTCACTGAAAAAATTTCCGATGCTCACATGCGTATATGCCGAGTCTGGAACGTACCACCCGGAAACCGTCACCCAATCAGTGGTATCCGATAGAATGTCCGTCATTCTGACTGCAGCGCCATTCGGAAGACCATTGAGTACTGAGTAGTCTGAAAAGGTGCTGAAACGCATACCCAAACCCGATACGGCCCAACGCATGCTGCCAATGCTGCCGAAGCCGCCTGAGCTGGCTTTAAACGAAACGAAATACGGCTCACCAGTAGCCAATGGCTCCGAAAGTGACGCTCCGATGAATTCCCGCAAAGCATCTGGCGCGAACTCCCAGTATGTGACACAGCCAGCATATGCCACACCGTGAGCAGGAACTTGGTCGCAGAATTGGCTGAGCGGAACACTCACCGTGCCACTTGTATCACATGTGTTGTAGTAGACCGGAGTGAACTGATACGCGGTCCAGCCAACCGCATTGCCCATCTGATTCAGACCGTTCGGGCAATTGACATAGTCCTCGAAGGATCCATTAATGACAAGATTCTGCCCGAACACCACAGCCGGTGCCAGCACCCCACCCAAGACCCAAACCCGTAGCTTATTCATTGGTGATGTGAACCTACGCCACAACCTCCCCCCTTCTCCAAATTTCCGGGCAAGGAGTTGTGCACATTCCATCAACCGTCGCCACGTCGGAGTTCAACGTGCGATCGTTCGTGCAGTCCGCGTCTTGGCAGCCATGGAACCTCCGGCCTCGGTAACCTTGCATCGTGCTGCAACGCAACGTTTCCCTCAGGCCCTTCAACACGTTTGGTGTGGACGCCACGGCCGATGCGTTGGGCCGCTTCAGCACGGTAGAAGAACTGCGGGAGCTCTTGCATGCAATTGACGGGACCCAGCGGCTGATCCTTGGCGGCGGGAGCAACATCCTGCTCACCCAAGACTTCCACGGAGCGGTGTTGTTGAACGAGTTGCCCGGGATCGCGCTCGTACATGAGAACAACGATCATGTGCGCGTGAAGGCAGGTGCTGGCACAGTTTGGCATGAGTTGGTGCTGCATTGTGTAGGACAAGGCTGGGGCGGCATCGAGAACATGAGCCTCATTCCCGGCAAGGTGGGCGCAGCTCCCATGCAGAACATCGGCGCCTATGGCGTGGAGCTGAAGGATGTCTTCGTGGAGCTGGAAGCTCTACGCATCAGCGATGGTGAGGTGCTCACGTTCAACGCGGCCCAATGCGCGTTCGGCTACCGCGAGAGCTACTTCAAGCGCGAGGGCAAGGACCGGTTCGTCATCCTCAGCGTCACCCTGCAACTGAGCAAGCACCCACAGGTGAACACGAGCTACGGCAACATCCAGCAGGAGTTAACGGTGCGTGGCATCACCTCCCCTTCCATCGCCGATGTGAGCGAGGCCGTCATCGCCATCCGCCGCAGCAAACTGCCCGACCCGGCGGTGGTCGGCAATGCGGGCAGTTTCTTCAAGAACCCGGTGGTGCCGGTCGAGGTTGTGGAGAACATCAAGCGCACCCACCCGAACGTACCGAACTACCCGGGCGACCCCGGCACGGCCAAGGTGCCCGCCGGTTGGCTCATCGAGCAGGCTGGTTGGAAGGGCTATCGCGAAGGCGCTTTCGGCGTGCACGATAGGCAGGCCTTGGTGCTGGTGAACCATCCCTCCTCCGTCGGGACAGGCTCCGCAGCCACGGGCGCCGACATCTACCGACTGAGTAGCCGCATCATTGAAGACATCAAGCAGAAGTTCGGGATCGAACTGGAGCGGGAGGTGAACATTCTCTGAGGAGTAATTCACCACAGAGCCACGGAGGGCACAGAGGCTTGTCCAAAGCGCGCTCCTTGGAGTTTCTCCGTGTTCTCCGTGCCTCTGTGGTGAAAGAAACATCCCGTCCTCAGGCCGATCATCTTTGCGCAACTTATCGCCCACCATGCGCTACGTCGTTTCCGCAGCACTGCTGCTCTGCCTTGCAACCGCCCCGGCCCAAGAGAAGCTCAAGACCTTAACGCTTTCCGATGCCGTGCTGAAGGGCGGCTCCGACCTGGCACCGCAACGCTTGCGCGGGCTGCAGTGGATCCCCGGCGGCAGCAATTACTGCCATATGAAGAGCGACACGCTGTGGATCGGCACATTGGGCAAGAGCCTGGACATGCCGCTCGTGACCTTGGCACAACTGAACAGCGGGCTGGTCGAGGAGAAGCCAGTGCCGCGTTTCCCCGCCGTGCATTGGGAAAGCGCCACGGCCTTCAGCTTCATGCACAACAACCGCGTGTACGTGTGGGACCGCTCAGCGAACAAGTTAACCGAACGCCTGGCCATGCTTCCCGATGGAGCCAACCACGATATGGACGACGCGCAACACCGCGTGGCGTACACCATCGGCCAGAACCTCTTCGTGGCCGCACCGGGCGTGAAGGACAACATTCAAGTGACGAAGGACACGGTGGATGGCATAGTGAACGGGCAGAGCGTGCACCGGCAGGAATACGGCATCACCAAAGGCACGTTCTGGAGCCCCGGCGGTAGCCAGCTGGCGTTCTACCGCATGGACGAAAGCATGGTGACACCCTACTACGTGGAAGACATCAGCACGAAGCCGAGCACCTTCAACAAACTGCGCTATCCCATGGCCGGTCAAGCGAGCCACCATGTGCAGGTGGGCGTCTTCGATGTGCGCACGCGCAGCACCACCTACCTCAGCACCGGCGAGCCGGTGGACCAGTACCTCACCAACATCGCATGGGACCCCAGCGAGATGTATGTCTATGTCACGCACCTGAACCGCGCGACGAACGAACTGCGTCTGGTGCAGTATGATGTGCGCACCGGTGCCCCGGTGAAAACGCTCATCGAGGAGAAGAACGAGAAGTGGCTGGAGCCCGAGCACCCGGCCCACTTCCTGAGGAAGAAAGGCCAGTACATCTGGTGGAGCGAGCGCGACGGCTGGCAGCACCTGTACCTCTACGACCTGAAGAACGGCTTGGTGCGCCAGCTGACCAAAGGCGCGTGGACGGTGACGGACATCCTCGGCACGGATGAACGCGAGCAGTTCCTCTACCTCCAAGGCACGGCCGAGGATGGCGACCCGAACGTGCCCATGGTCCAAAGCTTGAACGGCAAGGAAAATCGTCCCGTACCCGTGCGCATGCCACGCATGGGCAGCACGGAATTACATGCTTACCGGGTGGAGATCGGCACCGGCACCGTAACGCGCCTCACCAAGGACGCGGCCACGCACATGGCGCAGTTCGAGGGTGGGAAGCTCATCGACATGTGGAGCAGCACGAGTGTGCCTGGACGCACGGAGATCATCGATGCATCATCGGGCCAGGTGATGAAAGTGCTCAAGGACAGTCCCAACCCCTATGCGCAGTACCGCGTAGGCACGGTGGACATTTTCACGGTGCCCGGCATGAACGGCGACCGCCTGAACGCGCGCCTCATCAAGCCCAGCCACTTCGACGCGAACAAGAAATACCCGGTGCTGGTGTACACATACAACGGGCCGCACGTGCAACTGGTCACCAACAGTTTCCTCGGTGGCGCCTCGCCGTGGATGCTGGAAGCAGCGGAACGCGGCTACCTGGTGTTCACCGTCGACGGCCACGGCAGCGAGCACCGCGGGCTGGCCTTCGAGCAGGCCGTTCACCGGCAGTTGGGATCGGTGGAAGTCGAGGATCAGGCGGCAGGCGCTGCATACCTGAAGAAGCTTCCCTACGTGGACACCGACCGCATGGCCGTGCACGGCTGGAGCTACGGCGGCTTCATGACCACCAGCCTGATGCTGAAGAAGCCGGGCCTCTTCAAAGTCGGCGTGGCCGGCGGCCCGGTCATGGACTGGAGCATGTACGAGGTGATGTACACGGAGCGGTACATGGACACCCCGAAGGAGAACCCCGATGGTTATGCTGCAAGCCTGCTCACCGACAAAGCCGACAAGCTGCAAGGCGACCTGCTCATCATCCACGGCACGCTGGACGACACGGTTCTCCGGGAACACAGCCTGCAATTCCTGAAGAACACCGTGGACAAGGGCATCCAGGTGGATTACTTCGAATACCCTGGTCACGCCCACAACGTGCGTGGGAAAGACCGTCTGCATCTCATGACCAAAGTGCTCGACTATATCGACCTCCACATGGGGACGGGCCGTTGAGATCGGTCGATAGGCTTCCACCACCGGTCGGATCGTTGGTGTTCCTTTCCATGGAAAGGAGGTTTCTTTGTGCCACAAACCACAGCGCATGAAGAAGCTTGCTACGCTCCTCTCTTTTGTCCCGGTCTTGGCCCTCGCACAAACCACCCATGAGGTGGAAGTGGGAGGCACACTGTCCAATCCGAACAACCTGCCGTACTATGACCCGATGGACATCACCATCAACTTGGGCGACATCGTGGAATGGACGAACGTGGGCGGAACGCACAACGTGTACGGTCAGTTGGACCTGTTCCCTGACAACCCGGCCGGCTTCGGTAATGGCATGGCACAACAGGCCCCGTGGACCTTTTCACACACCTTCACTGTACCCGGTGTGTATGATTATCACTGCACTGAGGAATTCCAAGGTGATCTGCATTCCACCACGCAGTTCGGCACCATAACAGTCCTTGATCCGAACAGCGTAACGCCGGTGGTAGCCACCACGAAGGCCATCACCCTGTACCCCAACCCTGCGAACGACGTGCTGATGGTGGGGCTTACCGGATGCACGGGCATCACCAGCATCGACATCCTCACCGTTGACGGCAAGCTGGTTCGCACGGCCGCCGTGCAGGACAATCGTGTGAACCAGGTGGATCTCGCCGGTTTGCCTGCCGGCCAGTACTACGTGATGATGGACCGCGGCCGTCGCACGGTGCTGAAGCCCTTCGTGAAGAGCTGATCCTACTCGCGCACAACGGCCACTTGGGCGCCCTGTCCCTGGCCGGTTGTGAGCACTGCACGGTACACCCCGCTGGGCATACCCGACAAGTCAACATCGATGGCCCGCTTGCCCTGCGCGAGCGGGCCTTCGTGCATTCGGCGCACTTCGCGGCCCAAGGCATCGAACAAGGCCAGCCGGGCCATACCGGCCGAAGGAATGTCCGTGAGCACGCGGACAATGTCACGGGCAGGGACAGGGAACGCCTGCAACTGGGCGGCCCTCAAATGCTCCTCTTCGACCGCCAGGTTGCCATTGAGCGGCACGGCCCATGTGGCGGCCGTGGCGATGCTCAACTTGGTGAGGTCCTCCCACATCGATAGGCTCATGTATTGAAGGAGGTCCGTGGGTGTGTGGTAATGCGGATTGCCATCGTTGTCGAAGTCCTCGATAACGAGGATGGCGCCGTAGCCTTCCGTCCAGAAGCTGGCGTGGTCGCTATAGGTCGCTCCAGGGTTGTTGATGGCCAGGTTCACGTTGAGGCCGTAGGCCGCATTGCAGGCCAGGGCAGTGTCCTTGATGGCCAGGCTATTGGCCACGGGACGCGCATGGATGCGCGCAAGGCCATCGGCATCACCGTCGTAAGCGATGGCGTCCATGTTCACCACGGCGCGGATGGTGTCGTCGTTGGCCGCTGCGGCACCCGCGTAGAACGCACTGCCGATCTTCCCTTGCTCCTCCTCGTCCCACAAGGCGAACACGATGGTGTGCTCGAACTGGTAGGGCGCCAGCACGCGCGCCGCCTCCAGTACGCTGCACGTGCCCGAGCCATCATCGTCGGCGGCCGGGGCCGCGGCAATGCCACCGGGCATGGCGTCGTAGTGCCCGCAAATGATCACGCGGCTGTCCAGATGCACCGCACCGGTCTTCTCGGCCAGCACGTTGAAGCCCGTGTTGCTGAAAGATTGGGTGGTCGGTGTGTATCCCAATGCGGCGAACCGCTGCTCCAACCAGGTTTGCGCAACCGCGTTGCCCGCATTGAGCTTGTGGCGGCTAACGATGGTCACCGGGCCATTGCCGACATCCACCGGCACTTCACCGGTCAGTTGCTCGATGTCGTTCACCAACGTATCGATGCTGACGGCATTGAGCGCGGCTTGGATGACAGGATGCTGTGCGAAGCCGCAAACGGGCAGCGCGCAGGCAATGGCGAGAATGTGACGCTTCATGTGCAACGGCGCTTGGCCGCTGCCGAAGGTAGCCGCCTACACGGGCGAGCTGCGGCGCTCAACACCGATCATGTCGCCAAGCCTGCACATGGTGCCGCTCAGCGCTGCATAACCGGTGGCGGCGATGGCCTTGGCCGTGCTCTGCCGCTTCTTGAACGCCCACACGTCCTTGAGGAAGAGCGGGAAGTTGTGGTCGTTCAGCAGGTCGAAGGCCACGGAGATCGTCGGCTCGAGGCTTTTGGCCGTGTGCCAGATGCCGAAGGGAATGAAGAGGGTTTCGCCGGGGCCCACCACGAAAGTGATCGGCGTGGCATCCTTGTACTTCGGGAACTTTGTCAGATCCACGTTCTCGATGTCGGGGATGCTGCTCTTCCACTTGTCGTTCGGGTCCGGATAGAGGAGTTCTTCCTGTCCGCGTGGCCACACCGTGAACTGTTTGCGCCCGTAGAGCTGATTGATCCAAGCGCTTAGGTGGTAGTAATCCAGGTGCACGTACGGGAACTTCCCGCCCACGCCGCCCACGAACATCTCCACCGCGCTGCCCCAGTAGCCGCGCTTGAACCAAGTGCTCTCCAACCAGTTCGGTTTGGCGAAGCCGATGTTCATGGGATAGATCATCGGCAACACTTCGGGCAACTGGCTGGTGAGCTCGAACTTGCACGGATAAGGCACCGGACGCGATGTGTCCTTCCCTTCCACCAGGTCCATCACCTCGCGCATGGTGTAGCGGTTGCCGTTCACTTCGGTCGTCCGATCGCCGTACTTCTGGCGGAAGAAATCGGGGCTGAACGTGTTGTACGCGCCCCAGACTTTCGTCGCGTTCTTGAACACCAGCGGGATGCCGGGCTTCCAATGCTCCTCGACGAACTGCTCATGCGTCATCTCGGACGCTTCGACCTTCTTCACTTCCATGGCTGGGGACTTATCGGGCTTGGAACGAAGGTAGTCCGGGAAGGATACGTCCGCACGGAACCTATTCCGGGTCGGACCAGCGTGCCCGTGGCCGTGGGCCAAGGTTCTTCGCACCCGCGAACCACACGATGAGGATACTGGCCGCAATGAAGATCAAGCTGAACCATGTTACGTAATCCACGTCCAACAGCGCGTTGTGCCAGGGTTCCGGCTGGAACATGGTGGGGGTGCCCGCTGCGATCTCGTTGTTGGGCGGCAGGATGGGCGTGACGAAGAAAGCCGTGTTGCTCACCACCTGCGCCAGCATGAGCACCGCCCCGCTATGCGTGTTGTTATAAAGCCAGGCCAGCAGGATGGTGAGGCTGATCATGCAGCCGTGGAACACGACGATCGGGTACCCGGGCGGAACACCTTCGTTGATGGCCACCATGGGCAGGTACCAAAAGCCCCAGAAGTTGCCGATGATCAAACAGCTCACCAAGGCGCTGTATTTCTCCTGCAAGCGCGTGAGGCAGAACTTCATCCAGCATGTTTCCTCCACGAAAGCGATACCGAAGATGAACGGCAGTGTGATCAGCCAACCGTCCCAGAAATGCGGTATGACCAGGCCGAAGCTGGGCCACTTGCCCAAGGCTGCGATGACGATACCGATACCGATGTAGGCGAAGAGGAACTTCCAGATGCCGGCAATGGCGTACCACTTCAACGGCACCCGCCACACAAGGAACGAGCCCAGCAACTTGCGCATACCGGGCATGCCTTCTAGACCGTACGTGATACCGAAGACCGCCAACAACGGCCCGAAAACACGCAGCCTGAACAACATGTGCAGCTTGGGGTCATCGTGAAGCATGCCGCCGGGCGGCAAGGCCACGTACACGCCGAGGACAATGATCAGCTGGATCGCCAGCGTAATGCCGATGAACGTGGCCACGGGATATCGGGATACGAACGACTTCATTCGGAGGTCTTGTGGGGCCGCCGCAAAGTAGACGGTGGAGGTCAGATCAATGGGACACCACCCGCTCGGCTACTGAACCACCTGCTGTTCGGAACACAACAACGTAGGTCCCTGCACCGGGTGGCAATGGCACCTCCAAGCGCGTGCGACCGGTCAACCGGGGCTGGGCCACCAAGCGACCACGGATGTCGAAGATCTCGATGCCTAGCACCTTACCGGAGAGGCCATCGATCCGCAGCACACCGTCGCGCACGGGGTTCGTCAGGATGCGCACGCCGAGTTCCTCCGGGGTGTCGATGGCCACGGAGTTGTCGAACAATGAATCGAGCTTCACCAGTACAGGACTGCCATCGGCGTTCTCGTACATCGTACGGAACGTGTCGATCTCGGCACTGTTGAACGAGAACATCTCCTGCATCCAACGGGGAGGAGCGCTCTGGTACCAGAAACGGCCGTAGACGTGGATCGGGCCCACATACCCGTTCATGGGAACGTGATAGTGGACCTTGTCCGTTCCGCTGCCTTCCACGCCCAATTGGTCGCGGTTGAAGTCAATGTCCGACGCGCCCACGTTCACTACCATGGTGGTATCGTAGCTGGGGTGCGTATTGCTGAAGCCCAATGGTGCCAGTCGGTTGTCCTTGAGCAAGCTGGCTGCGCGCTCCAGCACGGTGGTCTTGTTGCCGTTCACGTCGGCCATCACCTGTTCATAGATCTGGGCCTGGTCCTCGCTGGTGATCACGTCGTGGTGCGGCTCCCAATCCGCGTCGTGGCCGTTCACCTCGTAGGCATCGTCCCAACCGCCGCTGGTGAAGAGCGTGTCGCCGTTGGCGTCCAGCACGTCCAATTGCACGAACGCCCGGCGCGCGGGGTAGCCACTTGGGAACTTGTGCCCGGCCAAGTTGGTGAGGTCCACGGATACGAAAGCGGTGTCCGCCGTCCGGCCTTCCATCACCACATCGAGCAGGAGGCTCTTCTGCTGGAGCATGTCGAAGGTGAGGGCGAGCGTGCTGTCGAAATGGGAAGGCGATGCAGTGAGCCCGAGCGGTCCGATGTTGTTCTTCAGCAGCTGCAGCATGAACGTATTGGCACCCGCGAAGTGGTGCAGACCGTAGGGGGAGCGGCCCGTGAGGAAGAGGTAGTTGGCGCTTATCACCACGGCATCATCGATGCGCGGCACATGGCAGCCCTGGCAGGTGATGCCGTTGTCGGGGTCCACATCGGTGTTGAAGCTGCTGTTGAGCCACTCGTGGTAAGTGGCTTGTTCCACGAAGGTGCCACCCGTCAACTGCCCTGACAGGTCGGCCGTGTGCGTGATGAGCGTGTGGCAACCGGCGCAAAGACCGGCGTCGTTGATGTGCTCGCCGTACAGGGGCTCGTAACCCACGAAGCTGCTCATGGGGCTTCCGAAGATGCCGGCATAGGGGCCGTAGAGCGGCCGTCCCAAGGTGTCGAACCGCAGGTCGCCGCTGAACAACTGCCCCAGGCTGTCCGCGCTCTGGATGTGGCAGGGCACGCAGCTCACGCCGTCCTGTCCAACGGGGTCCTGTTCCAGATCGGCGATGGTGTACAGACCGGCGTTCGTGAGCACCTTGTCATGGTGGCCGCCCGGCGCATGGCAGCCCGTGCAAGTGTGCTCCAGTTCGTCCTTGTGGCCGGGGTTCACCAACCCTTCATGGCTCACCTTTGCGCGCCAGAAAGGGTCACGCGCGCTGTTGGCCATCATCGTGCTCCGCCAGTCGTCGCTGGGGTTCACGTCGAAGCCGTCCTCATCGATCATAGCGAAGTTGTTCGCGTCAGGCCCGTGGCAGCCGTAGCAATGACCGCTGGCCTTGAAGTAGGTGTTCTGGCCAACCGACAGCGAGCCACCACCTTTCTTGAAAAAGGCGATCTCCTCCTTGGAATGGAACGCGCCAGCGCTTTCCAAAGCACCGTTGGACCACGCCATGAACAGGAACGTGGAACCGAGCACGGCAACAAGGACGAGCACCCGGACGGACTTCACAGGGAACCTCATGGCTGGTGTTGCTTTCACACCGCGCCAAAGTAGTCGCACGCGGCAATGGCCGCCTTCAACGAGGTTGCAACAACAGGGTTCCTGACAAGGATCAGCTGCCGCGCTGGCTGCCCTTGCGCATGGGCGCGGCCTTCGCCTTGCCCGCTCCGGCACCCGGCTTGGGCGCGGCGGCCTTTTTCACACCGGCCTCGCCCACCTTGGGTTTCTTCTCGCCGGTGGCCTTCGTCTCCTTCTTCTCGGCGGCTTCCTTCTCCTCTTTCTCCTCCTTCACATCGAACACGCCCGCCTTCAGGAGCTGGCCGTACCACAGGAACAGCTTGCGCACATCACTGGAATGGATGCGTTCGCGGTCGTTGTTGGGGAGCGCCTCAGTGAGTTTCGCCCACAAAGCACCTTCATCACCCTTCGGGTCCACGCTCTCCTTCCCTTTCTCCACTTCGTGGATCTTCTTCAGCACATCCTTCAGCGGCACATCGTCGCCGGTGGTGAATATCTGGATCTCCTCCAAGGAACTCACACGCACCGTTGTGGGCACGGGCATGCGTTTGCCGGGTTCGCCGAGCGATTCTACGATGAGGGCCTGGCGCCCTTGTGCAACGATCTTGAAGAGGCCGCTCTTGCCGGAAACGGAGATGATCTTGGTAAGGTCCATTGTGAAGGTTCGGGCGGCGAAGCTACACGCCGGACCGGCTTCAATGGGCGTCCTGATGTTGGATGTCCAGACACTATGCCCGCCACTGTTTTTCCATCTTCACCGCCAACATCGGCCAGGTCACACACCGTGCGCATCGCAGTCAACACCCGCCTCCTTCTCCCCGGCAAGCTCGAAGGTATCGGCTGGTTCACGCATGAGGCGCTTTCACGGATCGTGCGGGCGCATCCGGAGCATGAGTTCCATTTCGTCTTCGACCGTGCGCCGGACCCTGCCTTCCGCTACGCCGACAACGTGCACATGCACACGCTGTGGCCGCCCACGCGCCATCCGTTGCTCTACGTGCTATGGTTCGAATACCGGCTGCCGGGCCTCCTGCGCCGCATCAATGCGGACGCCTTCATCAGCCCTGACGGCTACTTGAGCACGCGCACCGCAGTGCCACAGCTGGGTGTGATGCACGACCTCAACTTCGAGCAATACCCGGCCGACCTTCCCAGCGCCTATAGCAACTACTACCGCACCTGGTTCCCACGCTTCGCCCAAAAAGCCGCGCGACTGGTAACGGTGTCGGAGTTCAGCCGCGAGGACATCCACCAACGATATGGTGTGCCGTTGGACCGCATTGATGTGGCGCACAACGGCGTGGCCGAAGCGTATTCGCCGTCGAGCACCGATGAACAAGCCGCGACGAGAGCCGCGCTGACCAACGGCGACCCCTTCTTCATCTGCGTGGGCTCGTTGCAACCACGCAAGAACATTGCCCGCCTGCTGCTGGCATTCGATGCACTGGTGAAAAGCGATCCGCGGCCATTGAAACTGTTGATCGTGGGTGAAGCCTTCTGGTGGGATAAGCGCATGAAGGAGGCCTGGCAACAGGTCGAGAACAAGGACCGCATGGTGTTCACCGGTCGACTGGGACAGCAGGCGCTACGCAACGCGATCGGTGCATCATTGGCGCTGGCCTACGTGAGCTACTTCGAAGGCTTCGGCATACCCGTGGCTGAAGCGATGAAGTGCGGCGTACCCGTGCTTGCTGCGAATGCCACCAGCCTGCCTGAAGTAGCGGGCGACGCAGCCGTGTACTGCGACCCCTTCAGCGTGGACAGCATGCGCGACGGGCTGGCCCAGTTGCGCAACGATGCCGCCTTGCGCGAGCGGCTTTCAACTTTGGGACTATCCCGCGTGCAGCGCTTCACCTGGGATCGCACGGCCACTGCGCTCTGGTCTTCCTTTGAACGCATGATGCAAAAGCACTGATCATGCCCCTCGCGAACCACTACATGCGCGGCGCCGTGGAAGCCGGTTGCGACGAGGCCGGCCGCGGTTGTTTGGCCGGACCGGTGGTGGCAGCGGCCGTCATCCTGCCACCAAGCGTGCGCCTGCCGGGCCTCAACGACAGCAAACAACTGAGCGAGGCGCGCCGCGAAGCCCTGCGGCCGCTGATCGAGGAGCGCGCGCTGGCGTGGTGCGTGGCCTCCTGCACGCCGGAAGAGATCGATCGCTTCAACATCCTGCAGGCTTCCTTCATCGCCATGCACCGCGCCATCGACGGTCTGAAGCGCCGTCCCGATCTGCTGCTCATCGACGGCAACCGCTTCACGCCCTACTTCGGCATTGCGCACGTGTGCCACATCAAAGGCGACGGCCGCTTCAAGAGCATCGCCGCGGCCAGCATACTGGCCAAGACGCATCGCGATGCCCTGATGCAGGACTTGCACAATACCCATCCGCACTTCAATTGGGCGGTGAACAAGGGCTACCCCACCGGAGAGCACCGGAATGCACTGCGGTTGCATGGACCTACCGAACATCACAGGAAGTCGTTCAGGCTGGAATACGCGGAAGAAGTGCACTCCTAACGGTCCACAGGACCGTGTGCACACGCTGGCCTTTGCAACCCCACCACCACTTCGCGCGCCGATAGCTTCGCCGCACAATGTCCGGGCGCCGCGTACTTCTTTGGCTTGTTCTGGCTGCCGTGCTGGCGGGCACCGCGTGGTCCTTCATCGAGTGGTGGCGACCGGTAGCGCGGCCCGCCGACCCGTGGGCGGCCGTGCCCACCGAGAGCGCCGTGATCGTGGAACTGAGCGGCGGCCGGGAAGCGTGGAACGCCTTCACCGGCGCTAGCCAGGTGTGGAGCGCGTTTGGCAACACTGCCGAGGCGGCTTCGCTCGACTCGCTCCTGGGCCGAGCGTTGAACGCGCTGGAGGAAAGTGGCGCGAAAAGCCTGCCGCTCGTTGCGTGGATGCCACGCGGTGAACGAACGGGCTGGTTGGCCGTGCTAGCAGGACCGAAGGACCATCGTGCCGCGCCTTGGCCGGCGTTGTTGAACGCCATGGAAAAAGGCGGCGATGTCAATGGGCGCACCTTCAACCCGGGTGAGACGTTCCCCAGTGCGAAAGGAGAACGCATGGGCCCGGTGCATGTGCATTGGACGAACGGTCTGTTGCTGATCGGCTCCGATGAAGGCATGGTGGAGGAAGGTCTGCTGCAATTGAAGAACGGTGCCGACCTGATGGCCGACAGCACCTTCAAAGCGGCGCATGCAACGCTGGGGGCAGGTGCGGCGGCGCATGTGCTGCTCCATCCCCAACGCGTTGCGCGCATGCTGGGCAAGCACCTCGCTCCAACTAGCGCCGAGCCGCTGCAGTGGCCCGCAGGCTGGGCGGCTCTGGACGTGCGCAGCAAACCCGATGCGCTGCTGTTGAGCGGGCTGCTGCTTGCGCCGAGCGATGATCGTTCGTTGCGCGAACTCCGTGAGCAGGAAGCCGGCCTGAACACCGCCCTTCGTGTGGTGCCTGCGGAAGCGGTGGCACTCAACGTGCGGCACATCGGCGATGCTGAAGCATGGCTCGCTGGTGAAGGCCGCAGCACCGATGCCGTGCGCGACCAGGACCTTTTCCGTTGGGTGGAGGGCTCGGCGCTTGCGGCCATCGTTCCGCGCGACAGCAGCTTCGCCGTGCTGGCGGCGTTGCAGGCGAGCGATCCTGCTGCTGCGGAGCGTTCGTTGCTGGCACAGTGCGACAGTGCAGGTTGCGACACGTCGCGGCATCGGGGCATGCTGGTGGCCCGCTTGCCCATCCCCGACCCGTACGGCATGTTGCTCGGCCCGCCGTTCGATGCACTGGAGCAACCGTACTGGTGTTTGCTCGGCGACAAGGTGGTGTTGTCGAACACCGTGGCCACCGTGCACCGCGCCATTGATGCGTGGACGGACGGCACTTCGTTGGCCGAGCACCCGCGCCACATGGAGCTCCTCGGCGAGGCGAGCACGTCCGCGGCACTGACGTGGTGGTGCGCACCTGCAGCGGCAGGGGCATGGACGAAAGGGCATCTCTCCAACGCAGGCATGGATCATTGGGAGGCACACGCATCCTCCATCGCCCGTTTTTCAGCGCTGGAGCTGAGCATCGCGCCAGGACAGCACGGGTTCCACCACGTAAGCCTGCGTTTGCAGCACGGCGGAACGGCCGCGAACGACACCGGCGCAACAGCAGCAAGCACCAGCAACGGCCTCTGGAGCATGGCATTGCGCTCTCCGATCGCACGGGCGCCCATGCTGATGAACGATCACGTGACGGGCGCGCGCTACATCCTGGTGCAGGACACTGAGCATCGCTTGCACGCCATCGGCAGCACGGGCAAACTGATGTGGACCCGCGAGCTGGATGGCCCCATGCTCGGCGATGCAATGCAGGTGGACCGCTTCAAGAACGGAAAGCTGCAAGTGGTGCTGTGCACGCCCGAGCATGTGCACATGATCGATCGCAATGGCAAGGACGTGGAAGGCTGGCCCGTTGCCGTGAAGGACAAATGCAGCGGACCGGTAGCGGTGTTCGACTATGAAGGCAACAAGGACTACCGCTTCGTGGTGCCGACCGAAGAAGGCGGCCTGTTGAACCTGATGCCTGACGGCAAACCCGTGCAAGGCTGGGCGCCTGCGCGGTTGGCAACCTACACCGACCAAGCCGCGCGGCATCTACGCGTGAAGAACAACGACTTCGTTTTCGTTGCTGACCATTCCGGCACATTGCTCCTGCTCGACCGGAAAGGAGCCGTGCGGCACAAGCCGAAGTCAGGCATCGGCACCGGTGCACGCGTGCTCGATGTGCGCCTGGGCATGAACATCGGGAACTGTGCAGTGATCTGGGCCGATAGCACCGGGGCTTTGCGCAGCACACTGATCGATGGCGCAACTAGTACGCTAGCAGCAGGCGCTTCAACGGCGATGACCTGCACGTTGGAGGCATCGAGCAAGACCTTGCTCATCGCGCGCGTATCCGGCGATTCCTTGCACATCCTGAACGGGAACAGCAGCACATACACTGTTCTGCAGTGCTCCGCGGCACGCCTGTCGCTGTCCGCCAGCGGCAAATGGGGCACGGTCGTCGGGGCGTGCTGCGCCGATCACGAGGAGTGCTTGCTGGTCGGTGCGGATCGCAAGCCCCTGTTGGATCTGCCCATCAGTGGCGCGCGCTACATCGTGGTAGGCGACATCAACAATGACGGCAAGCCCGAAGCGATCGTGGGCGATGGCAGCGGCGGTCTGCGCGCGGCGCCCCTATCCTTGAACAAACCATGAGCCCGCTCACGGACATCACCACCAAGGAACAAGTGGACGAGTTGGTCGTGCGCTTCTACGATCGCCTGCTGGCCGACGAAGGCATCGCGGACCACTTCCGCCACCTCGACCTGCACGAGCACCTGCCGCGCATCGCCGCGTTCTGGAACATGGTGCTCTTCGGCGACCTCGACTACCGTGGCGACATGATGGGCACGCACAAGCGGCACCACCAACAACGGCCCATGACGGACGAGCACTTCCGCATCTGGCTTGGGCACTTCAACGCTGCGCTTGATGAGCGTTATGCCGGGCCGAACGCTGAGATGATGAAGGAGCGCGCTGTGCTGGTGGCGGCTTCGCTGAAGGTGAAGGTGGGCAGCTAGTGCCCGGGGTTCACCGCGGCTTGCGCAAGTGGATCGTCATTCCGCTCTGCAAGGAGGCATCCGGTGCAAGGCCGTTGTACGCGCACAGCTTGCTCAACTTCACGCCATGCTGCTGGCTGATGCTCCAGAGCGTGTCGCCGGCGCGAACTTCATGGGTTGCAGAGCGCTTGCTCTTGTTCAGCTTCGGTGAGAGGAAGACAACCTGCCCTTCTTCGAGCTTGGCGTCCTTGTCCATGTCGTTCCACCCTGCCACCCAGCCCGGCATGGTCTCCATGTCTTCCGCGATCTTGCGGATGGAATCACCGGCTTTGGCGCGGGTGAACTTCACGCGGCCTTCGAACTTCTCCACCGCGCGGCCGCTGCCAATGTTCACGGTCACTTCATCATCGCTGCTGCGCGACCGCTTGTCGCCACGCTCCTTCTTGGAGCCGCTGTTGCCTTTCGTTCCGCGGTCCTTCCTGTCGGTTGCCGCATCGGTGCTTTCGCGCTTGCGGAAACTGACGTCCTGCCCTTTGTCGAGCTTGTGCAGCTCATAGCGCTCGATGAGTTCGATGAGCTTGCGCGGGTAGTTGGGGTCAGTTGCGTAGCCCGCCTTCTTCAGTCCGTGCGCCCAACCCTTGTAGTCGGTGGTCTTCAGCTCGAACAGCGACGCATAACGCGAGCGTTGCAGGAACTTGCTGTGGTCCTCGAAGCTGTCGGCGGCATCCTTGTACTTGCGGAAGCAATCGTTCTTGCGGTCGTCGTCGTGGTACACCTTGCCGCCGTTCCAGTCGGGCGTGCATTTGATACCGAAGTGATTGTTGCTGGCCCGCGCCAGCTCGCTGTTGCCGTTGCCGCTCTCCAGCAGTCCCTGCGCCAGGGTGATGCTGGCCGGAATGCCGTGCTGCTTCATCTTCTGCACCGCCACGCTCTTCCAAAGTTCGATGTACTCCTCGGCCGTCAGGCGGTCGCCGGGGCCATCGGGCGGAGGGGCGGCCTGGGCAAAAGCGGGAAGGGTCAGCAGCAGGTACACCGCGACCGGTCCGGTTATCAACGATCGAACAAGGCTGGTGGGGAACATGGTGCTGGAGCGGGAACCCAAACCTACCGGGGCCGAGCGGGTATTATCCACAGCCTGTCCACCGGCCCATCAACGATCGGGCGTGAATAGAACGCAGCCCCCAGCAGGCCCTATTGCGCAGCACCCCGACCTTCGTGGCCGTGACAAAGCCGCCCGAACAGGAAGAGAACCCCGAACGCACCGAGCGGCTGCGGCGAATGGGTTTCGAGCCCGGCGACTACTACTTCGCCGAGAACGGCTACATCGTCTTCACGGAGCAGTACCACCTGAAGCGTGGTCATTGCTGCCAGAGCGGCTGCAAGCACTGCCCGTACGGGTTCCACGGGAAGCGGAAGAAGGGGAAGGTGGGCTGAGGCAGCGCGGGTGAGGGTCCGGACGGTCTACATTCGTTCAACCCTGGCCGATGCGACACCTGAGCTTGTCCTTTCTAATACTATCAGCTGCCGCTTCAAGCGCACAAGACTGGGCATTGCTGAACCCGGCATACAAGTACAACTACTCCAACGACGGCACCGACACCATCAGCAACCAGATCTTCGTTACGGACATCGACACGTTGGGTCCCGACAGCTTCCTCTACCATCTGAACAGGATCGGGGTGGTATGCGATACGTGCCCGGCAAGTTTGGGTGGGCCGTGTGATGGATGCTACGTCCGCATCGATCAACCACAATTTCTTGGTCTGAACTGCACTCGATCCGGCGATGACTGGTTGGTGAACCACATGGACACGTTTCTGATCAAGAGCGCCGCAGGGGTCGGCACCACTTGGATCTTCGAGCCGAACTCCGGAGTCACCGCAACGGTAATTTCTCGCTTGCCTGGTAACGTTTTCGGCCTGCCAGACACACTTGGCCGCATAGCACTGAGTACTGGGGACACTCTTGTGCTCAGCAGATCATTCGGGCTATTGAACTTCCCCCATGCCGGGATCCCATACGGCTTGCTCGGAGTGGAAGGAGCTGATGTTGGGGTGTTGTTCCCCGATCCGCTGGATTACTTCGACTTCCAAGCTGGGGATGAACTGACATACGAGGTGATCAGCGCCTACTGGTTTCCTATGACATCGAACGCAGCTTCAATAAGCGACTTTTGGAGCGTTCGTATCGAAGGACGCTCAGACGTCGGCGATTCGGTGATCTACTCAACGTCTTTCGCGATGGTCAACGGAAACGTTCAAAATGGGAGCTTGATAGGCGAGCCTGTCTGGCCCATGCCAATCGGTAGTTGGCATTTCGGACGAACGAGCGTTCTTCTCGACCACCCCATCATTGGTTCGTATCCGGGCATGATCATGGATACTAGCATTTGTTGGGTACCCGGAAACAGCGGGATCAACACCGGCTATGTGAGCACATACAAGCTGAACCAAGATGGGCATCGGATGATGCGTTCACACGCTTTCAACTTCACGAACTGGGGCGAACCAGCTTGCGGCTTCGATTTTGACGAGGAACTACAACCTGGATTGCACCCCTCATTGTCGACGCCTGTAGATGCCTGGTATGAGGAGAGTCTTGGGCTGCGGCGCGTTCAGTATCGAGCGACCAATGGCGTTGAACTACGCGTCGAACTCGTTGGCGCGATCATAGGTGGTGACACCGTTCTTCATGCTCCTTCTATCACTTGGAATGTTGGCCACGAAGAGGCGATGCAATCAAATCCACTTTAGCCCCCAACCCATCGAAGGACTCTTTCTCCCTGACTAGCGCTGAGATGGGTGCGACAGTCAGACTGCACGACATCCGAGGCCGATTGCTCCGTTCCGTCCGTATCACGTCGGAGCGACAGCCGATCGACATTGCCGATCTGGATATTGGAGTCTACTTGGTGCGCGTGAATGACGCCCCACCCCAACGTCTCGTGGTCGCTCGCTGATCAGCTCGAACTGGCGATCTTCGCCACATGTCCGTCACAGCAATTTCAAGCGACCTCGCTCGCTTCCAACGAACCGTCCTTGAAGGCATCCCCGATGTCCTTCCCCCTACGCGCCCGCTCGACCCCGGCGTGAGCCACGCGCCCAAGCGCAAGGACATCCTCACCGCCGAAGAGAAGAAGCTGGCCCTGCGCAATGCCCTGCGCTACTTCCACCCGAAGCACCACGCCACGCTGGCGCCCGAGTTCGCGGAGGAGTTGAGGGAGCACGGCCGCATCTACATGTACCGCCTGCGTCCGGAGCATCCGATGCACGCGCGGCCGATCGACCACTACCCAGCCAAGAGCAAACAGGCCGCAGCCATCATGCTGATGATCCAGAACAACCTGGACCCGGCCGTGGCACAACACCCGCACGAGCTGATCACCTACGGCGGCAACGGCGCGGTGTTCCAGAACTGGGCACAATACCGCTTGGTGATGAAGTACCTGAGCGAGATGACCGACGAGCAGACGCTGGTGATGTACAGCGGCCATCCGCTCGGCCTCTTCCCCAGCCACCGAGACGCACCGCGCGTTGTGGTGACGAACGGGATGATGATCCCCAACTACAGCAAGCCAGACGACTGGGAGCGTTTCAACGCGCTCGGCGTAACGCAGTACGGCCAGATGACCGCCGGCAGCTACATGTACATCGGTCCGCAAGGGATCGTGCACGGCACCACCATCACGGTGCTGAACGCCATGCGCATGTTGCGCCAGCGCAATTCCTCCTCCCCCACCGGGGGAGGCCGGGAGGGGGTCATGGGGCTCTTCGTCACTTCCGGATTGGGCGGCATGAGCGGCGCGCAGCCCAAGGCCGGCAACATCGCAGGCGTGGTGACCATCTGCGCTGAGGTGAACGCCACCGCGGCCCACAAGCGCCACAGCCAGGGCTGGGTGGATGCGGTGATCACCGATGTGGACGCATGCATCGATGCCGCGCTCGTCTGGCAGCGGAAGGGTAAAGCACACAGCATCGCCTTCCTCGGCAACATCGTGGACCTGTGGGAGCGCCTCGCTGCGCGCAAGACCAAGGTGGACCTCGGCAGCGACCAGACCAGTTTGCACAACCCCTGGGCCGGTGGCTACTACCCAGTGGGCCTCAGCTACGAGGCGAGCAACGCGCTGATGGTGCAGGACCCCGCCGCCTTCAAGCAGCGCGTGCAAGAGACCCTGCGCCGCCACGTGACGGCAGTGAACACGCTCGCGGAGAACGGCATGTACTTCTTCGATTACGGCAACGCCTTCCTGCTGGAGGCGGGTCGTGCGGAAGCCGATGTTTTTTTACATAAACCGCATTCCTCCTCCCCAACCGGGGGAGGTCGGGAGGGGGTGCCTTTCCGCTACCCCAGCTACGTGGAGGACATCATGGGGCCGCTCTGCTTCGACCACGGCTTCGGTCCGTTCCGCTGGGTGTGCACCAGCGGCGACGCGAAGGACCTGGCCACCAGCGATCGCATTGCCGGTGACGTGCTGGAGGCCATGTTGAAGGAGGCGCCCGCCGCGATAAGCCAGCAGATCGCGGACAACCTGCACTGGATCCGCAGCGCGCAGCAGAACAAGCTCGTGGTGGGCAGCCAGGCCCGCATCCTGTACGCCGACAGCGAAGGCCGCATCCGCATCGCGCAGGCCTTCAACGAGGCCATCAAACGCGGCGAGATCAGCGCGCCCATTGTGCTGGGCCGCGACCACCACGATGTGAGCGGCACCGACAGTCCCTACCGCGAGACCAGCAACATCCGCGATGGCAGCCGCTTCACCGCCGATATGGCCGTGCAGAACTTCGTGGGCGATGCGTTCCGTGGCGCTACGTGGATCAGTCTTCACAACGGCGGCGGGGTGGGCTGGGGCGAGGTGATCAACGGCGGCTTCGGCATGGTGCTCGATGGCAGCGCGGACAGCGATCGCCGATTGAAGAGCATGCTCTTATGGGACGTGAACAACGGCATTGCACGCCGTGCCTGGGCCCGCAACCCGAACGCGGTCTGGAGCATCGAGCAGGAGATGAAGCGCACCCCATTGCTGAAGGTGACCCTGCCGAACGAGGCCGATGATGGACTGGTCGCGGCGGTATTGAGCTAAGGGACAAAACGTGAAAGCCGACCCAACCCGCGGCAAGCATCCCGCGTGTATGTGGTCAGAAGCCAAAGACACAAACACTCTTCAACATGTTGAACACACTACGCTCACTGCTCGTCGGGGCCATCTTGCTGGTCGGCGCGACGGCCTCGGCCCAGTACCCTTACTGGTGGTCCGTTTCGGGAACCATTGCCGGGTGTTATCCCGGTCAAGTGGTAACCATTTCGACCATCCAAGGCACCATGCCCCAACTGTCGGTAACGGTCCCGGTCGATTCCGCCACTTGCACGTTCTCTGCAACCTTGGGCATCAGCAGTGTTTGGGGCATGATCGAACTAAGCACCATGTGCGGCGGGGCGATCATCACGGACTACGACTCCGCGTCGTTCAACTTCCTCTTGGACACGGCTTACACCAGTGTGTCATGGGCATGCAATGGTGGCAACCTGGACTGCTTGGGGATACCCAACGGCCCGAACGTAACTGGTGCCTCCTGCGATGATGGGAACCCCAATACAGTGGGTGATACGTGGCTACCCGGCTGCGTATGCCAAGGGAGCATCTGGAACGGTTGCCAGGCTGCGTTCAGCATTCAGCAAACCTCTCCATGGAACATCACCACCACCAATCAAAGTACCGGCGTTCCTGTTTTGACCTATAACTGGTGGATGCCCGACGGTAGCCAGAACACCCAATTCGAACCGACCTTCACCTTCAACGCCTCTGGTGTTTATGCCATGTGCCTCTCGATCACGGATGGCGGCGGTTGCTCGAGCAGCACTTGCGATACGATCTACGTGGACAGCTTGGGCATCGTGAGCAACAATATCCCCTGGTACGACTGCATGGGCATCCTTTGGGGCCCGAACACTCCTGGTTCGCCTTGCGATGATGGCGACCCCAACACCTTAGGCGACGCTTGGACGAACATGTGCGCCTGCGTCGGACAGGGCGGCGGCCAAGTGGACTGCTTGGGCATCCCCGGGGGCAACAACATGCCGGGAACCGCCTGCGTGGACAGCATCGGTGGTATGATCGTTACGGGGATCTGGGACCTCAACTGCACCTGTGTTACGAACGGCTTGGTGGATTGCTTGGGCTTGCTCAATGGCCCCAACATGCCCGGCACCCTCTGCGACGATGGCGACAGCCTCACTGTGCAGGATACCTGGAACGCGAACTGCGTGTGCACTGGTGTGGTACTGAACGCGTACGACTGCAATGGCCTGCTGAACGGCCCTGCCATGCCGGGCACTCCCTGCGATGACAACGACCCGCTCACGAGCAACGATATGTGGGATGCCAACTGCATTTGTGCGGGAAGCAACAACGCGCCATGCCAGGCCGGCTTCTGGGTTATGCAAGGCTTCACCGTGGACAGCCTGAACAATCCGCAGCCCATCCCGAACGAACTATGGATCTGGAACCTGAGCAGCGGCGGCAGCGGTGCGTACGCCTACTTCTGGAGCTTCGGCGACGGCACCAGCAGCACCGACCCCTTCCCCACTCACCAGTACGCCAACGGTGGGCCCTATTCGCTCTGCTTGACGATCGATGACGGCGCTGGCTGCACGAGCACCTACTGCGATTCCGTTTTCGTGGACAGCAACGGTCTCTACACGGGCTTCAGTGGTGGCAACGACCAGCGCGACCAGGGCTTCACCATCAATGTGCAGAACGGCATCCAGAGCGTGGGTGACCTGAACGTGAACGGTGGCCTTGCAACGTGGCCGAACCCGACGACCGACGAGCTGAACATCGCGATAGTGGACGCCATTGGAGGCAATGCACGCATCGAATTGGTTGACGCCAACGGTCGCGTGGTGCTGAGCGAACAAACCCGAGTGGCAGGTGGACGCAGCCAGCTCGTCATCGGTACGCAGGAGCTTGCGCCAGGTCTCTACATGCTGCGCATCAGCAATGGTGAGCGCGTGCTGAACCAGCGCATTGTGAAGGGGAACTGAGGTTGTTTCAAAGGTTGGTAAGAAGGGCATCCCGATCCGTCGGGGTGCCCTTCCGACCATAACAGCGGCATGGAAAAGAGCCTCATCGAACGGTGCATCCGCAAGGAGCCGAAAGCGCAGTACGAACTGTACCGCGCCCTGCACCACATGATGATGGGCATCTGCACCCGCTACGAACGGAACAAACAGGACGCCGTGGCCACCATGAACGCAGGGTTCCTGAAGATCCTCGAGCGCATCGGTGAACGGCGCCCCGAGGTGCCCTTCGATGCGTGGGCGCGGCGCATCATGATCAACACGGTCATCGACGCGTTCCGCCGCAACAAGGAGCGCAAGGCCACCGAAACGCACGACGGACCATTGGAAAGCTCCGATCAGGCCGATGCCAACGACTACCTGAAGAACATGGAGGCGGAAGCCTTCGCCGAACTGCTGCTGCGACTACCACCTATGTCGCGCAGCGTGTTCAACCTGTTCGCCGTGGACGGATACAGCCACGCCGAGATCGCCACGATGCTCGGCATGAGCGAAGGCACCAGCAAGTGGCACGTGAACCACGCGCGCGGCATCCTGCAGCGCGCCATCCTGGAGGTGGCCCACAGCCGCTCCGCAACACTCGCCGTGAAATGAAGCACGAAGAGCAATTCGATGAACTCGCCCGCTGGAAGCTGGCGCAGCGCGGGTTCACGTTCGATGAAGCGCATTGGGAAGGCGTGCATGCCGCACTCGATGCCCAACGCAAGCGTCGGCCTGCTGCATGGCTGTGGGCCGCGGCCTTGCTTCTTGTGGGTGGTGGCGCACTTTGGTACGGGACACAGGAGGACAGTACGATGGCGGGAACACAGGCCTCACCCGGTACTGTGGAAGTCGAAGGCACGAAGTCGGTTCAAGCTGCTCGAACACCCGTTCAGGTGGATGCCGTGTCCACGGCCGCTGTGACCACAGCGACTGAGGCCGTCGGGGGAACGGCGGGAACGCGGGCACAAACGACCGGAGGGCCAACCGAAAAGACCGTGGAAGCAGTTGGATCAGCACCAGCCCCCGCTCCAGTAGCGGCAAGCGAGAAGCGCAGCGCCCCTTTAGCGCAAAATGCAACTACGAACGCCGCAACCCTGGAGGTAAATGCCGGGCTCCTTACTGTGGCCGACCGCCCGTTGGAAAGCGGGATCAACGAGGATCTCTCCGGCGCGGGAACGAACATCGAATCAAAACAGGATGCACGGTCCGCAACCAACGGAATGGACCAGACCGGTGTGCTTGAGGAACCACTGCAAGTCGCACCGCCGCCGAACGCCGAGCCGGTCACGGTACCACAAGACGGCGCCCATCAGCTTGAGGTGGCCGCTGCACCAGAGGCCGGGATCGAATTGGTCGACAGCAATGCCGTGGTCGTAGCAACAACTTCACTGGACAGTGCGGTTGTGCCTGATGTGATCCAGCCACCGAGCAAACGACCGGGGCCTCTGGAGGCCACGTTGTGGGCGGGTCCTTCCTGGGCGAACAACAAGTACTCAGGTGGCACGAGCACCGAGTGGATCGGCGGCGTTAGCGGCGAACAGGCTTGGGATCTCGGTGGCGAGTTGATGGTGATGCGGCGCAACTTCGGCGTCGGCCTTGGTGTGCATTACGCCAGCTACAAAGAGCGCTTCAGCCAGGATGAAGTATTACGGCACCAACAGGAGTTACGGAACTCATACTTCTTCAACACGATCGACACAACCGTAACGATCGTCATCGACACGGTGATCCAGAACGATACCATGCATTTCGTGACCCAGCAGGTGAACACCACCATCAATGTGCTCGATTGGACCACGGACACCACAGTAACCACCATCCGTGAGCGAGAGGCGGTGGCCACGCGCAACGTTGCCAGCTACTTCGAGATCCCCTTGCTGTTGGATGCGCACCTTGCGCAAGGCCGATGGCGTGTGGGTCTGCGCGGCGGTCCGACGGTCGGCATCCTCAGCGGTCATCGCGGTCCGCTCCCGGGGTCAAGCGATGGCGGAACCGTTCCGTTCACCGACATGGTATTCGGGTACACGGCGCGGGCCTACGTGCGCTACAGCCTTGGTACCGCTTGGTCCATTGGTATCGAACCCGGTGTTCGAGGGCACTTCGGCAATGCGCTGGGCAGTGGCGATGTCATCCGCCACAGCAGTTCAATGGGCGTGTTGTTCGGCCTTTCCTATCGGTTCCGCTGACCAGCCGACTTGTCGCGACCTTTGCCGTGCGCCATTGCCAAATGCTCCTGCGCGCAACGGATGGCTGACATTGATGGTTTGAGCACCCGCTCCGTGAACGGGCATGTGCAGGCCGTAGTGGAAATACCGGCGGGCAGCAGCGATAAGCGCGAGTACGACCCGGCAACACGGTCCTACCTGATCGGCATGCGCAACGGATCACCGCGGCGCATCAAGTACCTGCCTTACCCGGCCAACTACGGTTTCATCCCCGGTACCATGGCGTCCAAAAGCAAGGGTGGCGATGGCGACGCACTCGACGTCTTCGTCCTCTGCGCGGCCCTGCCCACCGGCACTGTGCTGGAGATCGAGCCCATCGGGATCATCGAGCTGATCGATGCAGGCGAACGCGACGACAAGGTGATCGCGCTGCCACTTGACCGCTCGTTGCTGACCATGGACGTTGACGACCTCGAAGAACTGCCCACCGGCGTGCGGGACATCCTTTGCACGTGGCTCACCAATTACGACCCGATGGACGGTGCGCGTGTCGCGAGCGTTGGAGGAAAGGCCGAAGCGCTGGCGGCCATTGCACGTTGTAGCAGCCGCTGATCATCCACGCAGCTCAGCACCCAGCTCTTTCTCGAAGGCTGCGCGGATCCGTGCCATCGCCTTGTCCACCTGGTCATCCGTAAGCGTCTTGGAGGTGTCAAGCAAGTGGAAGCTCAGTGCATAGCTCTTCTTTCCCACAGGCAGCTTCCCTCCCTCGAACACATCGAAAAGATCCACCGAGCGCAGCAACTTTCGCTCACTGGCCAAGGCAACGTCCTTCAAGCGCTCGAAGGTCACGGAGCGGTCCAGCAACAAACTCAGGTCACGGCGTACCGCCGGGAACTTCGGCACTTCGGCATAGGTGGTCCGCTTGGCGCTGATCAGGTTTACCAGCGGTGCGTACGATAGTTCGGCAAAGTGCACGTCCCGGGACAGGTCGTAGGAGGCACGGATCTCCGATCGCACAGTGCCGATCGCACCCACCTGCGAATTCCCCGTCCTCACTTCCACCGCATTGCTCAGTAGCGCATGGTCCATGGGAACGAACCGCACATCGGTGGCACCGGTGCGTTCCAACAACAGTTCCACCTCGGCTTTCATGTCGGGCAATTCCACGGCCTTGTCACCGGCCCGCCAGCGGTCGCGTTCCTGCCGACCGGTCATGACCAATGCACAGCGTTCTTCCTCAACGGTGATGCCGTTCTTCACGGCATAGGCCCGGCCGTTCTCGAATAAGCGCAGATCGCGCTGCTGGCGCGCCGAGTTGTGCGCGGCGGTCTGTATCAGCCCGAACAGCAGGTTGGGCCGCAGTGCATCCAATTCCGTGCTCAGTGGGTTCTGCAGCACCACAACTTCAGTAGTACCTGCAGCGCCTGCCTTCACCGTAGCACCGCCGTTCACCAAGGATGGGTTCATGGTCTCACGGAAACCGCGCGCGGCCAAGTGCTGCGACACGCGTTGCTGCACACCGTCGAGCGAAACCCCGGCGTGCTGTAGAGCTGGCATGTTCAACCGCTCGGGCAGTGGCACGCGATCGAACCCGATGATGCGCACCAGTTCCTCCATCACGTCAACCGGTCGCGTTACGTCCGTCCGGTACGGGGGCACCTCCACCACAACCCCGATCGTCGTTCGTTCCACGATCCGCATGTCCAACGCGGAGAGTGCTGAACAAACCTCGTCGCCGGTGAGTTCAGTACCAATGAAGGCATTGATGCGATCGAACCACAGTTCTACACGGGCCCAAACTGAAGCGTTCGCTACGATGTCCGTAATGGGCGATGAGACCCTGGCTCCCGCGACTTCCGTGAGCAAGAGGGCCGCGCGCTTCAGTGCATAAACGGTGTTCTCGGGATCCACACCGCGTTCAAAGCGGAAGGATGCATCCGTGTTCAATTGATGACGGCGCGCTGTTCTGCGCACGGAGGCCGAACTGAAACAAGCGCTTTCCAAGAACACGCACGTGGTGCCTTCGCCTACGCCGCTTTCAGAACCACCGAAGACACCTGCAATGCACGCCGGCTTCACCGCATCGGCGATCACAAGATCATCGGACGAGAGTTTGCGCTCCTTGGTATCAAGCGTAACGAACACCTCACCGTTCCCGGCATTGCGGACAACCACACGGTCGCCCTCCAACTTGTCCGCATCGAAGGCGTGAAGCGGTTGTCCCACCTCATGCTGCACATAATTTGTCACGTCCACCACATTGTTGATGGGCTTCAGTCCGATGGCCTTCAGCCGGTCCTGCAACCAAGTTGGTGAGGGCCCCACTCGCACTCCGGTGAGCGTCAGTCCGGCATAGCGCGGGCAAGCTGCAGGCGACTTCACCTCTACCTGCAGCGCTCGTGCGTCGTCATCCTGCTTGAAGCCGTCCACGGAAGGCCACAGCACCTTCGCGCCTGCTGCCCGCCGCACATTGAGGGCCGCCACCAGATCGCGCGCGACACCGGCGTGGCCCAACGCATCCGATCGGTTCGGGGTGAGGCCGATCTCCAGTACATGATCGGTCTTCAGCCCAAGGAAAGTCGCCGCCGCAGCGCCGACCGGGGCCGCGGGATCGAGCACGATGATGCCGTCATGGCTGTCCCCCAAGCCCAGTTCATCCTCGGCGCAGATCATGCCGTTGCTTTCAACACCACGGATCTTGCTCTTCTTGATGGTGATGCTACTACCATCGTTCATGTGCAGCACACTGCCCACCGTGGCCACCAGCACCTTCTGGCCCTCGGCCACGTTCGCTGCTCCACAAACGATGCCGACCGGCGCGTCGCCGCCGAGATCAACGGAACAAACGCTCAGCCGGTCCGCATCGGGATGTTTCTCGCGCTTCAACACATGGCCCACAACAACACCTTGCAACATGCCCTTCACCGGCTCCAACAATTCCACACTTTCAACTTCGAGGCCAGTGCTGGTGAGCACATCGGCCGCCTGCTGCGGAGTGATGTCCGTATCGATCAGTGAGCGGAGCCAATTCCAGGAAATGCGCATGGCGGTGGTTTGGGAAAACGGGCTTTGAAAGCCGCGCGAATGTAGGAGCGCGTCCAGTCCCCATTTTCGCAACGTGATCAAGCTGCCCGTACCGACGCTCGAAGGCCTCACCACGGATCGGTTGCTGTTCGGCCGACCTGTCGCGGACGATGCTTCGTGGTGGATGGAATACATGAACGACCCGGGGTCCATCCGCTTCATGCCGTTCACCTTGGGCAGCAGCGCTGATTGTGCGTTCTTCCTGCAGCGCTCCCTGGACAGGATGGTAGCCGATGGTTCCGGATTGCATGCTGTTCTGCTGAAGGGAACGGAACGGCCCGTGGGAATGATCGGGCTGTTGACACAGAGCGTGGATGAAGTGGACGAACTGGAGGTGGGCTACCACTTGGTGCCATCCGCCACGGGTATAGGGTATGCGGCTGAGGCTGCCGCGGCCTGCAAAGCCTTCGCGCAACGGCACGAACTTGCGCCCTCGGTCATTTCGCTCATCGACCCCGGGAACCTGAAGAGCCAGGCGGTGGCCCGGCGCAACGGCATGCACTTCGAGAAGCACACCGTGCATCGCGGTGTGCCCGCCATGGTTTTTAGGGCCACGTTCTGACGGATGATAGTTTGGCCCTCGATGAAGCTCCGGCGCGGAACGATCGTTTTCATGGTGATCTATGCCCTTGCAACCGGTGGATGCATCCTGGGCCGTTCCCGTGGCTGGCACGCATTGGAGTACGTGTGCAAACCGCTGCTCATGATCTCCTTGGGCATATGGTTCTACATCCGGAGCAGGCGCTATGGTGATCGTTTCACCTTGCTTGTGCAAGCGGGTTTGTTCTTCTCTCTTCTTGGCGACGTGATGCTCATGTTCGACCATGTGGATGGGTTCTTCTTCCTGATCGGTCTGGCTGCGTTCGCCTTGGCGCATTTGTGCTACACCGTCGCTTTCGCGCAGAACATCTTCGAAGCCGAAGGCACTGATGGGCTTGTGCTGGGCTCGGTGCTGGGGGTGGTGCTATTGCTGGCCGGCATTTTCGTGGCCAATTACTTATCAAGGCGATTGGACCAGGACCTGTTGGTGCCTGTTCTCGTTCATGCCGGGGCGATCACCCTCATGGCCATAGCCGCAGCCTTCCGATACCAGCGGACCTTCGCCAGGAGCTTCCGCATGGTCATGCTCGGCGCGTTGCTTTTCATGCTCAGCGACACGTTGCTCGCCAACGATCGTTTCGTTTCGCCGGGCACGGTCCACCCCGCCTTCGTGATCCTGGCGTATGCAGTTGCCCAACTGCTCATCGCCGTGGGCTGCTTGGCGCATATCCTGGACCCCGACAGCATCCGCAAGAAGGCGGCTTTGGACGCCTAGCCGATCCTGCCCCACACGGCCTTGTCCTTCATCTGATCACGCAGGGACCCGGCCGTACGCGCGTGCTTCGGATCGCGTAGACCGGGGTCGGCATCAAGCATACGTTGAGCATAGCGGCGGGCCTGTTGCAACAGTTCAGCGTCGGCGATCAGGTCGGCCAGGTGCAGTTGGGGTATACCGCTCTGCTGCGTGCCCATGATATCGCCCGGCCCCCGCAGCCGCAGGTCCACTTCGCTGATCTCGAACCCGTCCTGGGTGCGCACCATGGTTTCGATGCGCGTGCGGCTGTCGTTGCCCAAACGATCACCGGTCATCAGGATACAGCAGCTCAGTTCGGCCCCACGACCGACACGTCCGCGCAACTGGTGCAGTTGTGCCAACCCGAAGCGTTCGGCGTTCTCGATCACCATCACACTGGCGTTGGGAACATCCACACCCACCTCGATGACCGTGGTGCTGACGAGGATGTCCGTCTCACCCTTCTTGAAGCGTTGCATCTCGAACTCCTTGGCCTCCGGCTCCATGCGGCCATGCACAATGCTCACGGCGTACAGGGGCGATGGGAACCGGCGCACCATGCTCTCGTAGCCGTCCATCAGGTCCTTCAGCTGCAGCTTCTGCTCAGCGGCCGGGTCCTGTTTGGTGCTCTCTTCGATGAGCGGATAAACAACGTACACCTGGCGCCCTCTCGCGATCTCCTGTTCCATGAAGTGCAGCACGGCGTTGCGCGCGGCATCGGTGCGGTGCACGGTCTTGATCGGCTTGCGGCCCGGCGGCAGTTCATCGATCACGCTCACGTCGAGGTCGCCGTACAGCGTCATGGCCAATGTGCGCGGAATGGGTGTCGCGGTCATCACCAGCACATGTGGCGGCACAACGGCCTTTGCTTGCATGCGGGCGCGTTGCGCCACACCGAAGCGGTGCTGCTCATCGATGACGGTGAGCCCAAGCTGCTTGAACTTCACACGGTCCTCCAACAAGGCATGCGTGCCCACGAGGATGTGCACATCGCCGCGCACCAACGCCGCCAACAGCCCCTTGCGCTCAGCCGTTGGTGTGCTGCCTGTAAGCAAGCGCACCTGCAAGGGCATGCCCTTCACGAAACGGCCCAAGGTGTTGAAGTGCTGCTGCGCGAGGATCTCCGTGGGCGCCAATAGCACGGTCTGGAAACCATTGTCGAGCGCGATGAGCATGCTCAGCAAAGCCACCAACGTCTTGCCGCTGCCCACATCGCCCTGTAGCAAGCGGTTCATCTGTTTCCCACTGCCCATGTCGGCCCGGATCTCCTTCACAACCCGCTTTTGCGCGTTGGTAAGGGAGAACGGCAGATGCTCTTTGTAGAACGAGTTGAACAGATCGCCCACCTGCCCGAACACATTGCCCTTCACGTCGCGTTGCATCAGCACCTTTTGCATGAGCAACTGGAGCTGGATGAAAAAAAGCTCCTCGAACTTCAACCGTCGCACGGCGGTGTCGAGGCCGGACTGGTCGCGTGGCAGGTGCACTTGGCGCAACGCCTCTTCCTTGGACATGCCTCCGAGCACGGCCACGAGCTCCTCCGTCAACGTCTCCTCCACTTGACCGGCCAACTGGGGCAGCAATACCTGCTGGAGTTTCCAGATACCCCGGCTGTTCAAGCCCTTTGCAGCCGCCTTCTCCGTGGTTGAATAGACCGGTTGCAGTTGAGCCTGGCCCGCTTGCTGCCATTGCTCGGCCGCCTCGATCTCAGGGTGCGCAATGTTGAATTTGTCGCGGAAGCGCGAGGGTTTCCCGAAGACGATGTACTCACCGCCTTCCTTCAGCACGGGCTGCAACCAGCGGATGCCTTTGAACCAGACGAGTTCCATGGCCCCGGTGTCATCGGTGAGCCTGGCCACCAACCGCTTCGCCTGCTTCTCGCCCACCGTCTTGATGCCCGTGAGGCGGCCGCGCAATTGGACCTGCAGCAGTTCTTCCGTCACCTCGCCAACGGTGTGGAACCGGCTCCGGTCCACGTAACGGAACGGATAGTGCCGGAGCAGATCGCCGAAGGTGCCGATGACCAGCTCCTTGCGCAGCAGCTCCCCGCGCTGGGGGCCCACGCCCTTCAGGTACTCGATGGGGGTATCGAGGAAGGCTTGCACGGGGTGAAAGATCGCCAAGCCTTCGTCCCCATCGCTATGTCATCGGTCGACCACCGCGTGCTCGCGAATGCTCCCTCCCACATGCCGCACCAGAGCGAAAACCATGATGAGCATCGCACCGACCAGCAGAGTGGTCCCCCAGGTTGTGGGGTGGTCTGCCGGGTGAAGGAGGCGATCACCGATCACCGTGAACAAGGCACTTGGCCGCGTGGCCACTTCCCATGAATTCCAACGGAGGAAGCGTCCGAGGTAGATTCCGAAGCCGCAGAGGAACAGCACCAAGCCGTGGATGACCACCACCCATGGCCGCCTCAGAACACCGAGCAGTACACGCTCGGCGCAGACCATGGAGAGATAGCCCAGCATCAGACCGGTGAGCGCGAAAGCGAGCAACATGGTAAGGTCGTACCAGACCGGTATGGGCGCCCTGGCCTTGAGGTGGAGCAGGTCCGTGAGGATATAGGGAGCATTGGGCAGGAAGAGCAGCCAAGGCCCCAGGGCCAGAAGGGCCGCATACTTCCAACCAGCCTTGCTCACCGCCAGGGCCAAAAGGGAGAACACCAAAGGAGCCAATGCCAGAAGCAGGTTCCAGGAGAGAAAGTAGAACGAGGTACGGCCGCTCCATTCGAGCCGTCCTGCCAGCAAGGCCAGGCAGAACCCGATGGAGAGAAGGACCCAATTCGCTGGAGGCGCGAACCTGAACAGGGCAGCAGAGGTGGAGCGGTGCATGACGGTCTTTGCCGCACTAACGCAACCGCAACGTCTTCTATTTCAACACGCGACCGGTCACCGGGGCATCTGGTTCATGCACGTCGTCCAACCAAGACAAGGCCCAAGAGCACCAGCGCAATGGTGGCAGCGAACCAGAACCAGCGTGCATATGTCCGGGACTTCGCGGACCCGGCATCCAACAACCTCCTGTAGTGGACGTGGGTCTGGGAAAGGCTGTCAGCGTAAAACTGCTCAGTGATGGCCAGCTGTCCGGTCAATTGGTCCAAGCTGACGTTGCCGCTGGTCCGGGCAAAGTCAACGGATGCATCAACATGGTGCTTCATGTAGTCCAAAGCCCTGTCGCTCCGGCCCGCGCGTTCGTTCAGGCGGTACAGCACTTCGTAGAGGTCCGCGACATCCCTCTTGGCGCCGATGAGCTTTGAAAGCGCCAAGCCGGCCAGCGCATGCTCCTCTGCCGTCGCCAGATCTCCGGTGGACAATGCTGCCGAAGCGATGCGTCCATGCACAAAGGCCATCCACGGCCGATTGTTCAGCCCCGTGAGCAAGCTCAAGCCGCTCTCATAGTCCTTTCGGGATCCATCCGTACGACCCAGTTCTTCCAGCACCCCCGCTCTTCCCACTATGCCCTGTGCCTGCAAGAGCGCGTCATCCGCGGCCATCGACAAAGCGATCATCGTGTCATAGGTGGCCAAGGCGTTCTCGTATGCACCGCGCATGCAGAGGACGCGGGCCATCCCGTGCACAGCGAGGGCCTCCGCCTTGCGGATGGATGCCGCGCTCGCGATCGAGCGGCTTCGTTCAAAGTGGCCAAGGGCAACATCGATCTGTTCGCGCTCCGCGTTCAAATAGCCCAGAGCGTACTCACAACGCGCCATGAGCTTGGGCTCGGAGAGCACCACCTCCGACCTCATCGTCCGGTCCAGCAGCTCCGTTGCTGCGGAGTAGTTGCCGAGCACAACATTGAGCGTTGCCATGCGCTCCAAGCAAGCCGCAGCATCAGAACCCATTCCCAGTGCATCGAAACGCTCCATGGCCGAGCGGTAATGGGCCAATGCGCAATCCGCGTGCCCGGCCAGGTTCAATGCGCTCCCCATATCGCGATCAGCCATCGCCGCCCACTTGGACCCGGCAAGTGGCAGCGCTAGGGCGTATTCCTTCCGGGCCAGTGGCAACGCAGCCGTGCTGCTTGCCCGAACAAGACTGTCCACGGCGTGGGCCAGCTCGATCAGTACAGCCGTATCGGGCGCAACGGTTGGAGCAGTGCCTGTTCCGGTCTGGGCCAACGCATGCATTCCACCCAAGGACCACGGCAGTAGGCCTTGCAGCATCAAAAAGATCGCTCTCGTCATTCCGGTCGCCCTCGCTGGCAGATAAGTGCGCTTTGGATGCACCACGGTCAGATGGCCCCGTGACCGAGCAACAAAGCAGGCTCTTCGAGCAGTTGTTTGAACGTATTGAGGAATACCGCACCAGTAGCCCCGTCAACGACACGGTGGTCGCAGCTCAGTGTCACCTTCATCGTGTGGCCTGGCACGACAGCGCCGTTGCGAACGACGGGCTTCTCCAGAATGCCGCCAATGGCAAGGATGCACGCATCCGGTGGATTGATGATGGCGGTGAATTCCTCGATGCCGAACATGCCGAGGTTGGAGATGGTGAAGGTGTTGCCTTCCCAGTCCTGCGGTTGCAGTTTCTTCTCCTTGGCCTTCTTCGCATACTCCCGCACTTCAGCGCCGATCGTCCGCAATGGCTTGCCATCGGCAAAGCGGACCACGGGCACCAACAGTCCTTCTTCCACGGCCACGGCAACGCCGATGTGCACGTGCTCATTGAAGCGGATGCGATCTCCCAGCCACGAACTGTTCACTTTGGGATGGTGCTTCAGCGCAACGGCCACAGCTTTGATCACCATGTCGTTGAACGAGACCTTGTCCGGTGCGATGCTCGAGTTGATGGCCTCCCTCACTTGCATCGCCCGCGACATGTCGAGCTCGATGGTGAGGTAGAAGTGCGGAGCGGTGGATTTGCTTTCGGCCAAGCGCTTGGCGATCGTCTTGCGCATCTGGCTCACGGCCACTTCGGTGAAGCGTTCCACCTGCGGACCGCTGAAACCCGCAGCCCCGCCTGTGAAACCCTCAACGTCTGCTTTTGTGATGCGCCCATCGGGACCACTGCCCCGAACACGACCGATATCGATGCCCTTCTCCTCCGCGAGGTGCTTTGCCAGGGGACTCGCCTTCACCCGGCCGTTCGCAGCGGGGGCAGCAACGGGAGCGGGGGCGGGTTTCGCCGTAGGCGCTGGTGCTGCGGCTGCAACTGGTGCTGGTGCTGCTGATGGGGCAGGTGCTGGAGCAGGTGCGCTCTCGGCTTTCTGCGTCTTGGGTTGTGCACTTGCGGCTTCGGCGAGCAGTGCGGTGATGTCCTCCCCCTCCTTCCCGAAGATGGCCAACAGCGAATCGACCGGTGCGGTCTGGCCCTGCTGCACACCGATGTGCAGGAGCGTGCCATCGAGGTAGGCCTCGAACTCCATGGTCGCTTTGTCGGTCTCGATCTCAGCGAGGACGTCGCCGCTCTTCACCTTGTCGCCCACCTTTTTGTTCCACTTGGCGACAACACCTTCGGTCATGGTGTCGCTCAACTTGGGCATGCGTACGATCTCGGCCATGGTCGTTGTCGTTTGTTCACCACAGAGGCACAGAGGTCACGGAGGTCGTCTTCCCTTCTCTGTGCGCTCTGTGCCTCTGTGGTGAAGGCATTTTCAGTCCTTGATGAACGGGTAGTCCGGTGTCTTGTAAACGTCGTTGTACAACTCTTCGGCGGCCGGTAACGGGCTGCTCTCGGCGAACTTCACGGCTTCCTCCACTTCCTTCTTCACATCCTCGTCCCACTTCTCGAGCTCGGCCTCATTGCTCCACTTGTTCTGTAGGATGATCTTGCGCACGGATTCTATGGGGTCCTGCTGTTTGTACTCCTCCACCTCTTCTTTGGTGCGGTACTTCTGGGGATCGCTCATGCTGTGCCCGCGGTACCGATAGGTCTTGATCTCCAGCAGGTACGGACCGTTGCCTTCGCGGCAATGCGCACAGGCCTTGGCGATGGCTGTGTGCACGGCTTCGCAGCTCATGCCATCCACTGGTTCACCCGGCATGTCGTAGCTCTCGCCCAGCGTGTACAGTTCGCGCACGTTGCTGGTGCGCTCCACGCTGGTCCCCATGGCGTATTGGTTGTTCTCGATGATGAATACCACCGGGAGCTTCCAGGTCATGGCCATGTTGAACGTCTCGTGCAGGATGCCTTGGCGCACGGCACCATCACCCATGGAGCAGAGCGTAACACTGTCGTTGCCCTTGTACTTGTCCGCGAAGGCGATGCCCGCACCCAGACCGATCTGCCCGCCCACGATGCCGTGGCCACCGAACAGGTTGCGCTCCTTGTCGAAGTAGTGCATGCTGCCGCCCTTGCCCTTGCTGGTGCCGGTGGTTCGGCCGTAGAGTTCGGCCATGACGTTTTTCGCAGGGGTCCCCAGCACGAGCGGGTGCGCGTGGTCGCGGTAACCGGTGATGACCTTATCGCTCTGTTTGATGGCTGTTATCATCCCGGCAAGGATGGCCTCCTGTCCGATGTACAGGTGGCAGAACCCACCGAACTTCTGCATGGTATAGAGCTGGCCGGTCTTCTCCTCGAAGCGGCGCATGAGCAACATGTCCTTGAACCAACGCAGGTAGGTCTCCCTGGTAAAGGTGCTGCTCGCTGGAGCCTTGACGGTCTTGGCCGGGGCCGTTTTCGTGGGCATGAGAGGATGTTCGCGTATGTCGGCTTCCGCGTTCGGGCCAAATATAGCCGGGGCTTTCAGGGGCTTCCGGCCGCGGTCACTTCAGGTACCCTGCGTCAAAGCTCAATGGCAAGAGGCTCTCGGCACTGGCCAGTTCAAGCACTTCACCGCCCGGTGAACCGAGCAGGATGCGCAATGGTCCGCCTTGGCGACGTTCCTGCTCCACCAGAGCCTGCCGGCAAATGCCGCACGGCGGGATGGGATCCTTGCCTTTCGCCTTCGGGACCACAACCGCGATCACGTCGACATAGGCGGACGGTGAAAGCGACATGCAGGCGTGCAATGCAGCCCGTTCCGCACAAATGCCCGCCGGGAAGGACGCGTTCTCCTGGTTGCTGCCAATGGTCATCCTGCCGTCGGTGGTGCGCAAAGCCGCGCCGACCTTGAACTTGCTGTACTTGGCGTAGGCCTTTCTGGCGGCAGCTTGGGCAGCCAACAGCAGGTCGCGATCGCTGGCTGGGAGGCTCTTCCAACTTGGATGCTCCAGATAGATGAGCCGGTAGGTCCGTTGTCTTGCCATTTCAGAGGGTGCCGAAGGTAGTCCGCCGGTGCCATGGGCCTTGGCGCGCCCGGGGTTTCTAAGTTCGCGGCCCGGCCATCGTGGACAAGCAAACGGTCATCACCAATTTCCAGCCCATTTCCCTGAAGGAGATGGACGGCGTGCAGCTGCTCACACGCACCGATACCAAGTACGTGTTCGCCGAACGTGATCTGGCCACCGTCCTGCATCAACTCCAACCCCACTTCCGATGTTTGGAGGTGGATGGAAAGCGCGGAACGGATTACCGGTCTCTCTACTTCGATCGCGCGGACGACAGGAGCTACTTCGACCACCACAACGGCCGCACGTTCCGCAGCAAGGTGCGTTTCCGTGAGTATGTGGGCAGTGGGCTTTGCTATTTGGAGGTAAAGCGCAAGACCGGTCGCGGCGCTACAGACAAAGCACGCCGCAAAGTGCCCACGATCCCCACCGAGCTGGATGCGGAGCAGCAGGCCTACGTTGAAGCGAAAAGCGGCATGCAGGGTCCGTTCGAGGCCAAGCTCTGGAACTCGTTCACGCGCTACACCTTAGTGCATAGGTCGAGGCCCGAGCGGCTCACCATCGACCATTCGCTGCGCTTCACCAGCGCTGATGGTGAACGTTCGCTGGAGGGGATCTGCATCGCCGAACTCAAGCAGGAGCGGGCGGACCGTTCGTCACCATTGGTGGAGACGATGCGATCCATGGGCTACCGGCCCGCAGGCATGAGCAAGTACTGCATCGGCATGGTGCTGCTGCACGCCGACATCAAACACAACAACTTCAACGAAGTGCTGCGCAAGCTCCACCGGTTGCAACGCGCCGCCTGATCGCACACCATGAAAGAGATCGAATTCCTCGGCTGGAAGCTCTTCCACGACGACTTCAAGGAGCTGTTCTTCAAGTTCAGCATCGACCTCTTGGTCGTTTATGTGCTGATCCGGCTCATCTACTATCCCATTCACCGGAAAAAGGATTTCCTCTTCACTTACTTCCTGTTCAATGTGCTCATCTTCTTCCTGTGCGGACTGCTGAACAGCGTGAAATTGAGCACCGGCTTCGCGTTCGGGCTGTTCGCCATCTTCAGCATCCTGCGCTACCGTACGGAGCAGATCAGCATCAAGGACATGACATACCTGCTGGCGGTCATTGCAGTGGCGGTGGTGAACGCGCTTTTCGGAAAGAAGGTGAGCTTGGCGGAGTTGTTCTTCACCAATGCCGTCATCCTTGCAACCACTTATATCCTGGAACATCTATGGCTCACGCGCCATGAGGCCATGCGCCTTGTCAACTATGAGAAGATCGAATTGATCCAAAGTGCACGGCGCGAGGAACTGCTCGCTGACCTTGGCAAACGGCTGGGCATCAAAGTGAGCCGTGTGGAAGTGGGCAAGATCGACCTGTTGCGCGACACGGCCCAGCTGCGTGTGTTCTACTTCGAGGACGAGCAGAGCCACGGAACCTTCACCGAGATCCCCAAGGACAACGACGACTAGACTTTCTTGATGAGCGCCACGGCGTAGGCGCACACACCTTCCTGCCTTCCCACGTATCCGAGCTTCTCGTTGGTGGTGGCCTTTATGCCAACGGCATCCTCGGCCACGCCCAGCAACGGCGCAATAGCGGCGCGCATGGCCGGAATGTGCGGAGCGATCTTCGGTTTCTCCAGCACCAAGGTGCTGTCCACATTGCCTACGCGCCAGCCGGCGGCGTTGATCAACCGCACGACTTCTTTCAGAAGGATCTTGCTGTCAGCACCTTTCCAGCGCGCATCGGTATCGGGGAAGTGCTTGCCGATGTCACCGAGCCCTGCGGCACCCAGAAGCGCGTCGCAGATGGCATGCAAGAGCACATCGGCATCGCTGTGCCCAAGCGCACCAAGATCGGCCGGAACGAGAACACCGCCCAGCCAGAGCTCGCGGCCCTGCACCAGGCGGTGCACATCGAATCCTTGACCGATGCGGATGTCCATCAACCCTCGTCGGTGTCCTTCTTCTTCTTGTTGGCGCCGAAGTTGAAGCCCAGCGTGAAGCGGAGCGTGTTGGCCAACGGGCTCTGCACGGTGGTGGCGATCAAGTACGACAGGTCGATGGCGAAGACATTGTAACGCAGGCCCGCGCCCAACGTGAAGTACTTGCGATTGCCCTTGGTGGCATGCTCCCAGAAGTAACCGCCGCGGAAAGCGAACTGCTTGGCGTACCAATACTCGAAACCACCGCCCAGGTTGATCTCGCGCAGTTCCTCGTTCGTCTTGCTGCCGCTCTCCACCTGCACGTTGCCGTTGTCGTCATAGTACACGTTGCCGGGTGCATCACTGAACGAACCGAAGATGCCGGTGGCCACACCCACGTTGGGGTCTTGGCCGCTGGCGATCACGAAGTCGCCGTCGTCATCGGTGGCGATGACCTGGTTCCCGGTGGCCGTGTCTTCCTCCATCAGGTAAACCGGCGGTGTGGGCACCAGAAGCTTGTTCGCATCAATGTTGAACGCGATCGAGTTGTAGTCGTCCAGTTCCACTTTCAGGCAGGGGCCCAAGCGCAGGTTGATGGGGATGAAGTCCGTCTCGCTCGTTTCGGTGTAGCGCATTTTGGCACCGATGTTCGAGATGTTCAACCCGAAGTTGAACTCGGCATCCTTGCCGCCCAATTGCATGTCACGGTCCGTGTAGAAGAAGCTCACATCAGCCGCAACGCTCTGGCCGGCCTTGCTGTTGGCACCCTGCACACTGATGCCACCAGTGAGGTTGCTGTTCACGTAACGGATGGCGATACCACCGCTGAACTTGTCGCTGAACTGCTGCGCCAGAGCGGCATCAATGGCGAACTCGGTGGGCTTGAAATCCCGGATAACGGCGCCATTGACGTCGGTGAACGTGATGTTACCGAGGGAGAAGTAGCGCAGCGAAGCACCGGCTGCAGTACGGCTCTTCTTGTCGCCCAGCTTGCTGTAGAAGGCGAGGTAGGCCAGGTTCATGTCCGGCACCAGGTTCCGCAACCAAGGCGAGTACGACAAAGCGAATTGGGCCTTGTCCTCGGCGAAAGCCAGCTTGCTCGGGTTCCAATGGAGGGCGTTCACATCGGGGCTCACGGCCACACCGGCATCGCCCATGCCCCCTGCGCGGGAGTCGGGGCTGATCATCAGGAACGGCACGGCCGTGGTGATGGTGTTCAAGCGGTCGCCACAGTTCTGCCCGGCGATCTGGTTGGCGCAGTCGGCGGTCAACTGGGCCGCGCCGGATAGGGCAATGAACAGGGCGGCCGAGGCCGGGAGGATGCGCGTCATCAGGGAGGTTCTGTGAAAAGGACGGCGAATATACGTTCGTGCAGGGGGGCTTATTGTGCAGGATCAGCGTAGGATCACGAGCTTCTCGAACTTGTCGGCGCTCTCACCTTCCGGGGTGGTGATACTGAGCCGATAGACATACACACCGCGGCCCAGCTTGTCGCCTTGGTCATCCAAGCCATCCCAGGCCATCGGTTCGCTGCGTGTGCCCTCACATTGCAGCTGTCGGTCCAAGGTCTTCACCAAACGGCCACCTACCGTGAACACTTGCACCTGTGCCCGCAGCGTGTTGCAGGGACGGTTGTGCTCGAAGAAGAAATCGGTCTTCGTCGTGAACGGGTTAGGATAGTTGAGCACATGGGCCAGCGCCAGTTCCTCGCTGTTGGCAACAACGAACTCCGTGGTCGCGTCCGCACTGTTGTTGTGGACATCCCAAGCCTTGAGGCGGAGTGTATGCGTGCCTTCGGCCAAGTCGTTGTACCGATAGAGCACCCGGCCGCTCTTGTAGGTGTCCATATCGCTCTCATAGCGATCATTGAGCACTATGGCCTGCTCCGTGTTCTCGTCCAGGATGGCCAGCACATCGTGACCGATGCTGGTACCGGCGGTATTGATGCCGTTGTCGTCGAACAACTTGGCGATCAGTAATGGGTCCTCGTTCACTGTACCGCCCTGCACGAAGCGCTCGTCATTGATGAAGAGCTTCACCACTGGTCCATCGTCATCAGGTGTGGCGGTATCGTCCGTCCCCCCTACGATGATCCCCGTGTCCGCGCCATTGCCATTGGTAGTGGCGTTCTCCACGTAGTAACTGATACGGCCCGGTCCGAACTGGTACGCGATGTCCTTGGGCACCACGAACGTGAAGCTGAAAAGACCGTCCGTTACCGTCGCCTTGCCGCGGTAGATGATGTTGCGCCGGAGTTGGAAAGGATACGGGTTGGACGGCTGGTCGTTCGCCAGCGATTGCACGCTGCTCTTCTTGTCGAAGATGGTCGGCACCACCACCCCATCAAAATCGTTGAGAAGTTGGCCGTTGCCGTCCACCACCATACCGTTAACCCGCACTACGGAAAGGGCGCGCAGGGTATCGAGAACAACCCCGTTCGTATCGGTGACCGAGGTGGTGACCACGTTCATTCGGGGCATGGCCAACACCACGCTGGGGTCCCCAAGGAGGCTGAAGTTCCTGTGATTGGTTTGTCCGGGCTGCTCAGCGCTGATCTGCCGTTTGGTGCGGCGGAACACATCACCCAAGCGGGCTGTCCGACCAACCTCGTCCTGGGTCTCGAACACATGCTCATAGAAATCCCGGCTCAAGGCTTGGTTCTGGGCAGAGTACGCAAGGCGGGTGGTGGTCATCAAACCAATGCCACCTCCATTCGGGTTAAGGAGCACGTACTCACCGGCCGAGGTACGCGAAGGATCGTCCCAACGGCTGAACTCGCATGTGGCGGTCATCCACAGGGGCAGCCGGTCCACGTTCGTCCAACCCAGGATGGTGGTATTGTCCAACAAGCGTTCGTGCGCCCAGCCAACCTCGCCGCCGTGACCGATGTAGTTGAGGAGGAGCAGGCCTTTTTGCACGCGCTCCCGTAAAGCATCCTCAGCGTCATAGTAGCGCTCGCCTCCCGGGGTCGATGTCTGCTGATAAGCATCCAGATAGATCTTGGTCACGTTCAGATCGGGGTAGTTCGATTCTACCCCACCGGCCAACTCCTCACTGTTCTGCATGTGCACAGGGCCTTCAATTTCCGCACCCTCCTGATCGTCGCTGACGAAGAGCACCCAGTTGCGCCAGTCGTTCGCACCTCCATCACCCGTAGTGGCGCAAACACCATCGGCACCTGAGGTGAGCAACAGGCGGTCGTAGTTGAGGACCTTCTCCACCATGGCGCGGGCTTGTTCCCGGTCGCTCGCTGGTATCCGACCGATGCCGATGTCGACCAGATCACCGGTGTATTCGCCTTCGCTATCGTCGAGCAGACCGAAATAGTCATCGGAGCTGTACGACTTGCTTGTGTTCCACGAGTCCTTGGTCTGATAAGTGGGTATGAGGTTCTGGTTCGTGGCAGAAAGCGCCCAGTTGTTGTAAGACCCATCGCCGAACAAAAGCAGGTACCGCGGCATGTCCTCGGCGGTGGCCGCCTCGTCGTACAACATCTTCATGAAGCGCTTGATGGCGGTGGCATCGCGCATACCGCTGCTGAACTCGTTGAAGACTTGCTGGGGTGTGGCCACCACAACGGTCAAACCCTCGTTCACACGCTTGTCCACCAACGGCTGTATGTCGCCCAGGAACTGGTCCGGACAGATGATCACCAAGTCGGTGGTGCCTGCAGAATGCAGGTCCTGATTGCCCACGCGGCCCCGGATCACAGGCACCTTGTAGTTGCCGTTCCGGAACGCTATGAACTGGCGGAGGCCATCAGTTGCGAGACGGAACGACTTGACCGCGCCGCTGCTTGTATATGCGACATTGCCCACATGTGCCGGATCCGTTACCTCCCAAATGCGATGAACGTTCTGGGAAAGGTCCAAGGAGAACTCGCTAATGGCCCCGGGCTGGACGGAAGCCAGATCACGGAACATCAACTGGTCGCCGATGAACTTCAGATCGCGGCGGCAGTTCAACTCCAGGTAGTTCATCCATCCCAAGCTGGTAATGGGATCATGCGGGTCGAACTGGACGCTGATCGGCAGCGTGCTCTGGCCGTGCACGAAATTGAAGGTCTGTTGGAACGGTATGGCGTAGTTGGATGCGTAGTTGTCCATAAAGCCGTCAACGCTCCAATTGCCGCTGAAACCACCTGCGGTAATGTTGAAGTCGCTCGCGTAGGAAGTGCCCGCATTGGGTTCCAGAGTGCGTGCAGCACCGTCCACCACAAGGATCACCGTGTCCTGGGGCCGGATGAACGGAACACTGAACACCCAGTTGTACTTGTCCACTACATCATACTGTTCGCCGAACCACGTCCGGCCGCTCTTGATGAAGTTCACCAGATCACGTTCGACGAACTGACGGTCATTGAACGCTGTTACCAGGTCCGTCGCCGGATTATTGGACAATGGGATGTCCGTCACACGCGCTGGGCCGTCAGGGCCACCGATCGCGAGGAAATAGCTCGCGCTGTCGGTGAAAACATGTTTCGTGTGGTAGAAGCGCTTGCCGTTGGCGTGGAGGTCCCATCGCTGGGCCCCGGAGGCGAAGAACAAGAGGCGGTCACCCGGTCCGAACTGGCCATCGCCACCATCATCGACCTGGATATTGTTGAGCAAGAGGTCCGTTGGCGGCAACTGACTGTTCTGGTAGGACAGCTGGCCGAGGTGGTTCCCATAAACGTTGAGCTGATCGCTGGGTACCGGTCCGTTCAGCACCCCATCGCCCACCAGGTGCGAGTAGGTCAATTCATGAACACCGTCTTCCAGTACGGTGAACCGGAACCAATCACCGGACTGCAGGACCGAGTGGTCCGGGTAGCTTCGTCCGCCGCCCTTTGCCGCGCCTTGGCCCCGCCCCGGTTCAAGGACCAGCTTGAACGAGACCAAGCGTTCCAGTAACCCAGTACCTCCATTGCGCCTGTACGGGTAAACGGACACCTGGGCAACCGGTTCTTTCCGGTGGTAGGCCACCCTCGAACTCACGACTGGAGCAGTTCCAACCCAGCCAAGGTCTCCTAGATGGCCCATATCACCTGAAGGGAGTGGCTCAAAGACCGCATCAACCAAACCAATCGTCACTTGATCCACCCCGGTCGGCAGATCAAAAGCCTCGAAAAAGTAAGGCAGGTTTCCGCGGTCGGCATCAAGGAAGGCGCCGGCAAAACCGGGCTGTCGCTCTTGCACACCCGTCGAGCGCACGTTGGCAGGACTGGTCCATTCCAGTTGGCGCTCAATGGCACGTTGAGCCGAAACCGTATTGAGCATGGCCGATCCGGCCAAAAGGGTCAGGGTGAGGTGGCAGAGCTTCATATCGTCATCAACAGGTTATCAACAGCCGGGACGAAAAGTAATTAGCTTCGGCCCTTGCCGTTCTACAGTGGATCGTGCCAGTAACGGGAGTACCCTCGGGATATTGCCATGGCTCCCAACTGGGCGAACTTCTTGCGGGACGGTCCGTATAATTGGCGCTTGCATCGAGCACGAAGCATGGGGAGCATAGTGATCAAGACACCGCTACGGAAGGCGCTATTGTCAGCCGTGGCCATACTCGTTGCGGTCCAGTCGTTCGGACAGGACCCCCAATTCACGCAGTTCTACGCCAATCCACTTTACCTCAATCCTGCTTTTGCGGGTACGGCCCGGTGCCCACGCGTGGTGCTCAACTACCGCAACCAGTGGCCGGCCCTCTCGGGCACGTTCGTTACCAGTAGTGCGAGCTACGACCAGCACGTCAAGAGCATTTCGGGAGGCCTTGGCTTTCTCGTGACGCATGATCAGGCCGGTAAGGGCACCCTGAACACCACCACTGTGAGCGGTATCTATAGCTACCAGCTCACTGTTTCGCGGAAGTTCAGTATGAAGTTCGCCGCTCAGGCGACCTACTTCCAGAAATCACTCGATTGGAACAAGCTCACGTTCGGGGATATGATCGATCCGCGCCGTGGCTTCATCTACAACACCAACGATGTGCCTCGGGGAGGTAGTGTCGGTGGAGCTGATTTCAGCGCGGGCATCCTGGGGTACACGGATATCTTCTTCGCGGGCTTTGCCGCCCACCACCTTACCCAGCCCAACGAGAGCCTCATCGTGGGAACGAGCAAGCTGCCCATGAAGTTCACCGCCCATGCCGGCGCGTCCATCCCGTTGGTGAAGAAAGGCCGTATCGGTGAAGCCACCACCAAGATCAGCCCCAACATACTGTACCAGCAGCAGGCAGCGTTCAGACAGATAAACCTTGGCGTTTATGTGGACCGCGGACCGATCACCGCAGGCGTATGGTACCGTGCACGCGACGCGTTCATCGTGCTCATAGGTTTCCACACCGAGCGTTTCAAGTTCGGATACAGCTACGACGTCACCACCAGCAAATTGACCACGGCAACAGCAGGCAGCCACGAGATCAGCGTACAGCTCGGGTTCAAGTGCAAGAACCGCAAGCGTCCGTTCCGTCAAGTGGCCTGCCCAACGTTCTGATCAGCCAGGAAAAACAGACCGACCATGAAGTACCTCCTTCAACTCGCAGCGCTCGGCGGATCGGCCGCGCTGCTGGCCAGCTGCAACTTCGAGAAAAGCGGCGCCACCGGTTGGAACTACAACGACAGCAAGAACGGCGGCTTTGAGAAGGCGCCGTTCGAAGAGCAGGAGAATGGTCCGGGCTTGGTGCTGATCGAAGGCGGTCAGTTCACGATGGGCCGGGTAACCGATGAACTCACCCACGATTGGGACAACATCCCGCGCACGGTAACGGTTTCTTCGTTCTACATCGACGAGGTGGAGGTAACGAACTTCTACTGGCTGGAATACCTCTACTGGACCGACCGCGTGTTCGGCACCGACTATCCGGAGATCTATAAGAAGGCCCTGCCCGATTCGCTCGTATGGCGGAGCAAACTCGCCTTCAACGACCCCTACGTGGAGTACTACCTGCGTCATCCCGCCTACCGCGACTACCCTGTGGTGGGCGTTAATTGGTTGCAGGCGAACGACTATTGCGCTTGGCGAACGGATCGCGTGAACGAGCTGATCCTCATCCGCGAGGGCCTGTTCGAAGACAACCCGAACCAGATCAACGAAGACCACTTCACCACGGACGCCTATTTGGCGGCCCAATACGAAAGCGGCAAGCGTGTGGAGGGCATGCAGGACATCAACCCCAACCGCGATTTCCGTAACGTGCGCATGGAGGACGGCATCCTGCTCCCACGTTATCGGTTGCCGACCGAAGCCGAGTGGGAATACGCCGCATACGGACTGATCGGCAATACCGTGGACGAGCGACAGGTTGAACGCCGGATCTATCCATGGAACGGCCACTGGGTCCGCTACGACAGCCGCAAGAAAGGCGGGGCGTTCTACGGCGATTTCCGCGGCAACTTCATGCGGGGCCGTGGTGATTACATGGGCGTGGCCGGCAGCCTGAACGACAATGGTGACATTACTACACCGGTGTTCAGCTACTGGCCGAACGACTACGGCCTGTACAACATGGCAGGCAACGTGAGCGAATGGGTAATGGACGTGTACCGTCCGCTGAGCCCTGAGGACAAGGACGACTTCCGTCCGTTCCGAGGAAATGTCTTCAAGACCAAGGTCCTGAACAGCGATGGCGCCATTCAGGAAAAGCACGACATCGTTGTTTACGATGTGGATGGCATCAAGTACCACCTCACCGAGTTCCAGCGTGAAATGAGCGGCCGGGCGACCCCGGAAGAAGGCCAGCTCATCGATGAGCTGCTGACCATGGTTGAGCAGGCCATCGAATTCAACAACACCCGTAAGAGCGACGCAGCAATGCAACGCGTGCAGGACATGGTGGACCTGATCAAGGGTAAGGACCTCGAGATCTGCCCGAAATTGCTGAGCGCGATAAGCGACTACCAGAGCGACCAGCCCGGGGATGTCCGCATGCGCAATGTGACGGTTGAGGAGAACATTGACCGTCGCAATTACCGGCAATCCGACAACATCGACTTCACCGATGGTGATGTGGAAAGCAGCATTTTCTACGAAGACCCGTCCTTCGAAGGCAATGCCATGTACGATTGGGGCAAGACCACCCTGGTCAACGACCGTGCCCGGGTTTACAAGGGAGCAAGCTGGGCGGACCGCATTTATTACGCGAATCCAGGCACGCGGCGCTACCTCGATGAGCGGCAGAGCACCTGTACCATCGGGTTCCGTTGCGCCATGACACGCGTGGGCAGCCCGACGGGCTTGGGTGACGATAAGCGTCGCAGCAAGTTGCAGAAGTAACCGGAGATCGTCAGCACCGGTATGGAAGCCCCTCGCGCAATTTGCCGAGGGGCTTCTTCTTTCGCGGCATGATCACCACCAACGATCTTCACAAGCATTTCCTGGAGTGCTCCGGCGCGTGCACGGACACACGACAATTGGTCCAAGGCGGGCTGTTCTTCGCTTTGAAGGGCCCCAACTTCGATGCCAACACGATGGCCGCCGCGGCATTGCAGGGCGGCTGTCGTTACGCCGTTGTGGATGACCTGCAGGTGGCCACTGATGATCGGTTCATTTTGGTCAGCGATGTTCTTTCGGCGCTCCAGGAGCTTGCCCGCCACCATCGCCGCACGTTCAGCATACCGGTTATCGCAATAACGGGATCGAACGGGAAGACAACGACCAAGGAACTGGTGCATGCCGTCCTGGGCGCTTACGCCCCTGCGCTGGCCACCTCGGGCAACTTGAACAACCACATCGGGGTGCCACTTACCCTGTTGCGCATGTCGGCCGAGCACCGCTTCGCCATCGTTGAGATGGGCGCGAACAAGCCCGGTGACATCGCGGAACTGATGGCCATCGCCGAGCCCTCGCACGGTATGATCACCAACATCGGCAAGGCACACCTGGAGGGATTCGGCGGGTACGATGGGGTGGTACGAACGAAAACCGAGATGTACGCGTGGATCAAGGGCCATGGCGGCACGTTGTTCGTCCACGGCGACGATGAACTGTTGATGGCGAAGAGCGCAGGCATTGCCCGCATCACTTATGGCACGCAAGATGGCAACAACACTACCGGCCGGGACAGCGGTGGCGCAGGTGCGTTCGTGAGCTTCAGCTTCGACGTGCGGAACGAACACGGCCACTACGATGTGCCAACGCAGTTGATCGGGAACTACAACGTGCCGAACTTATTGGCTGCCGTGTGCATCGGGCAGCATTTCGGGGTACCGGATGAGGTGATCGCCGGCGCCCTGGCGGAGTACACGCCGAGCAACAACCGCAGCCAGTTCAAGGACACGGGCAGCAATCACTTGGTGCTTGACGCCTACAACGCCAACCCGAGCAGCATGCAGGCCGCGCTGCGGAACTTCGCAGCACTGCCAAGCGACCGCCCGAAACTCGTGGTGCTGGGCGACATGCTCGAATTAGGGGCCGAAAGCGCGGACGAGCACAATGGCATCGTTGCCCTGCTCACGGAACTGCAGCTCAAAGCCTGGCTCGTGGGGCCGGAGTTCGGCAGAACGGGCCCGGGCAGGGTCCATTTGCGCTTCGCGAACGCAACCGAAGCACTGGCCCATGCCACGGCCGCGCCAGTGGAGAACCATCTCATTCTCGTGAAGGGCTCACGAGGCGTCAAACTGGAAACACTCGTTCCGGCCTTCTAGGCGCTCAAAACGCTCCGGCCGATCACGATGCGTTGCACTTCGCTCGTGCCCTCGTAGATCTGCGTGATCTTGGCATCGCGCATCAAGCGCTCCACGTGGTATTCCTTCACGTAGCCATAGCCACCGTGGATCTGCACCGCTTCCACGGTGTGGCGCATGGCCACTTCGCTGGCGAAGAGCTTGGCCATGCTGCTGGCTTGGTCGTAATTGAGGTGCTGGTCTTTCAGCCACGCGGCCTTGAGGCACAATAAACGCGCGGCCTCGATCTCGGTGGCCATATCGGCCAACTTGAACTGGATGGCCTGGTGCTCGCTGATCGTCTTGCCGAACGCTTTGCGCTCCTTGCTGTATGCGAGGGCCAGTTCCATGGCGCCACTTGCAATGCCCAGCGCTTGCGAAGCGATGCCGATGCGCCCGCCAGCCAAGGTTTTCATGGCGAACTTGAAACCGAAGCCGTCCCCGCCGATGCGGTTGGCCTTGGGGACCTTCACGTCCTGGAACATGAGGGTGTGGGTGTCGCTGCCGCGGATGCCCAGCTTGTCTTCCTTGGCCCCGACGGTGAAACCGGGCATGCCTTTCTCCACGATCAAGCAATTGATGCCTTTGTGCCCCTTGGCCACATCGGTTTGGGCCATCACCAGATAGGTGCTTGCCGTGCCACCATTGGTGATCCAGTTCTTGGTGCCGTTGAGCAGATAATGATCGCCCATGTCGATGGCCGTGGTCCGTTGACTGGTAGCGTCGCTACCGGCTTCGGGTTCGCTGAGGCAGAACGCACCGATCTTCTCGCCCTTGGCCAATGGGACCAAGTACTTCAGCTTCTGTTCTTCGTTGGCGAACTGTTCCAGTCCCCAGCACACGAGGCTGTTGTTCACGCTCATCACCACCGAGCAGCTCGCGTCGATCTTGCTGATCTCCTCCATGGCAAGCACGTAGCTCACGGTGTCCATCCCGCCACCGCCGTACTTCGGGCTCACCATCATACCGAGGAAACCCAGTTCGCCGAGCTGCTTGATCTCCGCAGCGGGGAACTTCTGCTCGCGATCACGCTCGATGACACCGGGCTTCAGTACGTTCTGGGCGAAATCGCGGGCGGCATCCCTGACGGCCTTTTGTTCTTCGGTCAGTTCGAAGCTCATTCCGGTGGCGGTGGCTGTATCGTGCATGGTAGGCATGGATGGCACCTGCGTAGTGCAGGGTGCGCGAATGTATGCGGGCACAGACTTTACCCCGGCGGCTGAGCCCTTCCGGGTCCGCTCACGCCGGGCGCGGCGCCCGAATGCCAACTGGGGGCCGAACGTTGGTGCTGCGCGTGCGGATCGATAACCCGGCGCGGCGCGGAAGGGCGGGCACGGAACGACAACCCCGCGCGCCCATCTTCGTCATCTCCACGGAAACCCCTGTCCCATGCGCACGCCCTTCACAATGTTCCTTGCCGCTGCTGCCCTGCACGCTGCCGCCCAGTTTCACATTGTGCCGGTGCTCGACGCTGGCGAGAACCCGCGCGAACTGAACATCGACGCCGAGATCAGCCTTTATATGATCGACAGCGGTTGGGTACAGCACCTGGACGCCAATGCCACCGACGCCTTTACACCGCCCATCGCCCTACCCTTCCCGGTGTGGTTCAACGGAGCGGCCTACAGCAGTTTCGTGGCCAACCAGGCCGGTGTGCTCTCCTTCACATCGAACCCGTTGACCCAACCCACCGAAACCAACTTCGCCTTGCCCAGCCCATTGGTGCCGCCCAACTCGGTGTGCGTGTGGGGCCTGTACTTCAACAACGGCGGCAGCGGGCTCTATACCAAGACGTTCGGCATTGCGCCCTACCGGCAGTTCTGGGCCACGTGGTGCTTCGCCAGCAGCGATGGCGTGGCCTTCACGCAATGGTCCATTGTCTTCGAGGAAACCACTGGGCACATCTACATCGCAGACCAGAAGACCGGCTATCCGCCCAGCCAAACCAGCCTTACCGTGGGCGTGCAGGTGAACAGTACCGAGGCCTATCAGGTGCCTTCATCGCCCAATGTGGCCAGCGTGTGTGGCGCGGCTTACGACGTCGATTTCGCTGACAATGCCTACTACGTGATCAAACCCGGCGCCGCGCACACGCTGGATGCGTTCACCGAACAGGACGCCACGGTCCGCTTTGCCCAGATCGGCAGCCCGGTGGCCCTGCGCGCCGAAGTCCGGAACCTCGGTTCGCAAACGATCAGCGACATCATGATGCACTACCGCGTTGACGGCGGAGCAGTGCAAAGTGCCAACGCCTTGCTCTTCGCACCATTGCCAACGGGTGCCGTGGGTGTACTGGAACACCCGCAGTTGTTCAGTTCCACCACCGCGGGCACGCACACCATCGATCTCTGGTGCAACGCGCCCAACGGCACGGCCGACCAATGGCCCGCCAACGACACGGTGCACTTCACCATTGCCGTGCTCGACACTTTCGTGGTCAGGAACACGCTCATCGAAATGTTCACGAGCAGCACCTGCGGCCCGTGCGTGGGCAGCAACGCGAAGCTCGACACGCTGATCCTTCCGGCCGTGGACCACTACTGCCTCATCAAGTACCAGATGTCGTGGCCCAACCCCGGTGATCCGTATTACATCCCCGCCGCCAGCGCACGCTCCTCGCACTACGGCGTGGGCGGCATACCTGACCTGCGCATCGACGCCCACGAAGAGGGCACGCAGTTCCTGGAACCCGGGGACGTGCAGAACTACCAGGCCTTGCCCGCGTTCATCAGCATGGAGGTGGTGGACCCTGTGTTCACAGGCACGCAGGTGTCGGGCACCGTGCAACTGCATGTGGTGGCCGATCAGCCTTCCACCGACATCCGCTTGCTCACCGCGGTGGTTGAGCGCCTCACCACCGGCAACGCCAGCACCAACGGCGAAACGGAATTCCACCAGGTGATGATGACGATACTGCCCACCTCCGGCGGCCAGCTCATCGGGCCGCTCAGCGCCGGGCAAACGCTCTCCTACCCCTTCACCGCAGACATGTCGGGCACCTTCGTGGAGGAGATGGACGACCTGGCCGTGGTGGCTTGGGTGGAAGAGATCGCACCGAAGCGGGTGCTGCAAAGCGCGTGTGCCGATGTGGAAGGTGCGGTGGGCTTGGCGCCGACGGAAGAAGGAACAACCCCGCTGCGTGTGGTGCCAGTGCCGAGCGATGGTCCGTTCACGGTGTTCGTTCCGGCCGATCTGCTGTGCCACGCTCCGCGCATGATGCTGTACGACGCACAAGGACGTTGCGTGTGGACGGCCCCGACCGTGGCTGAACGCACCACAGTGGATGCGCCACTGGCGCCGGGCGTTTATACGATCGTTGTTGCCACTGACAACGCGCAGCGCAGCGGGCGCGTGCTGGTTGGCCGCTAACCGGCCTGTGGTGCCGATGGTGCCAACAGCTCGAAATCATCGGTGCGCGGAATGCCGAGGAAGCGCGCCATGAGCTCCTGCGGCGGCACGGTGAGCTTGCGCAGCTGCGTGTCCATCCATGCCCCGTCAACGCTCAACACGGCGCACAACGTTCCATCGTTGCGCACGAACTCTTGCCGGAACGACCAGCGCGAACCATCGGGCCGTGCCTTGCTCAGGCGTACATGCACGTCCACTTGGTCCTCAAGTCGCATCTCGCGCCGGAACACGCATTCCTCGCGGAACAGGATGGGGCCGAAGTGGGCGTCCTTCATCACCTGCGGTGTGATGCCGGAACGCAACAAGGCCTCCACGCGGGCCTGTGCGCCCAAGCTGTAGTACACATCGTGGCGCAGGTGGAAGTTGGGGTCCATGTCGGACCAGCGCAGGTTGATGCTATAGCGGATGGGATCCATGCGGTGAGGGGGGTGCGCAAAGAGAAGCATACCTGGCGCGCCCCGATGGTGCGGCATCGGGCACGCAAACCGTTCTGACGAAATTGCCATGCCTGGCAAGCGCACTTTGCTCATGGCCAATGAACGCCCCGAACGGTGGGGCGGTGCTGATGGAGCACTGACGACCCAACCGCAAGTCGGCCGTTCCGGGGCGTGCGCGGTTGCGTTCCCTGGCGTGTTCCGGAGGCCTCAGCGCTGCACCAGCAACTTGGCATTGTGGACCCCGAGCGTACTGTTCAGCACCACGGTATATGGCCCGTTGGGCAATGTGCTTACATCCAGCGGGACGGCCGTGGACCGAAGGCGCTCCACCAGCACGGCCCGGCCGGTGGCATCGAACACGATCACCTCGTCCACAACAGGACCCAAAGAGGTCGGCAACCACACGGCATCACCGGCGGGTTGCGGGCGCAGCTGCAGTTGAACCGTCGAGTTGGTCGGAGTTACGCCCAAGGCTGCCCCACCAACGGCCAGCACCAAGCCGTCCAACGTGCCATCCATCGTGGAGGAGGCCAGCAGTACGCGGCCGTCCAACATGGCCATGCCAGGCGCATCCACCGCTCCACCGGAAGCCAGCGCGGCATTGGTGGTGACGAAGTACCCGTTGTTGCCGAAGAAATCGTTCACACTGCCATCGGGCCAGAGCGCGGCCAGGAAGAAGTTGCCTACGCCGTTGCAGCCGACGCGCACATTGCCGCCCACAAGCACATGGCCCGCCGCATCGGCATGCACGCCACCAGCCCACATGCAATCGCCGGTGCCGAGCGCCAGATCGGTGTGCCCGGCGGTGCCGAACGATGCGTCCGGTGATCCATCGGCCTGGGTGCGTACCACGCGTACCACGGCGGGTTGCATGCCGGGTGCATGGGCCACGGCGGCCACAATGCGGCCGTCGGGCAGAACGTGCAGACCGGTGGCCGCACCGGCGCCCGTCGGTTCAACGAACCCTGCCCCACCAGCGAAATCAGGGTGCGCCAAACCCTCGTCGGAAAGCTTGAGCAGAACGGCGGTGGTGTTCTGCCCATCGTCGTTGGTGCCGCCAGCACATACGATGCTGCCATCGTCCATGATCCGCACATCGTAGAGTTCGTCCCAATAGGCACCGATGTCGGAAACATGCAGCCCGGCATCATCGAAGCTGGCGTCCAGCTCGCCATTGGGGTCGAAGCGCACCACGAGCAGGTCGCCACCGCCGTCGTGCTGCATGCCCACGGCAACAATGTTCCCTTCGCCATCAACGGCCACCTCGTTGAAGTGGGTGAACGACGTGCTGGGCAACATGGCATAACCGCCCACGCCGAACGAACCGTCCATGGTACCGTTGGAATTGAGGCGCAGGACGAACGCCTGCGTTGTGCCGAAATCCCACGAGGACACGGAGCCGGCCAGCAGCACTTTGCCATCGGGTTGCAGGGCCACACCGCGGATCTCCGCATCAGCATTGCCGAAGCCGTCGATGAAGGCCCCGTCCCCGGAGAAGGTGGGATCGAGCGCGCCATCGGCCATGAAGCGGCACACGAGCGCCAGGCCATTGCTGAGCCCCCAAACGGTGCCGGCGGCCAACACCTTGCCATCGGGCTGCACGGCCACATCGAAGAACTGTTCGTCGCCGCCGTTCACATCCACGGTGGTGTAGCCATCGGTGCCGAAGGAGGGATCGGCGACCTGCCCGCGCAACGCGCCGTGGCCAACGGACAGGGCAAGGGCGAGGATGAGTGAAGGAGAGCGCATGAGGTGGAAGGTTTGGGGTTCGTGTTCCGAAAGTCGCGTAGGCACGGCGCTGTCCGTCCCACGGACCATGCGCATCGCGCGCCGGTCTATACCGCTCAGGCGCAGCAACGCAGGGTGCAGGGCCCTATTGCCGAAGGGGGCCAGGACGTTGGTGGCGTCGAGGCCGCTGCACACGATGGCCGCCGTTGGCAACACGATGACGGCAAACGGGAACAGGATGGGAGCTGTCGTTTACAGGATGACCACAGAAAGTCGCAGGGAGCAGGTAGGCCAGAGAAGCGCGTAGGCGGAGCGGCAAAGGCGGGCGGCACACCCAAGACCGAAGCGCACTCGGCAACCACATGCTCAACTCTCACACGGGGTAGAGCCGAGCGCGAGCATCGAATTACACCCGAGGCGTTGCGGGTGTGTAGCACTCGTTACACCCGAAGCGGTGCGGGGGCGCTCCGCTCGCTCCCTACGTCACGCGAGCTACCTCGGTATTGGCACCGCGGCCCATGTGCTCGGCGATCTCGTGCACACTGGGTTCGTTGGGGCGCAGCACCAAGTTGATGTACTCGATCTCGCGGTCGGTAAGGCCGTATTGGGCCTTGGCGGCAAGCACAGCGGCGCTTTGGTTGTGCATGCGGCAAACCACCGCAAACGCCCGCACCGGCTTACCGTGCAAAAGCACGGGTGGTGGGTGTGAGTAGGACGCTGGTAAGGGGGTGTGGATAAGGGAAGGTTTGTGCGCACAAATCCGCCCACCATGCGTACCGTCTCATTTCTTGTCTTGGTCGCCTTCACCGTTTGCAGCACGACACCATTGACCCTAAGTGCACAGAAGGCAAAGGGCTATGCGGTGGGTAGCGGCTGGGTCTACGACATGCTAACGGGGCAAATTCTGCCTGCCGATACGCAACGCTACCTGACCGAAAACCAGCGCAACCTGCCGTTCGATGTTCCCTTTCAATTGCGGTTGGACGGCACGGAAAACCTGCGGTGCGCAACATTGAAAGTACGCAAGCTGGGGAAGAAGGACTTCGCTTTCGTGCCGCTGGGAGCAAAGCGCGACTGCGGCGCATGCAAGGGTGATAGCTGTGTTGCGCATTGCCTTTACTGCGACTCGGCGAACTGCCTTGCCGCATGGAACTACAATCCTGCGGCCAAGGAAGCCAAGCCCATACTATCCGTGCCACCGCTTGAACCCAACCAGCACTACCTCTTTTGCCTGGATGTAAGCATGGCTTTCCCTGACAACGTTCGAGACACGGTGGTGAAGCGGATGCGTGCTCACTTGGCTGGCTACTTGGCCGATCAGATGGCCGGGCTCACTGGGCAATCCGATCTCGATACCGTAAGAAACCGTTTGGGTCGTGTGCTTAAGTCCCAGTTCGCGGATCTTGACAAGGAACTACAAGTCATCGCGGCGCGGCTGGGAGCGCAGGGTACTGTGGGGAACACGAACGACATCGCCGGCGCGCTTACCAGAGTTTTCGTTCCCGCGGGCACCGGAATGGTAGAGCACTTTACTGTAGCTCGCGACTACGAAATACCTTCATTGGAGAACTATCCGCGAAACACTCGCCAAGGCGAGCGGGACACTCTCAGGGCTATGCTGAAGGATTCCCTGGCAAAGAGCGTCACACTCTCGGAACTGCTACAAGGAACGTTGAGCCACGACCATACGAACTATCAAGGCGGGCCATGGGTGCAGAACGCAAAAGGTCTGAATACCCTGGAGGGCCGTATCGCAAATCTGAAGGCCTCCAGCGAACATATAGTTGCTGCCGTAGCCACTTGGCAGGTGGAGCACAACCGTGTCAAAGCCCGCTTACCGGGACTCAAGAAAGGTTCCAAGGAACTGAAGAGCGCGACGGCACGGATGGCCTTGCTCGACTATCTGATCAAGCTGACACAAGAGGTTCTGATCACGAAACTCCAAGACAACGAGCAACTGTTCACGGACTTGAAGGATGATGCAACGAAGATCACCGCCATGGTCGCGGATGCCATCACCAACTTGGACCTGAAGCTGCATTCACAGGTGGCTGTCACCGTGAATACGACCGGCACCTTCAAGACCCGTGCGGACTGGTACATCGCACCGGACCTCGGCGTAGCCATTCCTTTCGGTGCTTATGCACCATCATCCTTCGTCACATTCTACGGCATCCAGTTCCATCCGGTGCCCATCAACCGCGAAGTCCCATACAGCATTCTCCGTAGCAACCGGAAGCTTCTGGCAACGCGCAACCGCTGGGCTACAGCATGGTCGCTCAACTTCGGGTTGACGGCAAACGACTTCACCACCGACAATCCTGAGTGGAAGGGTGCCATCGGAAACAAGATCGGGCTGCTCACCGGGGCCGGGTTGCGACTGACGGAGATGCTACGATTCAACGGCGGGGTGCTTTGGTCGCGCCGACAAGATCCGCATCCGCTGCGCAGTGATTACAAGGTGCACGCCAACATGTACCTGGCCTTGAGCTTCGACATCGACCTACAAGGCTACGTCACACAACTCAACTCAGCGCGGGCCGCAAAACTCATCACCGAAAACTGAACACCATGCCGAACATCAAAAAAGTCACCATCACCAGCGGCAACTGCCGCCGATTGGACATGGCCTCCGGCGAACTCATCGACGACCTCTTCATCGAGACCAACGGTACCGTCACGAACGCAAAGCTCAAAGCCAAGGTCACACATCGGCCTAGCCAGTCGTTCAGGAAGTTGAAAGTGGGCAATGCCAACTCTTCGCCATCAACGGGCAGTGAAGTAGAGGTGAACCTGGGTTCTGTGGATGACGGTGCGGTGCGAAAGGTCAAATACGAGCTCAAAGACCAAACCCCGTCCGACTGGTTCAAGGTAACCTACACCGTGTTCGACACCAACGGCACAAGCCAAGCAGAAGCCACGATCACCTACAAATCGACTTGCCCATGAGACCGCTATCACATCTATCGGTTCTCATCATCGGCGTCTTCGCGCTAGTGGCATGCCGAAAGGAGCCGGAGACCTTCCTGACCCCTGAACTCTTTATCGCAGACCTGCCCAGCACTTCGGTACCGGCAGACAGCGCAACGGTGGTGGAAATGACGGTGCAGCTTACCGACGAGAACTCAGCCGATATCCGCACGGTCCACTTCCACGCGTCAAGTGGCCGCTGGACCACCCCTGCCGGGACTTCCACCAGCGCACTTGAGGTGACCGTTGAAGCTGACGAAGAAGGGAATGCCACAGCCCGTTGGCTGCCGGGTCGCGAGCCGACGACGGTGCACTTCAGCACTTGGGTAGGTGACGATGACCAGTACATGGAAACATCGCGCATCACCACAGTCCCCTCCCCACCCGACACGGTATTGCTCACCACTCCCACGGTCACTTGCGATTCGGCCACCCACCTGGTACAGCTAACTGCAACGCTGCTCAAGAACACAGGCTTCACGAGCACGGGGTTGCCGCTCACGTACAAGGCTTGGCATGTGGTCAACGGAAGCGAAGCACCTGTTGGCAATTTCACCACTGCCCCGTTCACGCAGACCAGCCGCTCAGCCACGTACCAGATCAACCTTGACCTTTTTTCCCCCACGTTGCTTCCGCTGGATACCGTTCTGGTGTTGGCCACCTGTGCCGGCGTAGAGAGCGACACGCTCACCATTCTGTACAGCAACGACTGACCGTTGAACAAGCGTCAACACAAACATCCAACCCCACCACCCATGAGATTCAAGTGCAAAGGCGCCGTCAATGACAAAGGCGAACACGTCCCATGCGATGCGTGCGTGGAACCGACCACGGTTGTGGTACCTACCATCACGTATACGAAGCTCGAGCTTCCAACACCAACGGAGTACAATCTGGTTTGCCATCGTGGACACCGACATGACTACTTCTTCGGCGACGAGCAGTGCCCGGTCCAACAACGCAAAAACTGACCTGTCATGCCTGACGAAGTTGACTACAAGGCCTACTGGCGCGAACAAGGCCATAAGTTGGTGGACACCGCTTATGATCGGCTGACAACCGGCTTGGAGTCCGTGGGCACTTACCTCACAGGACTTATCACGGGTTACACCATTACCGCACTGGTCGAGAGCTACTTTGTTCAACTAACGCACGGCTGGCAGTATTGGGTGCTGTTGATACCGGTGCTGATCGCGGTCATCGGGAAGTGGTACACCACGATTGCCGTGCTGCCCGGCGAATTGGTGGAGTTCAGTCCTGAGAGCTGGGAACAGTGCAAGGCCGTCCGGACAGGTCAGATCGTCGTGCTCGCCAAGCGGCTTCGGGTTGCAAAGCTCATGGCACACTGTGGGGCCATGGCCATGGTTGCAGCGCTCGTCCTGCAAATGTTCCTTGAACGCGACAAGCAAGCACTGGACAGGGACAAGACGACGCGATGTGAGCAAGCGGAGAAGCTGCTCTCCACAGCCGATACCAGTTTCGTTGATGTGCAATATGCCCAGCGCGATCATACCGTTCACCTTCGCGGCAGCTTTGCACCCAAGGACACCGTAAGGGTTTGGTTGGCTTACGGCCACACGTTGATCCTCGACACCACCGAAATGACGGACCGAAAAGGCCTGCTCGACCTATCCGTGGACGGTATAACCGTACCCGGCGATTCGTTGCAGTATGGTATCGAGTACCGCCAAACCAAGGAGGTCACTCGCCAAGTTTTGGGTACGCTGCCAAGCGAGTAGTTCGCTGCGCCTGGCTGGGCATGGTAGCGTTGGTCCGTGGGATTTCTCCCGCTCCTACTTTCACCCCCATGCCCACCCCTGCTGCGTTGCAAGCCTTCATTACCAAGTGGCAACTGGCGGGCGCGGCCGAAAGGGCCAACGCCCAGCTCTTCATGGCCGAGTTGTGCGATGTGCAGGCCACCCAAAGCGCACCCGCCACCGTGGAGGACATCGCCGGGCACTTCGAAGGCAAGCGCACGAAAAAGCGGTTGGAGGAGATGGAGCGCCTGCTGCAAACCCTGGCCGCCGTGGGCAGGGCGCGCTATGTGGCGAACAAGGATGGCGGAGGTTGGGCGGGTTCAGGATGATTGCTGCATGGCATCCTGGCGAACCGCCTTTCGAGGTTGGCACTGGGCGCTGATCGTCCTCACGTTATGCATGGCCATTGCTTCCGTGGTGCTCATCATCCGGCTCTTCTGCAAAGGCGCTCTCGATGCACCAACAGCCGCCGAGCGCCATGCCCTCATCACAGCACGCATCCGCCCTGTCGATGGCGTCTCATGTGTCACATACGGCACAGGCACCATGTACTACATCGCATGCACCCTGGAGCAACCGCGCGACATGGCCCCCGGTGATGGCGTGCGCATGTCGGCCGCGCTCGGTGACGCCGACGTGGTGGTGGCCGCCTTCGACACATCGGGCAACTACCGTTGGCACCGCACGCTGGGGTCCACCGGCAACGACCGCATGGTGAACACGATCGCCAACACGGGCAAGCTGTACGTGCATTGTTCGTTCGCGGCAGCGCCGGTGATTGCCCACGGTTCACACTCAGTGCCGCTGCCAGTGCCAGCCGCTGAGAGCATCGCGACCTTCGACTCCACTGGTGCTTTGCTCTGGATCCGCACGGTGCAGGATCTCAAGGCCGACACTACCGCTCGCTGGCCCTTTCCTCCTTTTCAGTGAAGGTCACACCTTCACTACCCCCCAACGCACGGCAAACAACACCAGCCCCGTCTTGCTGCGGATGCCGAAGCGTTCGAAGAGGTTCTGCCGGAAACCGTCCACCGTGCGGCGGTGCACGCCCATGAGGTCGCCGATCTGCTCGTAGGTAAATTCCTTGGGGTCGCACACCAGTTTCAGGAATTCCAGCTCGCGCGGTGTGATCTGCTCCAGCACTTTGTCGCGGGCACGCTCGTCGCTGGTCTTCTTGTCGAAGTTGTGCATCAGGCTCTGGTGCACCAGTTCGGTGTGGTAGTAGCCGGTGGCGCTGATGTGGTCCAGGGCCGTCTTCAGGTCATGGGGTTCCACGTCCTTGAGCACGAAGCCGCGTGCGCCGCTCCGCACCGCGCGTATGATGGCATCGTCGGTGCCGTCGAAGGTGAGGGCCAGCGCGCGTGTTTCGGGGCAGGCGGTGCGGATCCAATCGAGGGTTTGGTAGCCGTCCATCACGGGCATGTTTAGGTCCACGATGGCCAGTTCGATGCGCGGTCCGCCGTTCACCTTCTCCTTGTAGTCCAAGCCGTGGGCCGCCTCCAGCACCACTTTGTAGCCGCCCAATCCGTTGATGACTTCCACCAGCCCCTTTCGCACCAATGTGTGGTCGTCGATGAGGGCAACGGGAACGTCAGGTGAGCCGTTAGCCGCTGGTGGGGAGCTGGGCATGCGGGGCAAGCGTGACCGCTGTACCCGCACCGGGCCGGGAGGTCACCTCACAATGATAGCCGATCATTTCCGCCCGGCGCACCATGTTGCGCAAGCCCTGCCCGGCGGCGCTCTCCATCCGTCCCTGCACGTCGAAGCCCTGCCCATCGTCCTGCACGCTGAGGCGGATGCCATCACCATCGCTTAACGAAACGTTGATGCGTTGGGTGCCGGCATGTTTCAGGGCGTTGTTCACCGCCTCTTGGAAGATGCGGAAGATGACCAGCTTCTGGTCCGGGGTCACCAACGGCTCGTGGCCGGCAGTGGTGAACGACACCAGCACCGGACCGTTGCGCTGTATGCGATCGCACTCGGTGCGCAGCATATCGGCCAACGACAGTTCGTTCCAACGCTCGGCCACCAACGCTTTGCTGAGGCGGCGCACCTCGGCGATGGTTGTGTCCAGGGTCTCCTTCACCTGCGGCGGTCGCGGATCGTCGGGGGCGACCTTGCCCATTTGCACCACGCCCATGCGGGCCACGCTGAGCAACTGCCCGATGTTGTCGTGCAGATCGCGCCCCACTTCGGCCAGGGTGTCGCGCATCACCTCCTGCTCCACCGCGCGCACTTCCTGCGCATGCTTCACCTCCACCTCGGCCAGCTCGGCGCGGTGCTTGGTGCGCCGCTGCTGGTTGATGACGAGCAGGAGCACGACGAGGCCGATGAAGAGGAGGATGGTGAGGGTGCTAACGATGACCGTGAGCACCAGTTCGTTCTCAGGGAGCATCGATCAAAACGATGAGCGTTGCACAGCCATAAATGGCGAGTATGAAATCAGTCCGTAACGCAAAAAGAACAACACGTCGTTCACCCGATAGAGCTTATCGGCTAAGTCGGGATCGCGCTCGTTCATGACATTGAGCAAGCCAAGGGTCGGGATCATGCCGGCGAAAAAGAAAACATGGCCCAGGCAATTCCAGAACATCGGCTGATGGATCAACGGTACATCCGCGTGAACGGACAGCCGCACGAGATGCGCCACGAACATCGCCGTGAGGAACATCGCCCCCACGATGTACGTCGAACTGACAAATCGTTGTTGCGGTGTGCAAATGTGGATATCCGCCCACCAGAGCCCCACGAACGCAACGGCAACCAGAGCAATCGTTATCTTCCATCGCAACCCGGTCATGCCGGGACCGATGAACAGGAGCAGCAGCACGAACTCCAACGGCACGTACCAGTTGTAGACCCACAGATTGTTGCTGCCGCCGGAAGCCAGATAAGCCGCATAGCATTCCACGCTCGCCGCCAAGAGCATCTGCACTACCAGCCATATGGTACGCGGAGGAGACCGCCTGTGGTCTAGCCACAGAATTGTTGCGGACACGAACGGTAAGACGACTTTTCCTACGGCCAGGACCTGTTCGAGGGTCATGGCCAATAATACTCCTCTTCATCATGGGCAGGGGGTGCGTACAGCTATGCCGTGGTCCGGAAACGCGGCCTTCAGCTTACAACGTGGGGGGCAAGGGGTGCCTATGTCGGCAGCTTTGCCACGGAACGGTTGAGCAGCAACGATGGGTTCATTGTCGACATTCTCCGCTGTGCCGTTCACGTCAATGGCACAGACGTGATGCCGCAGGTCGAACTCGATAGCAGGCGGAGGAGGTGTGTTCGACGTGAAACGCTCCAGGGGTTCGGCAAAACTCGCGAAGCGAACCTTGTCATTGTCGGTCAACGCGGCCGCGTTGTTATGGTTCATCAACAATTCCAACCTGTTCTCCCACTCGAAAAGATATGTTCTCGTGTCGTAACCCCTGCTCACTTGTTCATGGACTGCGGCCGTTTCGTTCGTACGCCGCACGAACATCGAATTGAAATAGGTCGCTGTGTCGTTCCAGGTCGCCCCGATCGATTGCAGAACCCCCGCCATGTCCACCACGTAGGTAGCGCCGTTCACCTCACGAACATCCCAGATGCGCGAGCTGGAGGTTGGTATCAACAGAACGACCTCCACCGCTATCATGTACCGATGATGTGATCCTGCCGATGCGCCTTGGGTAGATAGACCATGATGAATTCGGACCCCCCGCTTCTGGTTGCCAACGACCGTAACGGCCGAAACCTTCTGCCGCAAGCTGGCCCAGCGCACATCAACATGAGCCGGAAGCACCGAGCGCATTGGATCGTGAGCGCTAGGACGGCTCTTGAAATAGGAGTCGAAATCGGACCTCACGCAACTCAGGGGGATCTCAGCGACCGGTGGATCCGGTATTCCTGCCAAAGCAGGCACCACCAAAGCCCGCGGGTCGTTCTGTTCGGGCACGGTCCCGCCTTGTTCCGTCGG